>JBGPBZ010000024.1:0-24408 GCA_041481535.1 Dehalococcoidia bacterium | reverse complement strand
GCCCACGACGGAGTCAGGGCGCAGCCAACCGGCCATGTCACCACGACTGACTGCGTCACCACTCTTGCCGTTCGCCGGCTGGACGGTGACGTCAACCGGGTTGCCGTGCTCGTCCGTCTCGTGCCAGCCGTTGAGCATGGCGGAGAGACCGTCCTTGAAGTTGTTGTCGAACTTCTCCTGTGTGCTCTCGCCGACGCGCTTGCCCTTCTGCGACATCTCGCGCTGCGGCCCCCAGGCCTTCGACAGGTTCACGAAGTTAACCCGCTTAGGCATCGTCTCGGTGCCCTTGACCGCACCGGTGTCTGGATCCTTCGTAGTGCGCGTGACGTTTACCCACGCGTTGCCGCCCGCCTTCGAGCCGGCGTCGACCTGCTGTTTCGCGGAGAGGAACCGGCCGAACATATCCGGCGACATGCCGGGGTGGCGCGCGCCGGTCTCGTTCGGGCTGTTCACTGCGTTGAGCACGTCGCTGTGGTCGAGATTGGCCAGGTGCGCGCCGTCCTCGGCACTCATGTTGTCGGCGTCGTGTCCGACACGGTCGTACAGCTTGCCCTCGTCCTGCAGGTCGTACCGGCTAGTGGGCTCTCCACCGGTGTCAGCCACGCGCCGCCCAAGCTCCTGGTGCACGTACTGCTTGAACTCCGCCGGCGTGCGGTCGGTCAGCGTAGCGATGTGCGCAGCGACGCCCGGCTTTGCGAGTGCTGCGTCGAACGCCTTGTTGTCGCCGGCCAGCGGCTCGAATATCTTGGCGAGGAGGACACCCTCGTTAATCGACAGGTGTGCGTTGTCCTTACGCAGCGAGTCGCGCAGTATGCGCTGCTCCGGCGTCAGTGCCGAGGCCAGGCTCTTTACGACGCCAGGTTTACCCTCGGGCTGCAGCGCGGCGCTTAGGCCGTCCACAGCCTGACTCGTCTCTGCCTTACTGGCGGCGTACGTCTTGGCCGCTGCCTGCGCGCCAGCCTTCACGGCGCCGGCGACACGCCCTGCGGCCTCGCCGACCACGCCTTTCGCGGTATTGAACACCGCGCCGGTGTTGCTCTCGATGGCCGGCAGCTTCTCGTTAAACCCGCTGATGAACGAGGAGAGTTTCTCGCCCGTCATCTTCGCGAGCACCGCGCCGTCGACGCCCTCCACACCCATCGAGTGGGCGAGCAGCGTCTTGTAGCGGTCGTATGCGCCCTCGATGTTGCCGGTCTCTGGCGTCCCGTACCCCTGCTTGAACGCGTCGAATCCCGCGCGCACCTGATCGTCGGCGCTGCTGAGGAAACTGCCGATCTTCCCTACACGGCGCGACTCACCGAGCGCGGACGCGAAGTCTCTGCCCTCCTGAATGGCGCTCTTCACACCAGGCACATTCTCGAGCGCCTCGACAGCGGCGGCTCCGTACTTCTTGAGCTGCTCTACGTCAGTGTCGACGACCGCTGCGGCCAGGCCGCCCATCTTCGTACCCATACTGGGTTCAGTCGTACCCGGTTTGGGTACGCCGCCGAGATTCTCGGGCAGCACGTTCTGCGCGCCCCTGACCAGCTTACCTGCGGCGTCGATCGTCGTGTTTACCGCGCCGCTGACGCGCCCACCGAAGTGCCCGGCGACGCCAAGCGGCGCCGTGGCCGCCACGTTCTGCGCAGCTGCGTCCTCGATGGCGTTGCGGTCCTCATCTGTCATGTGGAAGATGTCGGGGTTGGCGAGTATGTGGTGGACCGCGATACGATTCACGTACTCACGCGCGCCGCCGGAGATACCCTCAGCCGCGACAGAGGCCGCGAGGTGGCCAGTCAGCTTGCTGCTCACGAACTTAGACAGGGCGTCCTTCGCGAACGGCGAGAGTTTCGACGCGTAGCCGAAGGCCAGCGTGTCGAGCCCTGCGTTGACCGCGCCGGCCGCAAGCGCGTGCACGCCGGCTGACCGCGGGTCGACGCCCGGCTGGTCGGCCAGCTCACCGTACGCTGAGCCGGTGTTGAGTAGCGCGGACGGCGCTGCCACACCAGCGAGTGCCGGGGCACCCGCGCTTCGCGCGAGACCGCCGCCGAGCGCCATGGCGCCTAGCATCGGGGCGCCGCGCACGAGCTGGCCGAAGCCGAACTTAGCTGCATCACCGAGGCCGTGAACATCTTGGGTCCAGCTCTTAGGCTGGTCAGGCGTCAGCTCTTCCGCGCGCGCTGCGTGCTCCGCCGCCTTGGCGTGCATGCTGGCCGCGAAGGCCTGACTGCCCACCGCAGCCGACGCCGCAGCGATGGCGTTGTCGACGCCGCCCATAAGATCGTGCCCGCCGGCCTCGAGGTTACGCGGGATTGAGCCGGCCTCCTGTACCTCCACCTGCCCGGGCGTGACGGCACCCGGCGTAATCTCGCCGGCCCTGCTCTCGTCGAGCCCAGGGAGAGGAGGCGGCACGGTGGAGAGGGCACCGGCCTGTACGGCCGCGTCCTGCTGCGCCTTCTGCGCGCCGATCGCGGCGTGCGCTTGGAGCAGGCCCGGCATAGGGGAGCCGCCGTCGGCCATCTTTACGGCGCGGTTCTTCCTGATCAGATCGAGCAATCCAGCCATCACTTCCTCGCTTTTTGTTGTGCTGCATCCGCCGCGGCCGCTTCATGCGACGCGTAGGTGTTCGGCTCACCGGACCACCAGCTGCCGTTACCACGAGTCCCGAACCGTATGGATGGCCCGGGCTGCGTGATATACGACTTGGCCGCGCCCGCCCAGCCGGCAGGCTGATTCGTGTCAGTGTCAGCCAGTGAGTACGGCAGGCCGGCGTCACGACGACTCTTCGCCTTCTGCGCCTGCAGCTGAATGTATCCGTCGGCCTTCGCGCGCGACGCTTCGTCCAGATCACCGTACAGTTTGTGCCCGCCGTCGGAGGACGGGAACAGGCGGGTGGACGCGAACACCTTGTAAAGATCCGCGTCGCCGCCGTCGGCCTTGGCCAGCGACTCCATCCTGGCGTTGGCGTTACCGAGCCGCTGCTGCGCCTCGTCGACGAGCTGCTTGTGCGCAGCGTTGCCGATCTCGGCCATCTTCGAATCGAAGGCCAGCTTGTTGCCCTGCGCCTGCACGCCGTAACCGATCGCCTGGTTACCAAGCGACATCCGGTGCATGGCGAGCTCTTGCGCCTTGCTGTACTGCGCCTGCCCGAACGCGTTGCGCTGCGTGTCGGTGCTCTCGAGCGCGCCCAACGCGCCCTGCTGCGCCGCCAGAGAACGCATCACGCCGCGGCGACCTTCCGTCCCCGGAGGCATCTTCGTCAGCTGCTCGGAGAGTTTCGCGATCTGCGCACGAGCCCGGTCGGACTCAGGAGAGGTCTGGAACTGCGGCATGCCGGGCATGCCGTTGCCGCTACCACGCAGCGACAGGTCTGAATTCAGGGTGCCGTTGGCGATCATGCGCGGAATGCCGAAGTCGACTCCGTTGTTCGGGACCGGCCTACCACCGCCGACACCCTTGAAGTCGTTCATCTGCCCGCGCGCGCCGCGTCCCTGGCCGTAGATCTGAGTGCCTGGGGCGCCGTAGTCACCCAAGGCGACGGGTTTGTCGCTGCCCGCGTTGACGAGCGCCTTGCGCGTGTCTTCGTCGAGCTGCGGGGGCGCAGCACTTGGTACTTGGTCCTGAGCACTTGGCACTGAGTTCTGAGCACTAGGTGCTACGGGCTGAGTACTAAGTTCTGGCGCAGCGCCCTGTACGAATCTCGCCGCAGGACCCTGCTTCTGGTCTCCGGCGATCATGTTGCTTATCCCCTGTCCGACACGGCCGGCGACGCCGAATGTGGCTGCGTTCCCGACGTTGGCCAGCGCGCCCGCGGCGTCAGCCGCCAGCGAACCTGCCGGTGAGGTCACACCGAGTGCGTTCTGCCGCGCTTGGCGCTCGGCGTCGGTCTCGTTCAATGTCTGACTAGCGCCAAGGATGCCAGCGAGTGGCGCGCCGCCGCGGAGCAGTTTGCCGCCGGCCCAACCGGGAGCAGCCTTAGCCGCGGCCTTCGCGCCTTGGTAGATGCCGCCGGTCTTCTCAGCGACGGAGTTGCCGACGTCAGAGATCTTAGACGACGCCTTGCCGAACATGCTCTTCGAGGTCTCGGCGGCGGGAGCCGGCGCCGGTGCGGGCGCGGGAGCAGGAGCCGCACGCGATGCAGCGAAAGTCTGCGCTTCGATAGACGGGCGGCCACCGTTTACGTTGCGGTTGGCGTAGCTGTTCTCGAGTTTACTGGGCTGCGGCTCGTACACGGGAGCCGCTTCGGCCGTGGGGATCTCCTCGACGTCGTAGCCGGGGAGTGTGCCATTGGCCATGCCGTTCGTCTGCGCTTCGAGGACCGGCCTGTGTGTTGCGTGCTTGATCTGGTCGAGTTTGCCCTTGCCGATCGCGGCGACGGTGTCGGCGGGCAGGACGTACTCGCCCTTCGACAGGTTCGCGGGGATCGAGTCTGACGTCGGGGTGCCGGGGCCGCGCACCATTCCGCCAGCCGCGTAGCACATGGAGCAGTGACTGCCGGCCTTAATACCGTGCGGGCAGGCTGCGCCGCCGTTGGCGTAACCCTGCAGGGGAGCGGGCAGGCCACCGTCAGCGAGCAGCGCGCCGAACCTCGGCGCCTTCGCGCCGCGCGTGCTGGTCGGTGTCATGATGCTGGCCGCACCGGTGGCCGGCTCGCCAGAGCGCGCGAGGCGCGCTTCGAAGCCGGTGAGTGGGCTGCCGCCGTTGGCGAAGCCGAAGACAGTTTTGATCAGACCGGGCTTCGGCGGGATGTTGTGCACGCGGTTGAACTCCGCGAGCTGGGCCGGGTTCATCGTCGACGTGAAGCCAGGCAGGTAAGTCTGCGGCTGCCCGGAGTTGACCGGCGGCGCGCCGTAGTTCGGCGCCGGTGCGGCCACTGGCTGCGGAGTTGACGCGGCCTCGATCTGCGCGTCGCGCGCGGCGAGCGCCTGCCCGACGACGCCCTGCCCCGCGGCTACGCGCGGGAGGAAGTTCGGGTTGACGTCACCGCCGTCAACGTAGCCGAAGATACCCTTGACCCGGCCGACGAGTGAGGGCTTCATGCCCGCGGCCACGCGGTCCGCGTCGGTGACCGGCTTGATCACCGGTTGCGGCACGGGGCGGACCGGAGCCGCTACGGGAGCGGGCGGGGCCGAACCGGCGTTGTCGAGCGCGGCCTTGTGCGCCAGGATCGCGGTCTCGGTGTTGCCGATCATGCCGCCGTCGGCCATGCTGGACGGTGAGCCCGTCTGGTTGTAGCGCGACGTGTGGTGCATGTAGGCGGTGTCGCTCGGCTTGCCGAAGCACGCGGTGTGGAGTTTCTCCGCTTGTGCCGCAGCTTTGTTTTTGAGCGCCATCTTCTGGATCTGCATCTCGGTCTTGGCCATGAGGCCTCCTTATGACGAAGCGGTGACTACTTCCGCCGCCAGCGAATTCATTCCCGACAACGCAGCTTGAGCGATGCCGCTGTAGATCTCTCCGGCCGTAACCGCGACCTTCGCGGTTTCGGTGACGCGCGTCGAGGTCATTCTGTAGACCTCGCGCTGATGTTCCATGTACAGCTCCGCGGCTGCTATCAGCTCGCGCAGCAGCACGTTCGCCTTGGCGATGACCGCCTGCGACTTCTGCGAGATAGCCTCGGCCGACGCGCGGTACGCGTCGATCGCGTTGCGGTAGATCGTCGAGTCGATGGACACACCCTCGACCTTGGCGTGCTGCAGTGTGGCGAAGGCCTCGACTGAGTTGCGGTACGTATCAAGGAGCTGCTTGTTGATGGCCACCGCGGACTCGACCGCCGCTGCGCGACCCTTGATCTGCTCGCCGTACGCCGCCGCGCGCGCCTCGAAGGCTCGTGCGTGCTCGACGTTGACCTGCATCTTCGACGCCTGGCCCTGCACCGCGTGGCCGTAGCCCTGCCACCTGGCGCTGTACGCATTCACCTGCGCTGCGTACGCGTTCACGCGCGCCTGGTAGAGCTCAACTTTGATGCGCTCCAGGCCGGCCTCGGCTACGACTGCCTCGACCGCTGCCTTGAACACGTCGGCCTCAACTTGCACAGCGCCGAGCCGCGCCTTGTATTCTTCGACGAGCTCGTGGTTCACCTGCGCCTTAGCCAACTCGCCCTTGATCTGCTGCTCGTATACCTGGATGATGGCCAGCGCGCCGTCGAGCTTGACCTTGAAGATCTGCCCTTCAGCTTCGTAGAGGCGGGCCTGTGTCTCGGCGTAGCGCGCTGCGATATCGAAGGCCTTGACGATTGAGTCCACGATGCTGCGTGCGTACTCCAGCGCCTGGCCGTTTATCTGGATGAGGCCGGAGTAGAACGAGATGCTCGCGTCGACCGCCATCTTGCGCAGGTCGGCTGACTTCGAGACAGCGAACTGCAGGTTGTTCTGTTCGAGTTTGGCCTGCTCGATGGCGATCTCTGTCGCTGCACGAGCGTTGTTGTTCCGACGATCCTGATCGATGTCCTGCGCCTGGGACAGCAGCGTAGGAGTGAACATGGTGAAGCCGGCGCGCGCGGCCTTGCCAAGAGCCTCTTGCATCGCTCGCTTTGCGTCCGCGTTTGTCTTGTCGAGCGTGCGGTTGAATATTGCGTCTTCGATCTCCGGGGTCAGCGCTGAGCCACCGGCCAGGTACGTGGCGAGGCGCGTCTCGATGGCGGCCATGCCAGCACGGAAGTTCGGGAACTCGCGGTCCAGGAAGTCGTCGAGCTGCTGCTCGACGGCGTCGCGCATGATCGGTGAGATCGTCGTGAAGTTCGTGCGCAGCGTATCGTCGAGATCCGTCGGCATCACCGCGTTGAACACCGGCTTCGTACCGGTGAACTCCGGCGCCTGGTACGTCGGCGCGTCGGGGATCGAGATGGCCACAAGCACCGGCTTCGCGATGCCTTGGATCTCGGTCTCGAGGTCTGGCAGGGTGGGCGCCGTCGGGAACGCCGCGAGGTTCGGCGGGTTCTGGATCAGTGACGCGTCGGGCTCGCCGGCTGGCTGGTTCGGGTCGTCGTACGACAGGTCCGGCGCCTGCGCCGCCGGGTCCTGAGGCAGCACGAACGGAGGCACGACGCCGAGTATCGGAGGGGTGCCCGTGAACTTGTCCGGGGTGTAGTGTGTTCCAACGTACTCCGGCACCGTGCCGGGATCTGCCGGATCGGGTACCGTGATGTCGAGTGTAGGGCCGCCAAGATGTCCCGACGGCGTGAGGCCGCCCAGGATATTCATGGCCGCGTTCATCTCGGCTATCGCGTTGGAGAGTGTCTCCGCCGAGTACGATTGCGCACTGGCTATCAGATCTGAGGCTATGCTCATGCTGTTCTCCGCAGTATTTCAAGCTCCGGCGTGAGCTCGTCGAGCTCCCAGTCGTCGCCGTCTGTGTTCGTGAATCCGTACGCGAGGTAGCGGGCCTTGATGCCCTTGCCAAATCTCGCGCGATGGTTGCGTGAGCCCGACGCGACCGCTCTGTCCGGATACGTGTCTGTCTCTACTTCAGCCGAGGTCACTGATACGTCAACGTCGGCGCCCATGCGCCCGCTGAGGTATATAGAGACCGGGCGCTTCTGGTGGCGGTCGCCGAAGTCGGTCTCAGCCGACGCCACCACGGAGATGATCGGATCACCGTCGAAGTCGTCCCCGCCGAGCGCGAACAGTCCGTCGGTGGCCACGCCGTAGTACGTGCCGCCGAAGCGCACGATGCGCTCGAACGGGAATGTCGCGTAACGCGTGGTGGCGTATTCTGGTCCCTGCCTGCCGCTGGCGAACGTCACCGCGTAGCCCTCGTATACCGGCGTGGACTCGAGGTTGTGTCCCGTGGCCACCAGTGTGAAACGCGGCGCGGTGCGTTGGAACCTGCCGGAGTTCTGAACCGTAAGCCCGCGCAAGATGCCGCGGACCACCGCGAAGTTGCGCTGCGTGCCCGTGGCTGACATGCTGTAGCCAGAGTACACGCCGTTGAACTCGCCGGTGTTGCCAGCGTAGCCGTGCGCCGTCAGCTTGTATGTTCCGTTATAGACGAGCGCCGCGTTCGCGCCGCCGAGCGCCGAGAGTGAGTAGCCGGAGTACACCAGCGCGCCGTGGCCGAGGGCCGTGGCCGTGCCAGTGGCGGAGAGACTGTAGCCTGAGAGCTTGCCGGTGAACTCGCCGAGTATCGTCGTCGTGCCGGTAGCGCTGAAGCTGTAGCCCGAGAGCTGCAGGCCGGGTGTCTGCGCTCCGCCGAGCGCGCGCAGTGAGTAGCCGGAGTACGTGCCGTTGAAGCCGTACACCACGATCTCGCCCTGGTGCGCGAGACCCTCGAGATAGTAGCCGCCTGGCTGCAGCGCTACAGCGATATTGCCGCGGATCGGGCCGGTGATGTGACCGGCGAGCTGGCCGCGTAGCTGGCCCTGGCAGAAGCCCGTGCCGTCGAGAGCGAAGTCGTCGTTGAACGAAAACCCTTCGAGTTGGCTGTTCAGTACGCCGTTTACGCTGTTCGTCATGTCTATCTACCTGAGTCGAGCATGAGGCACGAAGAGAACGTCGCGCGCTGTGTGAACGCCTGCGGCGACGCGTCGCTGCTGAAATACCTGAACCAATAGTCCAAGTTCAGATCGGCGGTGCCTGTGTTGTTGCCGTATACGAATCCGAGGCCGAGGGCCACTTCTTCGTCCGCGTACTTGTACGTATCGTTGGTGCCGGGGAAGGCCAGACTCTGACCGTTCCAATCCATCTGCAGCACGAGGCCGTACAGTGAGACGGTAGCGTCCGTGACCTTGGAGAAACTTGCCTGCAGGTCAGACAGCGCCAGTGACTCGAACACCTGGCCGGGTACGAATGAGTTCGCATCTGTCCCGGCGGCCACGGCCTGGTTGTACAGTTCCCTGAATGTCGTGTTCGTCTGCGCGGTTGGCGAGGCTTGTATGTGCACGCGGTCGAAGATGCAGTGCTCCCACGTCGTCGGGTCCACAAGCTGCGTATAGTCGAGCGTGCCGCCGTTGGCCTCGGCGATAACGTTCTCCGGAACACCCTGCTGGTTGTAGATTCGCGACTGGTCGTAGAGCGCCCAGGTGCCGTTCGGGTGGACGTAGAACGTAGACCACGGCGTCCAGGCCAGCGCATTCATAATCAGATCCGCATACATATGCCAGTGGAAGCGCGGGTTGTTGATCAGCGTCAGGTTGATCGCGCTGGCGTACGTGTGGATCATGTTCCACCAGTAGCAGAGGTCGATCGACGGCGGGGGTGAGACCGGAGACGGGCTGCCGGGGACGATGTCCTGCAGTGAGGCCGCGGCGGCCTCGCTCTGGATCGCCCAGTAGCGCAGGACCGTCATGTCCGTGTCTGTCCAGTCGACATTGCCGGCCTTGCCGGGCGGACCACCCTGCAGCGGCATGAACACCCAGTCGCCGAGGCTGTCGTCGGCGAGCCACGTGGCGCGGAAGTCGTCCGTCGCCGCCGCCGTAAGTTTGGCTCTCGCAGACGTCTGATCCGGCTCAGCGTAGAGGTCCGACGGCTGCGAGTATGACAGCGGCAGTGTCTGCGGGAACATCACCTCGCGCAACTGGTTGAACGTGTACACGGCGCATGCCGGGTGATACACGTACCACATGCTGGCTGCGTGATAGTTATCGCCGGGGTGCCCGACGAACGCTATGTTGTCGGGGTTAGTCGCGACGCGCCTCCAGTCGACGGTGGCCGTCTGGAACAGCAGCGCGCACGACAGTGTGGTCATGTCTACGCGCATGAACTGTGCGCGCGGCTCAAGCGGCGCGATGTGGCTGCCGTACGGGAAGTCGATTGTAGAGGCGCCGATGCCGCCACCGCCGAGATCGAACGGGGCGATAAGGTACGGGGCACACACGCCGGAGGGCGCCGCGGGCAGCGTGCGCAGCTCCGTGACGGCGGTCAGGTTCTTCAATGAGTACAGTGTACGGCGCGTGTCGGGCGCGAGCGGCACCGTCACCAGTGAAGTGTCTATACCACCGGCGCCCGGAGTGCAGCGCACTTTGTTACCCCAAAAACGCTCGTGATCGTATTGACCGTACTCGCGCTGTACGTCATCTAGTTGTGACGCCATCGCATCGAGCTGTCGGTAGTAGCGCTCGATGTCCCACACGCACAGGTCGCCAGCTTGCGCGTAGAAGCCGCCGCCCGGATTCGGAATGTCGTAGCCTGCATACCCGGCGAACAGGGTACAGTAGTCTGTCGTCTCCGGATCGCGAGCGGTGTTGGTAGTCACGGTCAGAGTGAAGTCCTCGTCGTTAGGCCCGGTGAGAGCGATGGCGATCGTCATCTCGAGGAGCCCGGTGGCGACCTCATACTTCTGGTCCGAGGAGCCGGCGACGCTGCCGTTGTGGCGGTGCGGATGCCCGGTGTAGATGAGTGCGTAGTCGGCAAACTGTGAGGGCCCGAACGGGGTGCCGGTCCAGGCTGTCTCGTCGAACGTCACTGCGGTGCGCTTGTACACGACCGCGCAAGCCTTCGTGCCGTCTGGCGCTATCTTCCAATCGTTCTCGGGGAACTCTGTGATGCCACCGGTCGAGTTGCCAGCGTACCAGTCTATGAAGCGCTCGCTCATCGAATATACCCATCCTGGCATACCGGCCGACTGCGTCTGGACGTACGTCGGATCCACGTCCTGCGTCGTGTCCACCAGAGGCAGTACGATTTGCGACGTAGGGAACACAGTCACCTGGCTGAAGGCGTCGATGCTGATCGCGAACTCGCGCGTGCCGAAGGTGTCGTCCACCACGGTCTGGATGCCGCTGGCGCGCGGCCAGTCGGCGGTGCCGTCGTTGATCAGGCCCTCGCGCACGGGATTCGCGCCCTTGCCGTCACCCCACGCCTGGTCGAACCCGATGTCACGGGTCGTGTGTGCGCTGGTGCTGCCCTTCGTACCGGGCAGCACGCCTATGAACTCAGTACCAGATACGACGTGGTCGATGAGGCTGTTGTCGTACCCGCCGTGGTTATACGCGCGCGTCATCACACCGGTGTGTGAGTGCATCGGGGCGAACGACTCGTACACCGTGCGCGGATACTTGAGCTTCTGCTTGATCGTGACCGGCAGCTGCGCAGAAGTAGGCTCGTCAATCAACTGCACCTGGAAGGCGCGCTTGACAAGTGAGATCTCCTGGCCGTAGCGCGAGTGTGTACCCTTCCGGATGCCCGGGCTTAGCGAGACTGAAGTCGGGGTAACCGTAACATCCACGCCGACGCATGCAGCCTTCACCGTAGTGAAGTCCACGTCGCCCTGGTCGACTGAGCCCATGAGGATCGGCTTGCCGGTGGTGAAGAACTCGAAGTACATCTTGTCGCCGCCCTGCACGACGCGAACGTATTGGAACGGCGGCGCTTGCGTAACTTCGATAGTAGCGTCGGCGACGTAGAACTTCTGCTGGAAGAACCTGTTCGGCCCGTAAATGCGTTCCAAGGCGCGCAGGCGTGCGAGTCCAAACGGCAGGTACAACCCGGCGTTCTCCCCGCGCATGATCTTATGCAGAATCACGCTTAGTTCGGCGGGAGGGTCTGCGTAAAGACTTCGAGCGTGAAGGTAGTGCTCGCCGCGAGAGTTGCATTCCCGAGGTTCATGTCGCCACTGCCCACGCCCACCGTGCCCTGCACGCGCGGATACGTGGTGGTGTCCGCCCCGTCCGTGTCACTCTTCGTAACCAGACGGTAGTACGTAGCGACGCCGCCGGCGTTAGAGCCCGACGAATCCGCCCATGCGGCCGCGCCCTTCGCCAGCACGCCCGCGGCGGCCGAGGCCGCCCAGACGAGCGCCGCGTCGCCAGCTTCGGTGACGGTGGCGATTACGGTCCCCGCCGCCGCATCCGCTGTGGCCGGCACTGCGCCACTGTAGATGCGGATCTCGGCGGTCGCGAACAGCGTCTTGAACGAGCTCGTGTCCATCAGTTTTGTTACGAGGTACGTCGACATCTTTTCCATGATCGGTCCTTTGTGAGTCTAAGATTAGAGTCCCGGTCTTAGCTCGGCGGGAGCGTGAAAGTGAAGGTGTCGATCGTAGTGGGCGCGGAAACGACGATGTTGACGCTCGACAAGTCGAGGTCAGCACCGAGACCAGCTACCGAGCCGTCCAGACGCGGAAGCGTGGTAGACGATCCGAGCGCGTCGGTCGGGTTCCCCATCAGCCGGAACCATCCGGCGGTACCGGCTGCGACGCCGATGCCTGACCAGATCTGTGCGTCCTTGCTGATCACGCCGGCGGCTGGCGCCAGGAAGTTAAGACCGTTGGTCGCGGTGCCGAACGAGAACGCGCCGCTCGCTTTGGTGATGATCAACAGCAGTGTGCCCTGAACTGCGGCATCCGCGGTGGCCGGTTGGGGGCCGCTGTAAACGTAAAGCACGCTGTTGGCGAAGGCTTCGGTGAAGCCGGTCGCGTTGAGCATCCCGTTCCGCAAGCCAGTACTGAGCATCATAGTCATGTGATTCTCCTATTGAAGGCTTCGCCGCCAGAGTGCAGTGCGACGACGTAACGACGCATTCCGTCTTTTTCCACCACCGTTCCACCGGCGGAGAGGCCAGGCGGAACGCTAACCGTGGTCTCTGTTAGATTGCTGAATGGCAGCGCGTGGCAGAGGCCGCGCAGCGACCAGAAGTAAACTTGTGTCTGTGTCTCGCCGACCTTCACCTTAGACGCGTGCCATCCCGGCACGACGCCGTACGGCGCTAGTTCGGTGATAGCCTCGCCGTCGTATGCGAAGATCTGACGATCAGTGCCGATGATCAGTGCGGCTTCGAGGCCGACGAGCATGCGCACCGCGCCGGGCACGGCGAGTCCCTGCCCGCCCGGATCGAAGTGGTGGTAGTGCAGCGGTAGACTTCGCCAGATCGCACTCACGTCGTTCGCCGGGAACGCTTCAGCGACGTACATCTGTCCCTGGAAGAACGCCAGGATCGTGCCGCGCGGCGTGTCTGTATTCCAGAACGGCAGCTCGCGCCCGAGCGCGGCGCCGTCGTACGTGGCGCTGGCGCCCGCCGCTTCCTGAAGCAGGTAGAACACCGTGGCGTCGCGCGTCAGGACGTATACGTTCGTCGTGTACCCGGACACCTGCGGGATGTTGGTGATGGTCAGTCGGCTGTCGTCCGCGGCGGCTTCTGCGACGGTGACGGTCGAGTTGGAAGACTCCAAGCCATTGGGGTCAACCAGAGTGCATACGACCTGATAAACACCAGCGAGCAGACTGCCGCCGTTGTTGACCATAACAGTCGGTGGAGAGGGTTGACGAATGCCCCAGGGCTTGGCGACTCCGTCGAGGGCGATTCCGTAGTCGACTCCGTTCGTGAAGAACACTTGGCCATTGATTTCCTCGAAGTACATCGGGGCTGCGGACAGCCCGGAGCGCAGCGTCACTGACGACATGTCGGTCTGCACCTGTTTCAAAACTCCAGAATCGACAACATATAGCCGCTGCAGATCCTTCGTGCCGTACGCACCGGAGATCGCTGTGGCGGTCGTCGAGCGCGTGAACCCGCGGCAGCGCTGCATCGCGCCGGTCTGCGTGATGTCGACGTTGTCAGCCTGCACCAGCCAGTCGAGACCGAGCCGCTGCGGATCAGCGACGTTGTTAAGGCCGCGGAACGTGTGCGTAGAAGGGAAGGCTTGTGTCGTCATTTCTTTTCGATCTTTCCTTCGATTGCGTCGCTTGCCAGATTTCCTACAACGGTGCCCGCTGCCCCGATCGCGATTTGCGCCATAGCCGCGCACCCGACGAGCATGACGGTAGCCAGTGCGAGGGCGACTTTTGCTCTCATACGCCGGAGTTCTTCGGTATGCCTGAGAACTTGTCAGCTGCCTTCTTCTCGATCGCGGCTACCTCGTCAGTGATCTTCTTCTCAACGGAAGACATCTCGTCGTCGACTTCCTTTTCGCCGAAGATCTTGATGGCAAGGTGGTAGACTCCGTAGAACGCGAGCAGCCAGATAACAACCGTGAATGGATTCATCCGAGCTCCTTCCCTTGTTTCCTGTCCTTGTCGCCGGCGCGGAACAGTCCTACTCCGGCCGCTGCGGCACCGAAACAGCCTCCGGCAGATCCGATGATCGCCGCCACCCCCATCAAATCCAACGGGTGATCAGCCACCAGAAACATTCGTACCAGCGCTAGAACGAGAGCAGACGGAATAGCACCGAGGATCGTCACCCCGATCATGTACATGCCGAGGTAGCCGGCATCTACTTCGCCGTCAGGCCCGGTTACCGCAGAGCGGAAGATTGATCGCGGCATCTACTGGACCCCAAGTGCGTAACAGGCGCGCTTGTACAGCGCGATCCGTTCGGCGAGTCCGGTGGTTCCGCCGTTGATTCGCTTCGTCACAGCGACACAGTCGCTGGCGTCAGCGGGGACGTTCAGATTGCGTGTGCTCCAGAACCATCCGGCCGACCGCGCCGCCAGTTCCGGCTCAGACAGGCGCTCGGGATTCTTGAGCAGCAAGTCTTCAAAACCGAAGAGAGCCAACGAAACCTTGGCGTAGTTAAACGCCCCGGTCAGCTGGAAGACCCCTCGGCCCTTATATTTTACCCCATCTCCGGGCTTTGTGTTGCCTAAATCGGCCCTATTTTCATAGGCTTGACCGGAGGCGAGCTCCTCGAGCTGCCGGAACCCCATCGACTCGTGCGCCCCCTGGGCGATGAACATGGCCGTCCGCAGGGGGGTGTCGATCCCGTACTTCGTAATCGCGTCGACCAGGAACGGGTGGATCAGCTCGATCCTCGGGTCCTTGGAATTGCAGATGGCCTGCACGGCTAGGAGTGAAATCATTTGACGAAGTGGAGTCCTGTCAAGACGACGATGACCGACGCGGCCACGCCAATGACCCACTCTATGAACCGGATACCCCGCTTGCCCGCCCCGACTATCCGCAGTATCTGCGCCGTGTCTGCGTTCCCGACTTCCACCGACTTCTCCAACTTCGTCATACGGGCCTCGGTAACTGACTTATGCGCCTCTACCGCTTCGAGCCGCTCATCCATGCCGTCCAGCCTCGGGCCGAGGATCGATGCGACGGCCTCAGCGGCGATGGCGGCGTCCTCCCCCTGGCCGTGCCGCAGCGCCAGCTGCTGCTCTACGGTGGCGCGGTGGGCCCGCAGCTCGTCGCGGATGAGACTGGCGCGCGAGGCTACGGAACGAGCGAGGGAGTCGAGCTTCCGCTCGACTTCAAGTTGGGTCTCACGGGTGGCCCCCACCGGCTTGGTTTTTCGGACTGGCATGGCTGTCCTATTTGAGGATGGCCACGCCGACAGTGCCGGTAAGCTCCGCGGTGCCACCGTTGTCCGCGAGAACTGCAACCACTCTGACCTGCGGGGGTATGGCGTCCTGCGCGATCAGGTTGGCTGAGGCTGTGATCGTCGGGTAGACAACCAGGACTGTGGCCGCCGCGGTCGTCTTGGCCGCCGAGGTCAGCAGCGTGTACCATGTGTCTGAGGCGATGTCGTAGCCCTGGACCGTGAACACGACCGACGAGTGCGTCGCGGTGGTCAGGTTGATGTAGACCCGTACGCCGCGGCCGTCTTCGTTGGGCAGGCTCTGGCTGGTGTACGTGGCGGCGGGGGCGGCCGCGAAGTTCAGGGCCGTAAATTCGCGTGGGAAGCTCATGGGTGTTTCTCCTTGGGGGGTTGGGGTACGGCAGTGGCGCAGGCTTTCAGAATGGCGTTCTGGCGACGCGCGAGCGCGTCCAGGGTGAGCACGTCCGCGGCGGCACCGGCGGCGTCCTGGCCTACGTCCCCGCCGGCCGGCATGGCCGTCTTGGGTATGACCGGGATGTCCTTGGCGTCGACGCAAGGCACCGTCACCAGGACCTTGACCTCGGTCGATGGCGCGGACACGAGGACCTGGTCAGTCGCGCAGGCGCTGAGCAGCAAGGTCGTGCAGAATAGAAGTGGCTTTTTCACAAGCGGCCTCTTTAGTGGGTGATGGGGGTCCAGCGGCCTCGGCGCGCAGCTGGGCGATCTGGGTCTTCAGGGTGGCCTCACGTACGGCGAGCGCGGCCAGGGCGGCGTCTCTAGCCTCGCCCAGGGCGATGCTGCTCATGGTGAGCTGGTCGATACTGGCGTTCTGCTCAGTGACTTTGACCTTGAGGCCGGTGACGTCGATCGCCAGGGACTTGTTGGCGGCCAGCGCCTCGTCGAGCTTGGGCTGGATCTCCGCCCGGCCCTGTTCGACGTACGGGTCTTTGACGTAGTGGTCCCAGGCCCACCAGCAGAACAGGACTAGGGCCAGGATTGCGAGGCCTTTGAACAACAGGCCCCAGGGAAAGATGCTCATGCGGCTTCCTTTAGGTCAATGCGCAGCGTATCTAACATTAGAGTCACGCGCGCGGTGGAGGTTCGAAGTTCAAAGTGCTGAGTACTTGGTGCCAGGTCGAAGCGCAACGGCTCCGTACTCGCATCAAAGCGTGAAGCGGAAGTGCTAAGGTCGAAGCGCTTAGGACCAAGTACTACGTCGAAGCGCTCCCCGGTGTGTAGCGGTTGTGAGTACAGAGTGTCGCCGGCCTCCTGGATGGCGGCGTTGGCGGCCAGGCGGGCGGTGGCGGCGGCCAGGAGGGTATCGCCTGCCTCCGTCTTGGCGAAGATCGAGGAGATGCTGGCCGTGGCCACGGCGGCCATGGTGTCACCCGCCTCGGTCTCGGCCAGGGCCGCGTAGGCCGTGGTCGTGCCGTCGCAGACCAGGGTGTCGCCCGCCTCAGTCGCCAGGAGCGAGGCGCCTGAGAGGGTGACTAGGTCGGAGTGCAGGCGGTCGTCACTCTCGATCTTGTCGAGGGTGGCGGCGATCAGCGCGGTTGCGTCGGCCAGGAGGGTGTCACCATTCTCCAACCGGCTGAAGATGCCAATGATCTTCGCGCCGACGGCGGAAGTCAGGGTGTCGCCGTCCTCCTGCCCAATATATTGTGCGTGAGAGCGGTTAACGCCTAGTGAACTGAGCGTGTCGCCAGCCTCGGCCTGCAGACCGTCGAGGGTAGAATGGTGCAGCGCGGCGGACACCAGCGTGTCTCCTGCCTCGATGAGAGCAGCGGCTGCGGCGTCTTTGTGGGTGGCCGCGCCGGTGAGTGTGTCGCCCACTTCGGCGTAGGTGAGCGCCTCCGCGGTAAGGTTGTGGGTGACAGACGTCGCCACAGCCAGGAGGTGGTCGCCGGCCTCCAGGATCGCCGCGTCCGCGCCCCCGACGTGGGTGACCGCGGAGACGAGGGTGTCCCCGGCCTCAGTCTTGGCGAGGGCAGCATGTGAGACAGCGGTGCCAGCGGAGGCCAGCGTGTCGCCCACTTCGGTCTTGCTGAGCGCCGCGCTTACCATGGCGCCTGAAGCGGCGGTTAGGGTGTCGCCGACTTCGGTGACGGCTAGCGCAGCGACGATCTTGGCTGAAGCGTCCGAGGTCAGGAAGTCGTCGATGCCCTCGATTGCGTCGATGATGGCGTTGATGCCGGCCTTGGCCGCGCTGACCAGCGTGTCGCCAACCTCGGTGATGGCGGCCTCGCCGACGCGCGGGAAGCCGGCCAGCCCGTCGAGTGTGTCGCCCACCTCGGTTGCGGAGAGCGCGGCTGCTATCGCCGTGTGGCCCACGGAGACGAGCGTGTCACTTAGCTCGACGACAGCGACGGCGGCGTTGCCTGGCGAGACTGAGGCCGAGACGAGTGTATCGCCGTGCTCGACCATGAAAGCGTTGGCGTTGTGGCTGGCGTCGCTATGCAGTGTGTCACCCACCTCGGTCTTGGTGAGCGTGCCGACGAGCTTCGCATAGATGCGCCCGACCAGCGTGTCGCCGGCTTCCTTGACGCCAAATTTAGCGTGGAGAACTGGGAAGTGCGGCGCTTTGCTCTTGCCGGCGGACGTGAGGTGGTCACCGGTCTCGGTCTTGTCGAACACGGCAGACTTGTTCGACAAGACCGCGGTCAGATGGTCGCCAGTCTCGGTCTTGCTGAGCGCGGCGGCGATAGCCGCCGTACCCGCGCTGTTCAGGATGTCGGGTTGTTCATTTTTCGTGAACGTGCCGATTTCAAGAACAGTGTCCGCAGCGACCATGGTGTCGCCGGATTCAGTCTTGGCGAGGGCAGCATGTGAGACAGCGGTGGCGGCGGAGGCCAGCGTGTCGCCGACCTCGGTCTTGCTGAGCGCCGCAGCGATCTTTGCGGCGGAAGCCGACGCGAGGGTGTCGCCGGCCTCGGTCACAGTCAGGACTATGACGGACGAAGCAGCAGTGGCCGAAAGTGTGTCACCGGCTTCCGTCTCCACCATGCGCGCGTTGACCGCGAAACCAGCAGAGACGAGGGTGTCGCCGACCTCAGTGATGGATGCATCGGAGTTGAGGACGGACCATGCCTCAAACTCGAAATTTACGGCGATCGACGGCGGCGGGTTGTATGGCCAGAACTTAAAGTTGACTTGGGTCGATGTTGGCGGGTTGTAAGCCATGGCATTACACCGGGATCAACCGGTCCCATTCCATGGAGTTGTACACCGTCGAGAGCCCGTTCGGGTCGGTGGCGCTCACGCAGAAACTGTTGTCTGTGGTCACGCTCGTACTCAGATTGTAGAACGCGTACGAGCCGTCGGCGGCCGTGCGCGTGTATGAAATCATGAGTCCGGTGCGCCGCTCATACAGACACACCAACACCCCGCCCAGCCCTATTCCCGCCGCGGTGACCTCTCCGGACAGTGAGCCGGAGCCTAGCAAACTGTTGAACCACACAGCTGTGCTCGAGCCCTGAAGGTTGGCGGTAATTGTCACGACGGAAGTCCACCAGTTGGCGACGGTAACTGCCGGATTGGGAAACGTCGTGCCTATGGCTCCGGTAGGTGGCGATGAGTACGCGACTGAGAATGCAACCCAAGTGGCGTTGCCCACGGTGGCTGTGCGCGTGCCGGTAGCGCCGATGGCATCCACGCCGCCTGAGAACGTCGCGCCACTCACTGCGAGATTTGCGCCGACCTTCGTGAGCGTCGTAGCGTTGCCCGCCGTTCCCGTTGCGCGATAGGTCAGCGTGATGATGTGCGCGGCTACGGCCCCGCTCGTACAGAAGGCGTTGGCGGTAGCGGTCTGGTAGTCCGTCCCGAGTGTTCCGCCGCTCTTGTTGATTGCGCTAGCCAGGTTGGTCATTGAACCGTCCTGGCCGTTGATGTGAACCTCGCCCTCGGCCGGCGTCATCGTGGTCTTGAACGTGTACGTCCGCCCACCAACGACCACCGTGTTGCCGTCGGCCGGCGTGCCTGACGCACTCACCGTGCCGGTAGCAGACACCGCGAGATTGGGGCTGTCCCACCCGATGATGGCTGCGGTGGCGTTGGCGTTGATGGAACCCAACGGCGTCTGTGAGCCCGGCACAGTGATCGCTGTGGCGCTGTCACTCAGGTACGCGCTAACCAGAATCTCAGTAGCGTTGCGCGTGAGTGTCACCGACGGGGCAGCGGCGGAAGTACTGGAAGCAGTAGTGGAGGCTGGAATAACCTCGACCTCTGTCACGCCGGTAATACCCTTCATCAGCCACGCCACCGCACAGGCTTTGTTTCCCGTAGACCAAGAAAACGTGTGCGTGCTAGGTACCGTGCTGATTACCGGGTAGAAGTACAGGTTGGACTGGTTCGTCGCAAACCAGCCGGTGGGGATTACCAACGAAGTGCCCGTACCGTAACGCAGCGCGCACCAGATGGTGTCGCCCGGCACAGGGGTGCCGGGCGTAGAAACCGCCAAACTAGTGGCTGAGGCGGTTGTTACCCCCACGGCAGCGGATACAGACGCGGCCATGATCAGGTCGTCGTGATGGTGTTACTGATCTCGAACGCCACGCACCCGGAGATGTACGTGTACACGCAAACGAATGTCTTGCCCGCGAACGTGCCGGACCCCGGGAAGATGTCCCCGTGAGAGATCGGGTGGTTGTGCATTATCGCGAGCAGCCCGGGGATCGTGCCGCGAAACACGGCCTGGCTGTCATGTACGTTTATCTTCGACAGATAGAGACCGCCGTCCGGCGCATGCGGATACCCCAAGGCTGTGGAGCTCGATCCGAGGGTTATGCTAGACAAACCGGTCATCCCCCGTATATCTGCCTGCATCTTGATCACGTTGAGTGAAGTGCCGATCTGGGTGTACGGACGCGGAACGTAATGCCCTATGGCCACCGTCGCAGACGCCGATGCCAAGATGATTTCTGCTCCGCCAGCACTAGTGCCTGTGCCGGCGATTACGAGCGTGGCGTACGCGTCGCCGGCGTGCGACAGGTCGTTAAGATCCGCGAACACCAAACAACTCGCCGCCGATGGACTAAGGCCGGTGTTGCTGCTGTCTATCCACAAAATCAGCATGCGGTCGGTGGCAATGGCCATCCACGGGCGGGCGGCCGTTGACGCCGCGCTAGACTTTAAGCAATTGAATCCGGCGGTGGCTGACACCGCAATCTGTCCTGTGGTAGGAAACGGTCCGGTACCTGTAGCCACTGCAGACATAGTCTCGTAGCACCGCAGTTCCATGTTCTGTGCCGACGTGTTGTCGTCCACGTCGAGGTAGTAGCGGTTGCCTGCCGACGGCCTGTATGTGCTCTTGTTCGAGGCCGTGTAGTCTGCGGTCCACGGGGTGGCGCCGCCGGCGGGTGCGACGCCGAGCAAAATCACCTGGGTGATCGTTGCGCTGTTCGAGTGTGTGGCCGCGGTAGATGCGCCGAATCCGCGACGTACCGTCCACGTGTTCGTGCCCATGCCGGCGGTCACCAGCATGTACTCGGAGTCGATCTTGATCACGAACGAGGTCGAGGCCGGGTAGTGTGTAATCCCATCGGTGGCCACGACTGTGGTGCCGGTGGTATCAGACAACGCGCCGTTCAACGTCGTGGTCGTGCCGCCCGCCCCGCCTCCCGTAGTACTCGGGCTGGTCGGGCTGCCGGTCGTAGTGAACGTCAGCGTGTTCGCGTCGGCCACGGTCAGCGGATACAGCGCGTCGCCGTGTGTGGTGCTGTTCTTGTAACCGGCCTGATCCATGCCTACCAGCCACAAGTGCTGGTACTTGTTGAACCCGTGCCCGGTAAGTGTGACCGTGCCAGTGCTGCCACTGTTGGTCAGGTTGGTGCGCGTAACCTCCTGCCAGTTGTAGCCGTTCAGCAGCAGCGAGTTCAGCAGGCCGACGCCGTCCCCCGCAGTGCCGGAGCAACGACCTGTGGTCGCTCCGGCCTGCGTCATTCCGCCGTCGGTCGAACGGAAGAAGGAGTTGTTGGTGATCGTCATTTTACGTGTTGCCGCTGGTGATCGTGAACGTGTTGACGGTGATCACCTGGGAGATCGCGATGACCGCGTTGTCCAAGGTCATGTCGCCGCCGCCGCCCGTCGCCGTCACCGTACCTTGCATGTGCGTGACGCTGTCGCCGCTGTCGCGAACGGTGAAGTACCCGGCCGTACCGGCCGCGACGCCGTTGAGCGTCCAGGTACCGGACTTTGCCTTCGCAGCGCTTGACGCGGCAGCCAGCCAGTCGGAGGGGAGCGCGTCGTCGGTCAGTTTGGTACCGGTGCGCGACGCGGCGCAGTTCGCCGGCATCGAGCCGCTGTAGATACGCATGATCGGCGCGGTGCCGATGGTCGTCTCTTTGCTGTCGAGCTGGGCGTTGTTTACAGTTACTGAGTATTGGATGGCCATGGTTATTCCTTCGGTTTGGTAAGCTCAGCCTTCTTGGCAGTGAACTTGGCTTTCTCGGTGGTGATGAATGCGGACAGCGTGTCCAGCTCGGCGTGCACTTCGGCGACCGTCGCATCGAAGTGCCGCGAGATCGACGCGATCGCTAGTTGCGCGATGGATTGTTTTTTGGTCAGGTTCATGGCTATCCTTATCGGGTGACTTCTTTACTGAGGGTGATCGTGCCGCTGGCGAGGCGCTTTACGACGCCAGCGCCAGAGACGAGTTCGAGCTGGTACACGGCGGTGGAGAAACTGAGCGCCGCGGTCTGTGTGGCGGTGAGCACCAGCGTCGCCGACCCTTCGGTTCCGCCGAGCACGATGTCGCCATTACCACTTGTAAGTTCTAGCAGCACCGTGGCGGAGCTGATGCTCGAGCGCAGTTGCATACGCGCGGTGTAGCTGGTCAGATCCTTCGGCGCCTGGTACACCAGGTAGCCGCCGCCCGTGTACGCCGTCATCGTCCCTGCGTTGATGTCTGGCAGCTTGAACGTGTCTGTGGTCGCCTTTAGTGCGTAGACCGTCTCGCCCTCGTCGGTATTGAGTACCGTCGGGCCCTTGATCGTCACGAGCTGCACCGGGATCTTGTTCGTCGGCAGTCCGTGTCCGGTCGCGGTCAGCGTCGGCGGATAGCCCGCAGCGATAGCGCTGATCGACTTGATGACCGGGTCACCGTCGTACCAGTAGAACGGCAGGGAGAGGTCTTCGCCCTGCTTGATCGTGAAGTCTTGTGAGTCGCAGCTCATTACAGGCTCGCGGTTGAGATCTTCTTCCAGGCGCCGGTGCTGGTAATCGTCGCCGTGGAGAGGCAGACGTACGCTACGCCGGACGCAACGATGAGCTGGCCGGCCACGCCGGTGGTGCCGTTGACCAGAGTCACTCCGCCGCTAAATGTCGCGCCGCCGGGGGTGAGGGTAACTGCAGAAACAGCGAGTGTCAGCGAGTTGCCGGCCGCGCCTGCGGTCCTCGCAGTGAGGGTGGTCGCGTGCGAAGCAACGGCACCGGCCGAAACGGTCGGATGCGCCGCGGCTACAAAGTAGTCAACGCCAGCGGATCCGGTCAAGTTGATTGCCTTGACGAGATTGCCAAGAGAAGTGTCGGCGTTGGTGACGAGGTGCACGTCACCTTCGATCGCGGGCGAGGCCACGAACGTGTACACCTTGCCGTTGACGGTTACGGTGTCGTTCGCGGTGACCTGCACATTGGAGCTCGAGAGCGTGTTCGTCGCCGCGACTTCGGCGACGTAGTCAACCGGTGCGGTAGCGGTGGGTGCGCCAAAGGTCTGTGACGCATCGAGCGCGCCGGCGGCCTCAGCCCCAGCTATTGATACACCAATGCTGGTGGGCACTCCGTTGGCATCGCGCTTCACGAAGAAGCCGGTGTCGGGGCGACCAATTTGAACTGAGGGCCAAGCGGCGGAGCCGTCGGCGAAGATTTCGGTATTGCCAGATTGTAGGGCGCTCATTACAAGCCTCCGTATTGGATTAGGCGCGGCTTGCTATTGCGCCGACGTTTTTCTGCGCTGGCGTCGAAGCAGTACTTGTCGAACGCCGCCTTCATCTTTTCGGACTTCTCCGCGTCGTAGGTCTCGACGTCCTGCTTTGCGTACGCCAGGTGCTTCATCCACAGCAACAGCGCAAGGTGGTGTTCCTCGCGAACTTCGAGTGTCTTGGGTAGATCTGATACCTTCGCCACGGCCAGCGAACACGTCGGCAGCCGTTCGATCAAGAGTGAGAGCACGTCGTCAGCGATGGGGATGCGCACCAAGCGCAACCGGCTCTCTTCCATCCCGATGATCGCGGCGACCACGACTCCGGTCAGCGCCATCTCGGTCGGGTTGAACGGCCACGAGTGCGTGGTGTTGTCCATCCCTACTACGTCTTCGTACGACACGATCTTCACCGGCTTGCCGGTGCTAACCAGGCTCGCGCTGCGGATCCGCAGAATCGACGGAGAGTGGGTCGTCCACGCCTCCGTCGCGGTGATGGGCACCTGAGTGGCAGGCGACGTCGCGTCGCGGATGCCCTCAGTCAGCCGGCACAGCATCTGCTGTGCATCGTGCATGTACGCGCAGACCTCGACGTCGGTCCACAGCGGCGGCAACTTGTCGTCGACGATGTCGGAGCGGAACCGATCAAAGAGGCCCTTGGGCGTCATCAGACGATCTCGGCCTTGACCTTGCGCCAGGGTGCGTCGAGCTCGTCAGCATTGACGGTGTAGCCAACCATCTTCGAAAGCACGTTCAGATTCGGCTTGCCGCCCGCCGTGAAATCGCCGCGCTGGTTGCGCTCGATCATCGTGCGGATGGCTGCTTCGATCGCGGGGGAGCGCCCTTCGGCAGCAATCACCGCTTCCTTGACGACCTTCATCTCGGCATCGACCGTCGACTGATCCGTCTCGGAGACGGTGCCACCGAGACCTACAACTTCGGTGACCAGATACGGTGGGACGAATGTGGGGGTGTCTTTTGCAAACCTGATTGAAGTTCCGCGCTTCGAAACGTAGACGTGGTCACGGTTGAGCTGCATCTGCATTGCTGAAAGGCTCCTATGAATGGGGGAGGAAAGCCGGGGCCTTGTGGGCCCCGGGTAATTCAGGAGTCGAGGCAGGTGCGCCTATCTCCCTAGATTGTTGCGACTTCGTTGGCCTTACCGTCGATGACGTACAGGATCGTGACGCGGCCTTTGCCCGTGGTGCAGACATCGGCGTTGGTGATCGACATTTCGACGGGGGTGGTGGCGCGGGCCGTGGTAGCTTCCGCCAGCGTCAGCAGCGCCGAAGTCCCGAGGGCCTTCAGGTCGGCCGAAGCCAG
>JBGPBZ010000023.1:0-25548 GCA_041481535.1 Dehalococcoidia bacterium | reverse complement strand
GAACGAAGTGGCGATCGGCCTGACGATGCCGCGCGCCGCTGTCGAGATTTGTCGCCAGAGGCTCGCCCCCGCGCATTTCAACCGCGCCGTCATCCTCGCCGAAGCCTACTCGCCCGAAGACGCCGTCACCGCCGGCTTCCTGGACCGCATCGTGCAGCCCTCCGAGTTACAGGACGTCGCACTTACCACCGCCGCTAATCTAGGCAAGCTGAACATGGCCGCCCACGCAGCGTCCAAGCTGCGCGCCCGGGAACAAGCCTTGAAGGCGATTCGAGCGGCGATCGAAGCAGACCGGGCGCAACTTCAAGCGCCGGCCTAACGCAGTTTTTCGAGCGCCTCCGCGACGATCTCCGTGTCCTTATCCCCGCGCCCTGACAGATTGACGAGGATGACCTGCTCCTTCGAGAGCGTCCGCGCCAGTTCGGCGGCGTACACAATCGCGTGCGCCGACTCCAGCGCGGGGATGATCCCCTCCGTCTCGCAAAGCAGCGTGAGGCCTTCGAGTGCCTGCCGGTCAGTCACAGCGACGTACTCCGCGCGCCCGCTGTCCTTGTAGAAGGAGTGCTCAGGCCCAACGCCGGGGTAGTCGAGCCCGGCGGAGATCGAGTGCGTCTCCAGCACCTGTCCGTCCTTGTCCTGCATCAGGTACGACATCGAGCCGTGCAGCACGCCCGGCCGACCACCCGAAAGCGGCGCCGCGTGATGCCCGCTCGCGAGTCCTTCGCCCGCCGCTTCCACGCCGATCAGCTTGACGCTTGCATCGTTATAGAACGGGTGGAAGAGGCCGATCGCGTTCGAGCCACCGCCGACGCAGGCGACCGCGTAGTCTGGCAAGCGTCCCTCCTGTTCGAGGATCTGCTCGCGCGCCTCCGTGCCGATCACGGACTGGAAATCGCGCACGATCATCGGGTAAGGGTGCGGGCCCACGACGGAGCCGATCAGGTAGTGCGTGGTGCGGACGTTCGTCACCCAGTCCCGGATCGCTTCGTTGATCGCGTCCTTCAGCGTGCGCGAGCCGGAGGAGACCGGGCGCACCTCGGCGCCGAGCAGCTTCATGCGAAAGACGTTGAGCGCCTGGCGACGCACGTCCTCTTCGCCCATGTAGACGACGCATTCGAGGCCGAGCATCGCGCAAACGGTGGCGGCGGCCACGCCGTGCTGGCCCGCGCCCGTCTCCGCGACGACGCGCGGCTTGCCCATCCGCTTGACGAGCAGCCCCTGCCCGACGGCGTTGTTGATCTTGTGCGCGCCCGTGTGCGCGAGGTCCTCTCGCTTCAGGTAGATCTTCGCGCCACCCATGCGCTCCGTCAGCCGGCGCGCGAGGTACAGCGGCGTCGGCCGGCCAACGAAGTTCTTGAGTAGGGCGGCGAGCTCCGCCTCGAACGCAGGGTCAGCGCGCGCTTCCCGGTACGCCTGCTCCAGCTCCGAGACGGCGGCCATCAGAGTCTCCGGGATGTACTGCCCGCCGTACGGGCCGTACCGGCCGTGCTCGTCGGGGAGTTGGGTGGGATTAGTCATGAGTGTGCGAGCCTTCCCTGTTCTATCGATTTAATGAGGTCTTGGCCGAGCGTCGAGGAGAACGGGAAAATGCGATTCCGTATCGGCATGAAGTACGTCTTTTCGCCGTGGGCAGTCACATGTACCTGGAGAACGCGAAACAGCTCGAACGTCTTCACGTCCTCGACTTCATTCAGGGCGATCTCCTTGGTTGTTCTCCAGAACGGCGGGAAGACCCACGCTGAAGAGAGCAAGCGGCGGTCGGTGACGACGATGTACCCCTGGCGGAACGTCAAGATTGCCAGCGGGAACTTCGCGCCAACCCGGGCCCCTAACGACTCGAACCTGACGGTCTCCCCTGGTGCGAGTTGTTTGCGCAACCCCGACCTGAGCATCCTGTCGAACCCGAGCAGTTGCATGTAAAAGAGGACACCAAGAAACGCGAAGATTACGGCAACAATGACGACGCCCATCAGTCTGCCCGCTTCAGCTCCGTCGCGAACGGCGTCTCTCCAAAATTACTCCGCCCATACGTCGTGCCCGTCAGCTTGCCGTCTCGCGCCTCGAGTCGAAGGAACAGCTGCATCTCGCCGACGATCGGCGCCAGGACCGTAAACTCGCCCTCGACGCGGCCGGACTTCGCGCGCACGTTCGACGCCGCGACGTTCTGGGCAAACGGCGTGTCGGCGGTGAGCGCGGAGTCGCTTGTGATGTGCAAGGTGAGTGGAATCGGCCCCATCGGCGTCGTGACGTGCCCGGACCAGGTGTCGATCAGTTCAGCGTTCTCTTCGATGGGCGGCGGTGGCCCAGGCAGGTCGCCGGAGCGGGTGAACGTGAACGGGTACAGGCCGCCGTAGATGTGCTCGCCTTCAACCGTCAACTCGAAGCCGTGGAACATGCCGCCTTCGGCGTCAAACGTTGCGGCGCCCGTTGGGCGTAGCGTGGACGGCGTCGGGTTCTCGGACATAACGAGACCGATGGTGGGGATGAGCTCCGGTGGCCGCGATTCCATCTCGATCTCCCAGAAGTTGGACGGATACACGCCAGGCGGGATGCTAGCGGACCCCGCGAACGTCCGGCGTTCCGGCGCAACGAGAGACGCGAGCGCGGTCGTGCCGATGATCGAGCGCGCGGCCTGCATACCGCCAGTGTTCATGAGAATCGCGACGCCGACGCCTTCGTCCGGATGCGCGGCGATGAAGGCGGTGAAACCCGAGCCGTCGCCGCCGTGCAGGATCGCGTGGCGGCCGTTGACGCGCGTCACGCGGAAGCCGATCCCCTGCCCGCTCTCGCTCGAACCCTGGCGCGCGTGGAGCCGGTGCATTTCGGCGACGGATTTCCCGTCAAGGATGCCGCCGCCGCCCGTCAGGTGCGCGATGAGGAACTTCGACAGGTCGATGACGTTGGACCAGACGCCGCCCGCCGGACTCTCCGGGATCGTTGGCCAGTCGGGGAGCGGGAGCGTGCGCAGCACTTCGTCGATGGCGCTGCGGTAGTGGCCGTAGGCACGAGGATCGCCGTCGGCCGGGTTACCGAGCGCGCTCGCAGTCATGCCCAGCGGCTTGAAGATCGCGTCGCGGAGGTAGTCGCCGAATGCCTCGCCGGACAGGTTCTCGATGACCACGCCAGCCGCATCGAAGCCCCAGTTCGCGTAGATCATGTCGGTGCCGGGCCGGTAGGTGGTCTTCGCAACGGTGGTCACGAACTGAGCGAGCGGCATCTTCCCGGTCGTCGGGAGCATGCCCACTGGGAGACCGCCCGTGTGGGTGAGGAGCTGGCGCATCGTTACCGGCGATTCAGCTTCGAATTCGTTCGTGATGTGCGACGGCGCGAGGAAGTGGTTCACCGGATCATCGAGCGGGAGGAGGCCAAGATCGCGCAACTTCATGACGGCAGTCGACACGATCGTCTTGGTGACGGACATAATCGAGAAGCGGGTATCGCGGGCAATCTTCTCGCCAGTCTCGACGTTGGCGACGCCGTAGCCCTCGGCCGCGACGAGCTCGCCGTTCTTGACCAGCGCGATCGCGAGGCCGGCGACGCGCGAGCGCTCCATGTTCTCGCGGATCGTTTCTTCGAGGCGGCTGGTTAGCGTCGTCATGAACTGCTCGATTCTGACTTGGCGGCGGCGATGAAAGCGCGGATCTTATCGGGGTCCTTCACGCCATCGGTCTCGATGCCGGAGGAGACGTCGACGGCCCACGGTTGGACGGAGCGCACGGCTTCGCCGACGTTCTCAGGTGTCAGGCCGCCCGCAAGTACAGTCGGCGTCTTGCGGGCGATCTCGGCGGCGATGTGCCAGTCCAGCGTCTGTCCGGTGCCGCCGTACACGCCCTCGACGAACGGATCGAGCAGCAGGACGGCGCTGCCGTGGTAGTGGAACAGCAGCTCGGTGGCTGTCTCCCCGTCGCGCATCTTCATGCACTTGAGGACGGGCCGCTCGAGCTGTGCGTTCACCTCCCACGGCTCGGAGCCGGAGAGCTGCACGAGGTCGAGGCCGACTTCCTTCGCGATGCCGTTTATCGTGTCGGCGTCCTGGTCCGCGAAAACGCCGACGAGCAGCGGCTTGCGCAGCTTCAACGCCTCTTCAATCGCCGCCGAATCGGATGCGGCGAGCGGTCCGCCAGGCTTCTTGCCGAGCGCCTTCGCGATCTGCTTGGCCTGCCCCAGCGTGACCTGCCGCCGCGACGGCGCAAACACAACGCCAACAAAGTCAGCGCCGAACGCCGCCGCCGCGCGTGCGTGCTTTGGGTCAGAGACGCCGCAGATCTTGACGTACGTCATCTCTTCCGTCCGATATACAACAAGTGACCAGCAGTACCGATGATTGACGGCTCGTTGGCGACGTCAATCAGCTTTTCGAGTAGCCACGGATATAGATCGGGCTGGCGTTCCTTGAACGCCGCCAGGTTCTTCTGTACGGCGTCGACCAGGCTTTCTGATGAGATGAGCGCCAACGTTTCGAAGCCGGCCGCCTCCATAAGCGGGGCGACTTCCTGCGGATGCACAAAGTGGGCGTCCGCAAAAGCGCCGAGAGCCGGGCTGATAAAGATGCCGTCCTCGATCCAGCGCTTCACGAACTTGAACGTCTCTGGCGAGAACGGGATCTCCGGGCTGATGGCGACCTTCAGCAATTGCAGGCGGTTGAGAAAAGCCACGAATACGGGTGCGCCCGTCTTCATCACCCGTGCGAGTTCTTTCGCCGATTGTGCACGGTCGGCGGCTTCGATCAGGTGATACATCGGGCCCATGCAGAGCGCGGCGTCGAACGAAGCGTCGTCGAACTGTGAGAGGTCGAGCGCGTTCGCCTCGACGATCGCTTCGAGATTGATGTTGGCCTCCTTCGATTGCTCTCGCGCGATCTCCAGCAGATCGGGCGAGAGGTCAGCCAGCGTTGTGCGGTAGCCCTGCTCGGCCAGCCACAGTGCGTAACGTCCTGGCCCGCCGCCGATGTCGAGCACGCGTGCGCCCGGCGGCGGCATGTAGCGCGCGATCCAGGCCTTGTTAACGGCGAACTCAAGTGCGCCGTCGTCCGCGCGTTCGAGGCGGTCCCACTCTTTGAAGCCGCCGTAGTAGTGCTGGATGCGGTGGAACGACCTGTCGCGTTCTTCCTGCGTCGGGCCCGCGGTCATCCGAGCAGCTCCCGTACCTTGTCCGCCGGGTCGGGCGCCGTGACGACGCCTTCGCCGATGAGCGCGGCGCTGACGCCGGCGCGTTCGAGGCGGAGCATGTCCTCGCGCGTGAAGATGCCACTTTCGGAGACGAACGTGACGCTTTTCGGCGCAAGGGGGCGGAGCCGTTCCGTCGTCGCGATGTCGATGTCGAAGGTGCGGAGATCTCGGTTGTTGACCCCGATCAGCGTTGCTTCCGCGCCGAGGGCGCGCTCCATCTCTCGCTCGTCGTGTACCTCAACAAGGGCGTCCAATCCGAGGTCGGCCGCGAGGTCGAGCAGATCTTCGAGCAGCGGTTGTTCCAGGATCGCGACGATCAGCAGGGCGGCATCGGCGCCGGCGGCGCGGGCTTCGTACAACTGGTACTCGTCGAAGAGGAAGTCTTTACGCAACAGCGGCGGCCCGTCTGGCAGCGTCTCGCGGATCGCCGGCAAGAAATCGAGATGGCCCTGGAAGTGCTTCTCGTCCGTGAGGACCGACAGCGCCGCCGCACCACCCTCGGCGTATCGCCCGGCGATCCAGACGGCATCGAAGTCCTCACGCAGCACACCGCGCGACGGCGAGGCCTTCTTTACCTCGGCGATCAGGCTGATGTGCGGCCCGCGCAGCGCGTCCGTGAAGCCGCGCGGCTTCGCCGACTTCTCGGCCCGCGGCCGCAGCTCGCGCAGAGGCACGCGCCTCTTCGCCGAGGCGAGTGACATGCGCGTGTCAGCAACGATGCGGTCGAGGATGGTTTCGGTCTGCTGTGTCACGGCGTGATTATCTCACCTGCTCGAAGCTTGCGCTGAGTTCTACGAACGCGGTCAGCCGTTTCGTGGCCGCGCCGGAGTCGATCGATTCGGCCCCGCGCTGGATGCCCTCGGCGATGTTGCGCGCAATGTCAGCGGCCACGAGCGCCGCGCCTGCGTTGAGCAGGACGACATCACGGAGAGGGCCCTTCTTCTCGCCGCTGAGAATCGATCGCAGAGCCGCAGCGTTCTCGGCCGGCGTGCCGCCACGGATCGCAGCCGGGAGCGCTGTGTTCATCCGAAACTCCTTCGGCGAGACCGTGTACTCGCGCGTCTTGCCGTTGTGCAGCTCGTACACCTCAGACGGCCCGCCCAGCGTGAGTTCGTCCGTACCGCCGTGGCCGTGGACAACCAGGACGTGCGTGCTGCCCAGCCGCTCGAGGACGGCGGCGATCAGCGGCGCGATCTCAGAACGCGCGACGCCGACGACCTGGTGCTGCGCGCGCGCCGGGTTTGTGAGCGGGCCGAGTATGTTGAACGCCGTGCGCACGCCGATTTCGCGGCGAGTCCGCCCGGCGTGCTTCATCGAAGGGTGGAACGCCTGCGCGAACATGAACCCGAAGCCCGTCTCTTCGATGCAGCGGGCGACTTGCTCCGGTGTGAGTTCGATCTTCGCGCCCAGAGCTTCGAGTACGTCCGCAGAACCGCAAGCGCTGCTCATCGCGCGGTTTCCGTGCTTGGCGAGCCGCGCGCCGGCACCGGCCGCGACGAAGGCGGCGGTCGTCGACACGTTGAACTTGCCGGTGCCACTGCCCCCGGTCCCGCAAGTGTCGAGCAGCGGCCCGTCCACCTTAACCTGCAGCGCGCGGTCACGCATCACTCGCGCCATCCCCGTGATCTCGTCCACTGACTCTCCCTTCATCCGTAGCCCAACGAGAAACGCGGCGAGCTGCGCGGGCGTCGCCTCGCCGGAGAAGATCTCCTCCATGACGGCGGCGGCTTCCTCCTCCGTGAGGTCGCGCTCGTCGTTGACAATCGCTTCGATGGCTTCTTTGATCATGATTGCGCGGCCCACCTTTGCTGTCGTTTGCGCACGGCTTCGATTCCTTCTTGTGTAAGTCCATGGCGGCAGAATGTACGGCCTGCACGGAGTTCCCGCAGTGCACCGGGAAACGCCCAACGAGTATTTACGGTCTCGGACACAAATTGTCCAGGGAATTGCTGACTCCTCCATGAGAAGACATTCGTCGCACGGCGACAGCACCAGGAGTAGATACGCTTGTACCAGGCGTTCACGGACGGGTTCGCCTCAGCACCCATCGGTATCAGAATCGCCTCGCCAATGAAATCGCCTACGAAATGAAGCCGCCTGTAAAGGATGATTGGAGAGAGGTAGGGATCGAGGACGTTTCGTCCCTTGTTCTTGGCGAGGAAGTCTTCGTGGAAGAGCACCTCGGATTTCCATGACAGTTTGCGCTGTGAGTTTGGAACCGATGTCGGGGGCCCCAGGGCTGGGTTAAGAAGTCCATAGCTTAAGGGCTCCGAATAGTCGAGTTCGAGAACCTCCTCGATCGATAGGCGATCGAGAGGTTCGCCCGTATCGTCCGTCTCGAGACCGGAGATGTAAACGGGAGGCGCTACAACATACGTGAGCAGTAACCGCTCGTCTTCGGCGCCAGATAAGAGTAGATGCAGAGCCAAATCACATCTCCAGGAAGTTCTTGAGCAGCTGCTTGCCCACGCCCGTCAGGATCGACTCCGGGTGGAACTGCACGCCTTCGACGGCGAGGGTCTTGTGGCGGACGCCCATGATGACGCCGCTTTCCGAGCGCGCGCTGACCTCGAGGACGTCCGGCATGCTGTCCGGCCGGATCGCCAGCGAATGGTAGCGGACCGCGTCGAACGGGTCGGGCAGGCCGGCGAAGACGCCCTTACCGTCGTGGTGGATGACCGACGTCTTGCCGTGCACGATCTCCCCCGCGTACTCCACCACGCCGCCGAAAGCCTCGCCGATCGCCTCGTGGCCGAGGCAGACGCCGAGGATCGGGATCTTGCCGGCGAAGTGTTTGACGGTCGGGATGGTGACGCCGGCCTCGCTGGGCGTGCAGGGGCCGGGCGAGATGACGATCTTCTCCAGCGCCATCTGGTCGATGTCCTCGATCGTGATCTTGTCGTTGCGCGCGACCTCAACCTCTGCGCCGAGCTCGGACAGGTACTGGTATAGGTTGTACGTAAACGAGTCGTAGTTGTCGATTAACAGGATCATTGCGGTCCTCCATCGGAGTGCTTGACGTAGATCTCGCGCGGGATGGTGACGCCGGTGATCTCGCGGGATGCATCGCTCGCCAGGAAGATAACAGTCGGCACCAGGTCTTCCGGCTTGCCGACGACGCCGTCCTTGAAAGCTTGCTCGATCTCACCTTCGGTGCGGGCCGCGCGCCAGAACGGCGTGTCCGTCACGCCCGGCGTGAATGCGTTCACCCGCACCCCGTGTCGCGCGACCTCCATCGCCAACGTCTGGGTGAAGTGGATGATCGCGGCCTTCGACGCGCCGTATGCCGCTGCACCCGGCCGCGATCGCATGCCGAGACCCGAGGCGGTGTTGATGATAACGCCGCACTTCTGAGGAATCATGTGCTGCAACACAGCGCGAGAACAGACGAACGTCCCGCGCACGTTCGTCGCAAAGACCGTGTCCCAGTCGTCGTCGCTCATCCGCGAGACCGCCATGTTCGTGTTGACGCCGCCCAGGTTGCCCCGCGCACGACCGGCGTTGTTTACGAGAATGTCGACGCGCCCGAAGCGATCGACTGTCGCCTTCACCATTGCGTCAGCGTCCGCGGTGAGCGAAACATTGCACTTCACCGCGATTGCGTTCGCGCCGATCTCCGTTGCTACAGCTTGCGCGGCCTCAACGTTGATGTCGGCGACGACGACGGACGCGCCCGCGGCTGCGAATCCGAGCGCGATCGCCCGTCCGATGCCTGAGCCAGCACCCGTGACGATGGCGGCCTTGCCTTCGAGTTGGCCGCTCATCAGTAGCCCAGGCTTCCCGTGAGCACGGTCTCTTCCATCTCCTCCGCCTTGTCGATCGCCGCCATCATCGCGCCGGACTTCGTGAGCGTCTCGCGGAACTCGGTTTCGGGGACGCTGTCGTAGACAACGCCGCCGCCGCACTGGATGTACGCCGTGCCGTCGCGCATGGCGATCGTGCGGATGGTGATCGCGGTGTCCATGTTGCCGGAGAAGTCGAAGTAGCCGACCGCGCCGCCGTACGTCCCGCGCCGCTCCGGCTCGAGCTCGCTGATGATCTCCATCGCCCGGATCTTGGGCGCGCCGCTCAGCGTGCCGGCCGGAAAACACGCGCGCAGGGCGTCGTAGGTGGACATCCCCTTGCGCAACTTGCCCTCAACGCGCGAGACAAGGTGCATCAGGTGCGAGTAGCGTTCGATGATCATGAAGTCTTTGACGTTGACGGTGCCCGGTTGGCTGACGCGGCCGATGTCGTTGCGGCCGAGGTCGACCAGCATGACGTGTTCGGCGCGCTCCTTCTCGTCGTTCAGCAGCCGCTTCTCGATCTCGGCGTCTTCGTCGGGGTCGCGGCCGCGGGGCATCGTGCCGGCGATGGGGTGCGTCTCGACGACTCCGTCCTCCACGCGCACGAGCATTTCCGGCGACGCGCCGACGATGTACGAGTCGCCCATCTGCAGGTAGTACATGTACGGCGACGGGTTCACCGTCCGCAGGGCGCGGTAGATCGAGAAGGGATGCGCGGCGGTCTTGCGCGTCAGCCGCTGCGAGGGCACCACCTGGATAACGTCGCCCGCGACGATGTACTCCTTCGCGCGCTGCACCATCTCGATGTAGCGGTCATGCCCGACGTTCGACTCTGGCTCGCCGTGCTCGTGGTAGACGGCGGTCGGGTACGGACTTGCCGGCAGCGCATGGTTCAAACGCTTGGCCAGCTCGTCGATCCTCCAGCAGGCCTGCCGGTACGAGGCTTCGATGTCGCCGTCCAGCCGGCAGTGCGCGACGACCTTGATGACGTGCTTGACGTGATCGAAGACAAGCAGGGAGTCGACGAACATGAACAGCGCCTCGGGAAAGCCGGTCGCGTCCTTGGCCGGGATCGTCACCCGCGGCTCAAAGTGGCGAACAGCGTCATACGCGAGAAACCCGACGGCGCCGCCTGTAAACCGCGGCAGCGAGGTGCGCGCCTCGCTGTCCTTCGGGTGCGAGAGCTTGTAGCGCGACATCTCCTGCTCGATCTCGATTAGTGGGTCGACGCCTTCCGTCGGATCGGCGTACGGCCCGCTCCGGTACACGCGGTACGGCTCCGTGCCAATGAAGGAGTAGCGTGCCAGCCGCTCGCCGCCCTCAACCGACTCGAGCAGGAAAGAGTACTCGCCCCGCGCGACCTTGAGGAACGCCGAGACGGGCGTCTCCAGGTCGGCCGGCACGTCTCGATAGATCGGTATGAGTTTGTTGTCGCCTCGCCTGGCGGTTTCGAGGACTTGTTCTAACGTGGGTTGGTAGTTCACTTGTGCACCTCGCTCTTGACTGTCGCAGCAGCTGTCTTCAGGAAATTCGCCAGCTCCACCCCTCCGCCGGGCACGTGCTCAAGGTCGCGCCGGATCTTCCTCAGCGCGGCGAGGCCCTTGCTGAACGTCACGACGACGTGACCTTCGCTCTTGCCAACGATCCTTGCCGTCTCAGGGATGGAACGCCCTTGCTGTATGAGCAGGTCGATCACACGTCGCTCGGCCGCGGGCAACTGTTCCAGCGCAACCAGTACCTCGGGTTCCATCACTTCACCTCCAGGTGGTCGACGCCGCGGAAGTACGTCAGCCCCATCTTCTGCCGAGCCTCTTCCAGCGTCTTCCGACACTCTTCGCGCGCCCGGACCGAACCGGCCTCGATTATCTGCTCGACCAGCCCCTTCTTGGTCGCGAACTCGGCGCGGCGGTCGCGGATCGGGTCGAGGAAACGGTTGAGCGCAGCCGCGAGCTTCTTCTTGCATTCGACGTCGCCCACGGCGCCCTTCCGGTACCGCTCTTCGAGGTCAGCTACTTCGTCAGCGTTGTCGTTGAAGATCTCGTGGTAGATGAAGACGGGGTTGCCCTCGACCTTTCCCGGGATGTCGGCGCGAATGCGTGCCGGGTCCGTGTACATCGAGCGCACCTTCTGCTCGACGACGTCCGCCGGGTCGGAGAGCATGATCACGTTCCCGATCGACTTGCTCGCCTTCGCCTGGCCGTCGGTGCCGATGAGGACGGGCGTGATGTAGGCGTCGGGCTCCGGGAAAACGTCGCCGTATGTCTGGTTGAAGCGCGTCGCGATCTCCCGCGTCAGCTCCACATGGGAAGCCTGGTCCTTCCCGACGGGCACGACGTTCCCCTTCACCATCAGGATATCTGCGGCCTGCAGAATCGGATACGAGAGCAGCGCCATCGACGCCGTTTGCAGCTGGAGGTTCTTCATCTGCTCCTTCAGCGTCGGTATGCGTTGCGCCCGCCCCACGCCAACGAGCGGCATGAACAGCCAAAACAGCTCCAGCACCTCAGGCACCAGCGACTGCAGGTAGATCGTCGTCTTCTTCGGGTCGATGCCCACGGCAAGATAGTCGAGCACGCACTCTCGGATGTTGTCGCCGATTTCGTTCAGGTTGTCGGTGCGCGTCGTCAGTACGTGCAGGTCTGCGATCAGCACGAACGTCTCGATCTGCTCTTGCAGATCGCGTCGTATCTTTAGAGAGCCGACGTAGTGCCCCAGGTGAAGAGCTCCGGTAGGGCGGTCGCCCGTGAGCATTCGTATCCAACCCGGGTTGGCCTTCATCGGCTCGCTTGTGGCCGGCGGTATTTCGGTTGTTGCCTTCATCGGTAGCTCCGTTCTCCGGACAATTTTCGGACAATAAAAAAGGCCCTTCGCCCGTCAGGGGCGAGGGGTCCTCGCGGTGCCACCCTGGTTCGTCGCTGCCGTCAAGCTGCGACCTTCGTTTGACGCACCACCTACGTTGGTGAGGCGCTGGGCCTGTAACGGTGCCCTTTCCGGCCTGGGTTACTTGTCCGAAGACTTTCGCCTGGCGGCTCTCGGGTCCATTCCCCTGCTGCGCTGACGCCGGGTTCTCACCTGTCCCCGGCTCTCTGGGTCCCGCTCGTGCGAGGTACTAGTCCCGTTCATTGCCGCTGCGTATGCGATTTGGCAGGGAGTGTATCAGGGTCCCGGGAGGCTGTCAACGCGCCGGCGGGAACTCAACCGTCGCCGTCAGGCCATAGTGGTCGGACGGGACCAGCGTCGGGTCGTTCGCGTCCGGCTGATCGAACACGCGGGAAGCATCGATTACTCGCACGTCGGGCGAGACGAAGATGTGATCCACTGTCCATTCGCCGGGGTACCACGGCTTCTCTGGAAGGGGCGTCGGCACGGTCTTCGGGGGATCGACGCCGAGACGATCGAACACGGAGGTGAGTGCCTCGGTGATCCTGCGCACCGTCGGACTCTCGGGAATGGCGTTGAAGTCGCCGACAAGTACCGCAGGGACGCCGGCCGAGTGAGTCGCGATCCAGGCTGAGAGCTTCTCCGCCTGCTCCGCGCGCATCTGGTGCCCCTCGCCGTCCTGGACGTGGTGGAAGTGCGTGTTCCAGAAGTCGAGCGGGTGCCCGTCGACGTCAACGCGGACGCAGTGCGCGACGCGGTTGCGGATGAGGTAGTCGAAGCCTGTGTGCGAAACGACGGGCAGATTGGTCATGATTCCGAGCGCTTCGAGCGAAGCGTTCTCCCGGGTGTTGTTCAACATCCCCCATCCATGTGCGTGCGAGTCGGTGAACATGTGGTGAATGCGGTATGGCGCTGCGCCGTTCTCCGCCCAGATGAGGTCTCGCAGGCGGCCACGGATCCAGTTGCCCTGGTCGATGCGCAGGTCGATCTCCTGGAAGCCAATGATGTCGGGTCGCAGCGCGGCCAGTTGGTTCATTAGGAGCGGCGCACGCTCGCCCCAGCGCAGCTCTCCTTTGCGGAGGTTGAGTGTCGCGACGCGGATTGTCGGCATGCGCCGAGTGTACAGCTATCTCAGCCGCACCAACACTCCTTCGTCCGCCCGCAGCTCCAGCGACCCCGCTACCACCTCCCCCTCGCGGTCGAGGTGGGTGGAAAGCGCGATGCTACCGTGCAGAGTTGCCTCCAGCGTCACCGTCTGCGCCTTGTGCCCGAAGTTGAGCGCCGCGAAGAAACGCGCGCCTTCGTGCTCGCGGACGTATGTCAGGATGTGGCCTTCCGCCGGCACGCCACGGTATGAGCCGACGGCGAGCGCAGGCTCAGACCGGCGCAGGTCGATGAGGCGGCGGTATAGGCTCAGTATCGAATTCGGGTCGTCGCGTTCGACGGCGACGTTTTGCGTTCCGTAATTGGCTTCGACGGGCAGCCAGGGTTCCGCTGTCGAGAAGCCGGCGTTTGGCGACGCGTCCCACTGCATCGGCGTGCGCTCTGGGTCGCGGCCCCCGCCGAGCGTGACTCCGGGCGGATCGACGACCTTTTCCAGCGGAATCGGGACGTCCTCCATCCCGAGCTCGTCGCCCTGGTACATCGTCGGCGTCCCGCGCAGCGAGAGCAGCAGCATCGAGGCCACGCGCGCTTGCTCCGGCCCGACGCGCGAAGCGATGCGGGGCCTGTCGTGGTTTCCGAGCACCCAGTTCGGCCAGGCGCTGTCCGGGAGTGCGGCCTCGTACTTGTCGATCGCCTCGGCAATGATGCGGGCGTCCCACTTCTTCGTGATCAGCTGGAAATTGAAGGGAAGGTGTGCGCCGTCGCCGTTGTGGCCGTAGTAGGCAACCAACCGCTTGATCGGCAGGTAGATCTCGCCAATGAGCACCCTCTCTTTGTACTGATCGAAGACGTTACGCATCATCGCGACGATGTTGTGTACCTCCGGCTGGTCCTGAGAGTGGTCCGGGATGAGCCGGCGGTACGGGTGCTCGCCCGGCTTCCAGAGCGGGTTCGGAGGGTTGTCACGGAACTGTTCGTCCTTGATCAAGTGGTTCATCACGTCCACCCGGAACCCGTCCACGCCCTTATCCAGCCAGAAGCGCAGAACGTCCATCATCGCAACCTGCACTTCCGGATTGCGCCAATTGAGGTCCGGCTGCTCGACCAGGAAGGCGTGATAGTAGAACTGCTGGGTCTTCTCATCCCACGTCCAGCCGATCCCGCCGAAGTTGGCGATCCAGTTGTTCGGCGGCTCGCCGCCGGGCTTCGCGTCCTTCCAGATGTACCAGTCCCGCTTCGGGTTGTCGCGAGACGACCGCGATTCGATGAACCACGGGTGCTGGTCGGACGTGTGGTTGGGCACGAAGTCCAGGATCAGCTTCATCCCGCGCTTGTGCGTCGCTTCGAGGAGTGAGTCTAAGTCCGCCATCGTGCCGAAGAGCGGGTCGATGTCGCGATAGTCCGACACGTCGTATCCAAAGTCCTTCATCGGCGAGCGGAAGCACGGCGATACCCAGACCGCCTCGACTCCAAGCCACTTCAGGTAGTCAAGCCGCGATTCGATGCCCCGCAGGTCGCCGACGCCGTCCCCGTTTGTGTCCTGGTAGGAGCGCGGGTAAATCTGGTAGACGATGCCCGTCTGCCACCAGAGGTAGTCTTTGTCCGTCACGCTCGCCAAAGTATCAGCGGGGCGGCGTACGTTCCAGCGTCAGGCGATCTCGACCGGCTTCCGGCCCGGACGCTCTCGTTCCTCCGCAATGATCCGCTCGATCTCCGCCGCAACCTCTACGAGGTCGTGGTTGACGACCGCGTAGTCGAACTCCCCCGCTTCGGCCATTTCCTGGCGCGCCGTCTCGATCCGGATCGCTATCTGCTCGACGCTGTCGCCGCCGCGGGAGCGCAGACGCTTCTCGAGCTCATCACCAGAGGGCGGCGCGATGAAGATGGTGATAGCGCCGGGCGCGATGCTCTTGATGTAGCGGGCGCCCTGCACGTCCGTGCGCATCAGCGCATCGCGTCCGCTTTCGAGGATTTTCCGCACGCCGTTCTTCGGGACGCCCTTCTCCTGGCCGTAAACCATCGCGTGCTCCAGCATCTCGCCGTCGCTGACCATGCGCTGGAACTCCTCCTTCGTGACGAAGTGGTAGTCGATGCCGTCGCGCTCAGACGGGCGGCGCGGGCGGGTGGTAACGGTGATGACGAAGGAATACAGCCGGTCGGGGAGCATCTTCAGCTCGTCGAGAACGGAGTCTTTGCCCGCCCCGGAAGGTCCCGTGAGAACAACGAGAAGGGGCGGGCCGGCCAAGGCCTACTCGTCGTGGCCCTGCGCCTGCGCAATCTTGCCCGAACGCGCGGCGGTGACGCGGCCGGCGAGCGCTTCCGGGGTGATGGCGACAAGCATGATCTGGCCGGAGTCCATGAACACGGCCGCCTTCGTGCGGCGGCCGCTCGTGATATCGATGATGTGCTTTTCCTTCTTGCCTTCGCGGATCATACGCTGGATTGGTGCGGAAGTGGGCGTAACTATCGCGAGCACTTTGTTGACGGCGAGGAAGTTGCCAAACCCGACGTGCACAAGCTCCGTTGCTGTGCTGGCTCCATTCTTCGATTGCGGCATGTTCTTCTCCCTTCATCCACCCTTGGGCACTTCGCTTCACACCGATGATACCCACAGGCCCAAGAAGTGCCAAATATCTCGCCAGCGTGCGATGCGGGGCTTTTGGCGAATGATACGGATAATTTATGTGCCCGGATCGTCAGTCTTCCGGCTTTTCCGGCGTTTCTGACGGCAGACTCTGTTCATCTGGCCGCGACCGCAACTTCTCGAGGTCGCGGCGGACGCCCTCTGCAACTCGATCAGAGAACGTCGACTTCGGCTTTGCGTTCGCGTCGGCGGACTTCTCGCGTTCTGCTGCCGCTGCGGCCATCGTCTCCGGGAGTTGTTGCGCTCGCTTCAGGCCGTCGACCACCATTCCACCGACCAGCATTCTCATCATGCTGTCTTTCGCGTCGACCTTCGCTCCTGTATCCATCGGCTTGCGCCTTGGCGGGTCGCGCAGGAACTCGTCCCGCTGGAGCTGCGCCTCGATGAACGCCTGCAACAGCGTCTCGTCCTGCGCGTCCTTCAGCAGCTCGCGGTAGCGGGAAAGTTCGGCGATCATCCGGTCGAGCCAGTGGATCACGGCCTCTCGGTTCGTGCGCCAGATGCCGTGGCTCATTTCTGGGTCGGTCGAGGCCAGCCGCGTCAGGTCTCGGAATCCGGACGAAGCCATTACGCCGAGGTCGTCCCAGGACGGGCTCGACCGCAGCAGCGTGAACAGCGCCGTCGAGACGACGAGCGGCAAGTGGCTGACCGCGGCGGCGTACTGGTCGTGCTCCGGCGGGTCCATGAACAGCGGCTGCGCGCCGACCAGCCCGGCGAGCCCGGTGACCTGCTGAATTGCCGAAGGAGTCGCCGTGATCGACGGGCAGATGCAGTACCCCTTGCCCTCGAAGAGCGTGGCGTCTGCGTGTTCAATCCCGCCTGTCTCTTTGCCCGCCATCGGGTGCCCGCCGACGAAGCTCACGCCCGGCGGCAGCATCTCCGCCGCCCAGCGCATCACCTCGGCCTTCGTGCTGGCCGTGTCGGTGACGACTGCGCCGTCCGCCAGGTCGGGCGCGATCTGCTGGAACGTCTCGGGTATCGCCGGAATCGGTACCGCGACGATCACCATCGATGCGCCTTCGATCGCCCGCGGAATGTTGTGCTCGCGGCGGTCGATCGCGCCCATTTTCAGGGCCTTGTGCTCGTTTTCGACATAGCGGTCCGTGCCGACGATCTCGACGCCCGGAAGCGCCGCCGCCTTCAACGCAAGTCCGAGCGAGCCACCGATCAGCCCAATGCCGACGATCGTGATCTTCTTCTTCGCGTCCGCCATGGCCTTAGTGTACCGCTACGAGCGGTCGTCCATCGCTTTCAGCAGGCGGGCGCGCTCATCCGACGGCGGCCGGGCGTTGATCTCCAAGAGCAGGTGGAGGACACCGTCGCTCGCGCCGTACTCGCGCGCCAGGTCGATCGTTGTCGCCGAGTGCGCGTGCAGTGAGCCGAGGCCGCGGTTGTGGCGGGCCAGCCGGTCGAGAAGGCGGGGCGTGCGCTCCAGGGCAACGTAGGCGACGCGGTGGCGCACCCCGAACCTCGCCCCGGCGATTCGCCCCTTGCCGGCGTCGTGGATGAGCGCCGCTTGCCACATCTCGGCGTCCGCGCAGCCGCTGGCGACTAGCTTCCGGTAGACGTCCAGGCAATGGCGCTGGTCGGCCGCCTGCATCGAGTCGAACAGCGGGTACAGCCGCTCGCCGAGGACGCGCCGCGCCTCCATTTGCTCGTCCGGGCTGACGACCGGCCGCAGCGAGCGCCGGAGTTGGCGGATGCGGTAGGGGAGATCAGAGAAAGACATCGCCGTTGACGCCGGCGAAAAGGTTGGCCAGCAGGCTGATCACGGGCTGCATCACCGCGAACAGTCCGAACTTCCCGCCCGAAAGGAACGGCAGCATGAAGCCGGCGATGAGGATCATGATTCCGTACGGCTCCAGCTTCGCAAACTCGCGCGCCAGGTCCTTCGGCAGGAAACCGAGCACTACCTTGAATCCGTCCAGGGGCGCGATCGGCAGCAGGTTGAAGACGCCGAGGATGATGCTGAACAGCACGATCGAGGTGAGGAAGAGCCCCGCGTACTCGTTCGTTGAGAAGCCGCGGTTAGCGAGCTCCGAGAAGCGAACGGTGTTGAACGGCGAGATCCAGGGCACCATGTCGAGCTTGATCGGCAGCCCGAACAGCGCCGCGACGATGAAGTTGGACAGCGGCCCCGCCGCAGACACAAGACCGATCGCCGCCTTCGGGTTGCGAGTGGCGTAGGGGTTGAACTGCACCGGCTTCCCCCAGCCGATCCCGACCATCACCATCAGGATCGTGCCTGTCGGGTCCAGGTGCGCCAGCGGGTTCAGCGTCACGCGGCCCTGGCTGCGCGGGAGGCGATCGCCGAGGGTATCCGCCGTGAACGCGTGCGAAAACTCGTGGAACGAAATGCCGGCAACAAGCGCGACGGCGATGGAAAGCGAGAAGACGAGTGCTGCGAACGGGTCGTCCTTGACGAGCGAGAGGTAGAAGATCATCTGGAACCCATCTTACGTTGCCCTGTCTCTAGGCGCTGCTTTCGCGCGGCATCGTGAGAGCGGCGTTAAGACGGCTATCGCCGCTTGCAATTCGCGCTATAATCCTTCCACCCAATACAGGTACTTAGTCGGAGGTGCGCAATGGCCGCGAAGCGAAGCATCCTCCTCGAGCCGGTTAACACGCTCGAGGCCGTACAGAAAGCCTGGAGTTACCCGCTATTCGATGCGATTTTCCAGCGGCGCGCCCGCCGTTTCCCGCTGGGCGCGACGATGCCCGGCGACGTCTCGCCCTTCCAGTCCAGCAAGGAGCCGGTGCCGCTCGATGAGATCGAGGAGGCGATGCTGGTGATGGCTGGCACGGGCATCAGCGGCACGAACCTGGCCGACCTTCCGTACAACGACCAGAACGGCAGTAACTTCTGCGGCAACACGATGCTCCAGTTTGTGGGCCGGACTTACGCCAGCGCCTGCGGCTCGCACGGCAGCGAGCTCTTCTACACGAACGACGAAGGCACATACATGGTGCAGTTTCGTGACAAGACGGCGTCCGGCGTCCAGGAGTTCGAAACGAAGGACGACCGCGAGAAGATCATCCAGACGTTCCGCGCCAACACTGTCAAGATCGGCGACGACCGTCTCCAGGTGCCGATGCTGCCGGGCGTCACGCAGCCGTTCAACTGGTGGAACGTGAATCAGCCCGGCTCGACGCTGTTCATGCCGATTAGCGACACGACCTGGGAGTACATCAACGTCTTGATGCTGGTCATGGACGCACCGAACTCCTACTACCCATACGACGACATGAACGGCAACGCGGAGCCTCTGAAGGAGTGGGCGGACAAAGGCTACCTGGACCGAGCGCGACCGTACCCGCTGTCCGGCCTGGAAAGCTCGATGCGGATGATCACCTCGGGCACGGAACAGGCGTTCATGCTGCAGAACATGTACCTCGCTCTGCAGGCGATGGGACTCGGCGGCTGGATCTTCACCTCATCTGTAGCGCCGTTCGTGATGCAGCTGATGGGTTTCAACTTCCACATACCAACGGCCAAGGGCGCGCGCACGGGCCTGGACGGGATGGCGCCGCCGGTGCCGGTGGGCATCGATGGCGTGTTTCAGTCGTACTGCCCGCCGTACTACGCGGACATGGACGCCGCCTGCCAGGCCATCTTCGACGCGAAGTGGGGCAAGAAGGGCATTTATCGCGAGGACGGTGCGCCAGTCGCGTTGAAGGACCGGCAATCGCTCGACAAGATCGTCAACAAGACGCCGCAGTGGTGCCTGGACGCGACGAAGGCCTTCGCGCAGTACATCTGGGAGACCTACGGCCGCTTCCCCGCGACGATCGACCCGATGGAGATGAACATCTGGTTCCAGGCGCACCACCTGGAAACGGATTTCTACGACGAGCACTACCAGCCGGGCGCTTATCACCAGGCGGTGAAAGACCACATGGCCGTCTGGCACGAGTCGCACTGATCGCAGAGCCAAGATCGCAAACGTAGCGGAAGGCTTCAGCCTTCCACCGATAACACCTCGCCGTGCGTTCACGGTACGTTTGGCAGAATAGCGGCTCGCTTACAGAAATCAATCCGTGGAGGGTAGAGGCCGCGATGGCCCCCGCTACGGTCCGAGGGCACGCACTTCGCGGGTGTCGTCCATGTCGCAGCGATAATCCGCGACGGTGAGAGAGCGAGTGATGCCTTCCGCGGACGGCTGGATCCAGGCGACCTCGGACAGCATGACCTGCGAGGCGCAACTCTTGTTGTAGTAAGCGGAGAACTTCCCGGTGTCCTGGCCGTTAATCGCACCGTCGCCGCTGAAATCGAAGCGGACTCCCGGTATCCCATTGAACGGCCCTTCCGCAACCGTGTTGTTGAAAGCGCCGCCGGGCCCGCCGTACTTGCCTGTGTCCTGTCCGTTGATCACGCGGTCGTCGTTGAAGTCGGGTGGCATCGCGTCAGGCGTTGGCTCATCGTTAGCCGTGCCGGTGGACGCGCAGCTCTTCGCCGGGTCGGTGCCGATGTACGGTTCCGGCGCTTTGCCTGACGCTGCGACGCCGTCCGGAAAGCCGTCGCAATCGGCGTCATCGGTGGCGAGCCGCCATGAGGGCGCGACCTGGTTGGGGTTCGGGACGGCGGCGCAGTTGTCGATGCCGTCCTGGATCCCGTCTCCGTCGGTGTCGGTAAAGTCTGCCCTGATATCGAACGAATCGATCACCTCACCGGTCGTCGTCTTGAAGTAGGCGTGCGCCTTGTACGGATCGCCGTCCACATAAAACTCGATGAACAGCGCGCCGAACTTGAACGGCCCGCCCGTCTGGTTCGTCGTGTAGATGTTCGCCCACTCGTGGTTGCAGCCGTACGGGTACGTCGCCGGCAAGCAACGCAGCTGTGGGCGCATGTCGTTGCCGCCGAGCCCCGACACGGCTACGAACGACGAGCCCGGCTTCACCCGCAGGGAGTTCGGGTTGCTCGGCACGCCACCGCTCAACGGGTGCTGTTGCAAGTCCACCGTCTGTGTCTGCGGGTCGGTCATCGTCAAGGTACGCTCGTAACTGTGTTCGTGACCCGTGGCGATGATCGCGCTCAGGTCCGTGCAGGCGTCGTATACTCCCCAGCCCATCTCATCCGTTTTCCCGCCGATCTGCATCGCCTGCTGGTTCTTGTGCCAGCTGCAAATGCGCCAGATGTGCCGGTCCGTCTGAAGCCTCGTGCGGAGGTAGCACGCGTAGCCGGAGGGATTTGCCGGGCAGTCTCCGGTCTGCGAACTCGTCTCGCCGACGAAAAACATCCCCAGTCCGTGGAAGTCCGCCGCGTACATCTGGTCGTTCAGGTTCGGGTCGTCCGGCGTGATGCCGGTCGCCGCCATCCGCTGTTTGAAGAACGCCGCGTAGCAGCCGTCCGTGTCCCCGCAGCCCTCGGGCCAGGTGGCGATGTCGTGATTGCCGACAGAACCAACGTACGGGAACGTCGGCCCAAGAACGCTGTTGATCGTCGCGAACCAACCGTCCGCGTCGTTCGCGTAATCGAAGTCGCCCTGGTTCATAACGATGTCAGCGCCTTCGGACTGGACGAGGTTGAGGACAGCCTGGAAGTTCGCCCCGTTCGCTGAGTCGCCGATGAGCGCGACCTTCAGGTTCTGGTCCGTCGCAATCGCGCCGGTCGGACTGGACGCGCTTGCGACGGCGGGCGCTGCCACGGGATTGCTGTCGTTGGATGAGCTCGCCAGCGCTGTCAGCAGGACGACCAGTAGCGCGACAGGGGCTGCGATTAAAGCTGTGCGCGGCAAGCTGTACATAACGAAACCGTTAGATGGTCAGGCGGATTATAGCTCTAGGCCCGCGGGCGCTCGGCGACGAGGGCCTGGTTCACAGTCAACCGGCTGTCCACCACGCGCGCACCGGGCACGCGGGCCACAGTCCGCTCAATGTCCTCCGCCTGCCGTGACGACGCGACGGCGCCGTACAACGTAACCTCGCCCAGTTTGGACCGCGCGTAGACCCCTGCCTGCGCCAGGCCCTCCCTGAGGATCGCAACGCCGATCGCGCCCTCAAGCTCGAGGTCGTCGACGACGTTGTTCTGCACAGTGACGACACCGGGCGCCTGGCTCACAAGCGTCGCGAGGTATTCGCGGGAGGCCCGCACGCGGACATTTCCGTTCAGCGTGACGGCGCCACCGTCCACGGAGGCGTGGACGTGCCGCTTGTCGTCGGGCGTCAGATTGCGGTCCTCGACGATCGCGCGCGTGATCTGCTCAAGGATGCTGTCGTCGACGTGGTATTCGGCGAGTTCGTCCGATGCGGACGTAAACCTCAACGTCGCGCCCTGGAACTCGATCTCGTCGAGCGGAACGCGGTAGGTGGCGAACCCGCGGGAGACGAGCACTTCTGCGACGCGGTAGTGGCTGTCGACGTTCAAGAGCACGCCGGCGAACCGTACGCCTCCACGAGAGACGGGCGTCTCGCTCGATACCGGCCGGGCCGGCGCAGCGACGGGCGGTATCTCCCTTGCGAACGCCTTGAACGCAGTAGCGGCGATGTGCACGCCGTCGTCGGCCAGCAATTTCACCGCCGTCATCGGCAGCTTCACGCTCTGCTGAGAGAAGAGGGCGCCGCTGGAGACCGTCAGGTTCAACACCTCCCAGTTCTCCGTGATATCGAGGGCACTCACCTTGCCCTTCCAGCGGTCCTCGAAGCAAACGGCGCTTCCGAGCCTGAGCGGCGCTAATTTAGCGGGCAATTCGCCTCCATGATCTGTGTTGGTCTCAGCGTAGGATATCGGCATACGAGGCGCCAGTTGCAGTTGACCGCCAGCCGTGCCCCCTCTACGGTTTATTGGACATGCGCCGCACTCGATTCGTTACGTTGGCGCTCTCCGCCGGGCTTTTGATGCTAATCGCGGCCTGCGGTGGCGGCGGCTCCAGCTCCAGCAGCACCCCCGTCGATTCGGGCAGCTCACCTTCCGCCACCGCCGGGCCGCCGGCCGAAGCCCTGCTCGTCGTCGCCGATCCCGCATCGACGAACGCGGCGCTCTCGCAGGCCCTGGCGCTGGGGAGCGTCAAGAAGTACTTCCTGACCTCTCGCAGCATGGACCCGGCCTCGTTCGCGGGGCTAACGCTCAGCGACGAGACGATCTGGGGCACCGTGCCGACGGCGCCCTTCGCCCAGGCCGACGACTTCAACAACGCCTACGAAAACGCCTACGGCCACCCGCCCGCCGACGTGTTCGGGACGGCGGAGGCGTACGACTCTGTGTACGTCGTCGCGCTCGCGGCCGTCGCTGCAAACTCTGCTGACCACGCCGCGATCCGGGACGCCATCTCCTACGTCGCCAACTCGCCCGGCGACGTCGAGACGTACGGAGTGGGAGCATTCACCGCCGCCACCGGTATCCTCGCCGCCGGGCAAGACATCAACTACATCGGCGCCTCCGGTCAGGTTGACCTGGACTCGAACCGAGAGATCGCTAAGAGCTCTGTGCAGACCTGGCGCGTGATCAACGGCACGATCGCGCGGATCGAGACGCGTGACATCGACCTCGCGGCCGAAGCCGGGGCCGTGCTCCCCCAGGCCAGTCCGCCGCTGCCCGCTGCGACGCCGGATACTGCGCTGTCCATCGGCATCATCGTCTCTGACGACGAGGACGGCACCGCCATCAGCGACGCCGCACAGCTCGCCGTTGACGAGATCAACGCAGCCGGCGGCGTCTGGGGCCAGGACATCTCCTTCCACATCCAGACAATCGGCAGCGCGGGCCAGGTGTCACACGCTGCGGGCTTGCTGATCACTGACGATGGCGTCGAAGCGATCATCGGTCCCACGAGCGCGGACGCAACTCAGGAAGTGCTCGCCCCGGCCGGTGACGCGAACGTCCCAGTACTCTCGCTCTCAACCGACCCGGCACTGACCGGCTTCGAGGACACGAAGAACGTGCTCTTCCGGCTGGTCGCCTCGGAGGCGTTGCAAATGCCGGTACTGGCGAACCTCTTCCTGGAAGGTCACGCCACGCCAACTCCCATCGGCTCAGAGACGCCTGCCGCAACTGCGTCGGCAGCGGGCAGCGTTTGCGTTGTCTACCAGAACGGAGCTGCCTTCGAGCAGATGGCCGCTGCCTACGCCACGGCAATGGAGTTCAAACAGGCGAAGGTACGCGCCAACGTCTCGTTCGACCCCACGTCTGCGAACTATGAGACCCTCCTGAAGGGGTGTATCGGCTCCTGAGCGGCTCCGAACCGACGCTCTAGGCTTCTCCTGCCGCGATAGTTGGCGCCTGGTCTTCCTTCCGGTCGAGCAGGCTCGCCGAGGCCAGTGCCACCGATGCGAGCCCTGCGAGGATCAGCCCGATCCCGAGCGGCGCCAGCGAGAACGTCTCGTTGCGCGCCTCCAGGATCTCCGACACCTGGAAGCCCGCTGCGAACCCCGCGACAGCACCACAGGCGAAGAGCCCGACGCGCGTTATCTCCCACGGCACCCGTTTAGTCAGCGAGACGGCGGAGAGCGCTATGGCGAGAAGAGCAGCGGCCACCGCGATCTGTCCGCCTTCCAGGGTGACGCCCACATGTTTCCCGCTGTCTGCCGTCCCCCACGGCAACAGGCAACCGACGACAACCAGCGCCGCGATCGGCCCGTATAACCACCCTAGCGGCACGCGATAGTCGCGTGTGCGGACCTCGCCGCTAAGTTCGGGGAAAGTTGCCTTGTACCCCGGCAGCTGTCGCAGCAACCCCCAGCCCAGCGGGACGATGCTCGCCGCCAGCAGGAGCTTGGCGAAGTCGCCAAGGATGAACGGGTACAGCCCGAACTCCAGCGCCTTGCCTGGGAATTTGTGGTCCAGCCAGAGGAGACCGGGGATGTAGAGCGCCACGTTGCCGCAGAACATCGCTATAGTCGCCGTGATCGGGTTGCGGTCCAGGCCGCGCTCCGTAAGCCAACCCACTGCAAACGCCGCGAAGATGAACCCGAAGATGTATCCGCCCGTCGGTCCTTCCAGAATCTGCCAGCCGGACGTGCCGTCGGAAAACACCCCGAAGCCCTTGTCTTTGGCACCCCAAAGCATCCCGTAACACCCCTCAGCCATATACAACACGAGCGACATCATGCCGAGCCGTGCGCCCAGCAGTCCGCCCACGGTTAGCACCGCGAACGTTTGCCCTGTAATCGGTACCGGCGTGAAGTTCAGATGAATCCGCACCTGCGCCGCCAGCGCCACGAAGATGCTGCCGCCAATGACGAGCGCTGCCATGAAGAGATATCGCTGCAGGGCGGACGCCGGCGAAAAGACACTCAGGGCCAGCGGCCGGTATGTCGTTTGTGCCTGCATTTGAGTTCCTCCCGGAGAAATCGTAAGAATTGCGAGGGTGGAGCACGCTCCACCTTCTTGTTGCTCAGGCAATCCTATGCGCTCTCACAAACGAAGGGCAAGACGCAAGAATGATGAAGCGCTGCGCGGTTGAACCAACAGGCGTCTGCCGCATACGATTCGTACGTCGTGAGATTCGCACAGCTTTTCTTGACGCTCGTCCCGGTAGCCCTGGCGCTGATCGTCGCCGCCTGCGCCAGCCCTGCCGGCGAGTCCGGAACAACGGCCACAGTCGCACCCTCCACCCAGACGCCGACCACAACGCCAACCGGGCCAACGCCGATTCCCGGCCCCGGGGTTACCGACACAACGATCACCCTCGGCATGACGAACGACATGGCCGGCACCGGCGACACACCCTACGCCGCAGTCACCCAGGCGCTGCAGGCGTATTTCCGCAAGGCGAACGCGGAAGACCACGGCGCTTGCGGCCGGCAGATCGTCCTCGCCGCCGAAGACGACGGATACTCACCAACCGTAGCGCTGGAGAAAACGAAGTCGCTCGTCGAGCAGAAGGGCGTCCTTGGCACGATCGGGGGCATCAGCACCGACGAGCAAACGCTGGTAGCGCCGTACCTCAACGACCCGAACGGTGACGGCAACACGGACGACGGCGTTCCCGACCTCTTCGTCGCCAGCGGCGCCTCCGCCTGGGGCGACGCG
>JBGPBZ010000022.1:0-25581 GCA_041481535.1 Dehalococcoidia bacterium | reverse complement strand
GAGAAAACATCACGCTCGAAGACGTTGGCAACGCCGCCGTCTTCCTCGGCAGTGACCTCGCACGCATGATCACAGGAAACATCCTGTTCGTGGACAGCGGGACGCACGTCCTCGCCGGCCAGGTCGCCGCCATCCCACCCGACGCTCAAAGCGATGCGTAGGGAGCGGTAACCAACCGGTTCTGGGTTCTAACGTCGAGGGGCTCTCAGCCACGACACCTGTCATTCTGAGCGTCCACAACTTCCGATCGCAGTCTTAACCGCCTTCGCGAAGGACCCGGGGCGGGGCTACGCTCGATCGCGCAGGCGCTGGCCTGTTCTACGCTGCGGTTCTAGACTCCGAGGTGCTGAACCCTCACAGCTCTCACCTCAGAAGCTGAAGTCTTCGTCGTCCTCGGTCGGCTGCCGGTCTTCTTCGCCGCCGAGGATCTCCTCGCGCAGGATCTGCTCCCCCCGCTTGCGTCTCGATTCGCCCAGCCCGCGCAGCATGTCGATGAGCTCGCCCATGCCTTCCATCTGTTCCGCCAGCTCCGGGTACTTGTCGAGCTCCTTGATGTCCACCTTGCCCGTGATAATGTCTTCCATATCCGGCGGCCGCTTCGGGGTAGCCTTCGCTTGTTTCCGCAGCTGGGGCGGCACTTCAACCTGCAGTTCCGCCTGAGATGCCGAGTCCTCGTCGCGCACGGGCATCGTCCGCATCGTCACGATCGCCGTCTTCAGCCAGCGCTGCCCGCCCGGGGACAGCTGGGCGATGCGGCTCAGTAGCGCCGGGTCAACGTTCTCAAGCGTCTGTCGTAGCGTCATGGGTTCATTTTACGTCAACCCCCGGAGTGCGTGGCGCGTTACAGGCCGGCCTTTGAGCCCTTGTCTTAGCGGCCAGAGCGGCGGTTGTCTACGGCGGCGTCTTCCGTCATCGGGATCAGCCCCGTGGACAGCGCGTACCGCACGAGGTCCGTGCGCCGGTCAACGGCGAGCTTGGCCATGATGTGGCTCACGTGCGCCTTGACCGTACCCTCGGACAGGAACAGCTCCTGCGCGACCTCTTTGTTCGACTGGCCGCGCGCGACGAGCGTGAGCACTTCCGTCTCGCGCTCCGAAAGCTGCTGTCGTTGCGGCTCGAATCTTCCGCGCTGTACGACGCCCACTGCGTGAGGCGGGTCAGGATGTGCCGGATCAGCTCTGTCTCGCAGACGAAAGTGCCGGACGCGACCAGCCGTACACCGTCGATGATGCGGGACGTCGGCCCTTCCTTCAGCATGAAGCCGATCGTGTGCAGCCGCATGTACACCGGGATGTCTTCAGCGCGGATGTTCTTGTAGTCTTCTCGCGTCCCCAGGAAGAGCACTTTCAGCGACGGCAGCCACTCATTGATCTGCGTGTAGACGGCCAGGTTGTCTGAGAGCACAGCCTGCGAGTCCACCACCAGGACGTCGGCCTCGCGGAAGACTGCCTGGGGAATGATCTCGCTTAGCGTCTGGCAATCGGCGATTACGCGTATGTCCGGTGCGGAACTCAACTCGGCCACGAGCCCCATCCGCAGCGGCTGAAACGGCACGACGACGCAGACCTTCGTCGTCACTGCCGTAATAATGTCGTTCTTGCCGTCGGCTGCGATAACCATATTGCTTGTCCCCAAACTTGCGTTTTGCCCGGAGGCCGGGTCCGCCGGGATGCCCCCTTGCCCGTATTGTAAGCACAAAGTGGCCCCGCTGAACCTTGCGATTTCATCTATTTTCCGATGCGCAACAGCGACATGAACGCTTCCTGCGGGATGTCTACGTTGCCCACGCGCTTCATCCGCTTCTTGCCCTTCTTTTGCTTTTCGAGCAGCTTCCGCTTGCGGCTGACGTCACCGCCGTAGCACTTCGCGAGGACGTTCTTGCGCAGCGCCTTGACCGTCTCCCGGGCGATGATCCTGCCCCCGATCGCCGCCTGGATGGGCACCTCGAACATTTGGCGCGGGATGAGGGAGCGCAGGCCCTCGACGAGCTGCCGACCCTGCCTCTGCGCGTGCTCCTGGTGCATCAGCACGCTGAGCGCGTCAACCGGCACTCCGTTCACGAGGATATCCACCTTGACCAGCGGCGCCGCCCGGTAGTCGGCGAACGAGTAGTCCAGCGAGGCGTACCCCTGCGTGCGCGACTTCAGCTCGTCGTAGAAGTCCACCAGCATCTCGGAAAGGGGCATCTGGTACTCCAGCAGCACGCGGCGCTCGCCCTGTTTGACGCGCGTGTCGTGCTCCAGATACTCGATCTTGCCGGAGACGCCGCGGTTTCCCGTCACCAGCTCCATGATCGCGCCGATGTACCGGTCCGGGCTCACGATCGACACGTTCATCCAGGGCTCGCGGACTTCTTCGATTGTGGTTGGCTCGGGCATCTGCGCGGGCGAGTCGACGGCGATCTCGCGGCCGTCGGTGAGCAAGATGCGGTACTCCACCGACGGCGCCGTCGCCAGCAGGTCGAGGCCGTACTCGCGCTCCAGCCGCTCCTGCACGATGTCCATGTGCAGCAGGCCGAGGAACCCCGCTCGGAAGCCCGGTCCCAGCGCCATCGAGTTCTCCGGCTGGTAGTTGAGCGAGGCGTCGTTGAGATGCAATTTCTCCATCGCGTCACGGAGCTCTTCGTACTCTTCGGAGTTGGTGGGGTAGAGGCCGGCGAACACCATCGACTTGGCGGGCTGGTAGCCGGGCGTCGGCTCGAGGGCGGGCCGGGCTTCGTCCGTGACGGTGTCGCCGACGCGGACTTCTCGCACCGTCTTGAGGCCGGTCGCGATGTAGCCGACCTCGCCGGTGGCGAGGCCCTCGGTGGGGGTGAAGCCCGGCTTGAAGACGCCTGTCTCCAGCGGCTCGATCGTCCTCTTTTCGGTCATCAGGCGCAGTTTCTCGCGGCCGGTGATGTGGCCGTCCATCACGCGCACGTAGGCCATCACGCCCTTGTAGGAGTCGTACTTGGAGTCGAAGATCAGCGCGCGCAGGGGGGCGTCGGGATCGCCCTTCGGCGGCGGGATGCGCTCGGCGATCGCTTCGAGCAGTCCGTCGATGTTGGTGCCCTCCTTGGCGGAGACGAAGAGCACTTCCTCGGGCTTGAAGCCGACGACCTGGGCGATCTCCTCAGCGACGCGCTCAGGCTCGGCGGAGGCGAGGTCGATCTTGTTGACGACGGGGATGATCGTGAGGTCGAGGTCGAGCGCCATGTAGACGTTGGCCAGCGTCTGCGCCTCGATCCCCTGCGAGGCGTCGACGACGAGCAGCGCGCCCTCGCAGGCGGCCAGCGCGCGCGAGACTTCGTACGTGAAGTCGACGTGGCCGGGCGTGTCGATGAGGTTGAGCTCGTACGGCTGCCCGTTCCGCGTGGAGGTGTAGTCCATTCGCACGGCGGCTGCCTTGATGGTGATGCCGCGCTCGCGTTCGAGGTCCATGCTGTCGAGGACCTGCTCGCCGCCCATGGCGGACATCTGGCGGCTCTCGATGGTGCCGGTGGCCTCAAGCAGCCGGTCGGCGAGTGTGGACTTGCCGTGGTCTATGTGGGCGATGATGCAGAAGTTGCGGATATGGTCTTGTTTCACGTAATCAGCGTACAGGTTTGCGGTGGGAGGGACGAGGAGGGCGGGAGTTGGCCGCGGATTTGCGCGGATTGGACGCGGATTTTGGGGGACGGTGAGGGTGGGAGTTTGTTTGGCAAAGGCGACGGAATGTAGCCGCGGATTGGGCGCGGATTAACGGGGGACGGAGAGACTAGTTTATTTGGCAAGACGCCGCCAGACTCGCAGGCGAAGGAAAGCGCGCCGGGGCGGATGTACCGAGGGGGTAGCCTTGGTGGTCACACGCGTTCTGCCAAATGCGCTGCCCCGGCGCGGCATGAGAGATTATAACGCGGGCGGAGAGCGTTGCGGGAGTTTGTTTGGCAAATTGAGGGCTCCCTCCGCGGCGGGCAGGCACAGCGGATTGGAGCGGATAAGCGGATGGTCGTGATACGAGAGGGGGATGGGGAGTTTGTTTGGCAAAACGGTGGTTTGGGGGCGGGTTACGTTTGGGTGTTGACGGGGTGACTGCCAACAAATCGGCGCATCTGCTGTCGATAATCCCTATGCGCCGGCCGCCGCTATCGAGTCATCTAGTGCCTTTACATCAAACTCGCGACCTGTGAGAAGTATGGACAGGAGGGACGTCCTGAGGGCGTAGCTGGCGACCAGGCGAGCGGATAGCGTGGCGGCGGCTTGGGAGCCGTGCACTAGTGCGGATCGAGCTTTGTATGACTCTATGAGCGCTCGAAATAGAAAGGTGCGATCGCGGGGTCCGTAACCAACGAAGTGTGCTAGACGCATAGCAGCCTTATAAGTGATCTCTCCGGAGCCGTCCCCGAATATCGCTTCGAGGCCAATCCAATGGTCGATCAGTGTGTCGCTGCCGGCACTGTAGCTACGCCTGAAGCGTGCCAAAGCCATGCGAATGCGGTTGTTGTGAACATTTAGCACCGCACTGTGTACGACCTGCGCAGTCGAGGCTATCTTGTCGGTCACATGAAGCTTGATCTCGTCCGGCACATCATCCTTCTCCGCAGTGAGTAAGCCGTACTGCCCACTGAGCGACCCTTCTCGATTCGATTGGAAGAACGTTGAAAGGGACGAAACAAAGACAGGTTTGCCCGATACTAGCCGCAGACTCAGTTCCACGCTGTGACGGATTCTATTTGCGTACATGTGCGATTCTATGTAACTATTCGGCGGCGTTTCTACGACCAAGACCCAAGGCATCTCCGCACCGTCAAGGGTGTGCCATGCTCGAAGTGGTGGTAGCTCGTAGGCGTACGAGATCGGTCGCACTTTCGGCGACTCCTCGTCTTCCATCGGTGCGGGGGGATCAACAACCCGAGGGCTTGGTGTGCTTTCAACCTTGCGGCCGAGCTCGCCCTGTGTAATGGAACGCGGCAGCTCAACTCCCCGAAGTCTTGGGCTGTCGTCGGCTGAGCGCATGACGTCGATGTCGTGTTTAGTGACTTGGCGGAGTTGACATTGCTCGAGTTGCACGGCGGCGACGTCACTGATGAGCCAGTGAATTCGGAACATCCAAATCGAAGGATCTTCTTCGTACCAGATCTTCGGCCAATCGGAGAACACTGCCTGCGTGCGATCAGGTAGAAAGGGGTCAGCAACCTGTTGTTTCTTCGACGTGACGGATTCTCCCGCGGCGAATCTTAACAAATGAGCGAAAACCGTCGGCCACTGAAAGTGACATTTCGTCATTGGAGATCGCGCGCATCTTGTGGCACGATGGTTCGACATCGGTTGGGTGGAGTGATGGGAGGTTGAGATGGCGGAGGGGGCGAGGCGGAAGGGTGTGGGTGGGCCGAAGACGGCGGCGGGGAAGGCCAGGGTACGGCTGAATCCGGTGCGGCATGGGGTGCTGAGCCAGACGCCGGTGATTCCGCTGGTGGAACGGTTCGAGGACTGGGAGAAGCTGCGCCTGGGGGTGCACGAGTTCTTCCGGGTGCAGGGGTTGGCCTGGCCAGAGGCGCTGGCGGACCGGCTGGCGGGGCTGTACTGGCGGTGCCTGCGGGTGCAGCGGTTTGAGTCGGAGTCGATCACGAGTTACCTGTATGACGTGCCGAGCGACTGGCGGTCGGTGCGGGTGACGGCCGGGTTGCCGGTGCCGGAGGAGGTGACGCCGGAGGCGGTAGCGGAGATGGATGTGATGCTGATGTCTCGCCTGCTGCCGGGGGATGAGGTGATGGACAAGGTGTTGCGGTATGAGACGAAGTTGCACCGGTTTCTGTTGCAGACGGAGCACCAGTTGCTGGTGCTGATGGGGATGGCTCGGGGGCCGGGTGTGCAGTGGGGGACGCCGGACCTGACGCCGCCGGCGATGCCGGCGGAGGGGGTGCGGCGGCCGCGGGTGATTAAAGGCACTTCGACGGGCTCAGTGCGCGGGTCCGCCTTGCGTCGGACAGTCTCCTTCGACTCCGGCTCCGCCTCCGCTCAGGACATGCTTCGACGGGCTCAGGATGAGCGGGACGCGCGTGGGCGCTCGGAGGAGTAAGCGCGGCAAGAAGACGTCGGGGTTCTACAGGGAGGCTTTGGGGCAGCGTGAGGAAGGCGCAGGCGGGAAGGTGGACGTTGGGGAGATCAAGCAGCGGTTGATCACGGCGATTCAGCGGCGGCCGGGGGAGATTCACTTGTTGCTGCAGGGGAGCAAGGTGTTGCTGCGGGCGGAAGCGATGGAGCGGCGGTCGGGTCGCGGGAGGCCGGAGGAAATGCTGGCGATGATGCGGACGCTGGAGGAGGAGCTGGGAGAGCAGCTCATCACGAAGGGTGAAGGGTGAGTGCGCGCGCGAGGCGGGACTTATGATCGGAGCGGTCTGGTGCTATACTCGCTGTCGCGCTGAGGGTCGCGTTTTGGCAGATGCGCGCCGGTCCCCCCAAAGACGACCACCCTCAGCGCTGCGTCAAACTGGCGCACCGACGCGGGCCATGACCGGCAGGGTTGCAGCAGGGCTACGCGGGGATTGAGGGTGAGGGCAGTTGCTAGCCGAGCGTTGACTCGAGGAGCCGCTTGAAGGCGGGGCCGAACTGGCGGCGGCCGGACTCCCAGGCGTTGGCGACGAGCAGTCCGGCGGGCAGGAAGTAGACGGCGCCGTAGACGACGAAGATGAGGAAGCTGGCGACGGCGACGATGACGGCGAAGGGGATCTGGTCTTCGTAGCGAATGGGACAGGTCGGCGGGTCGTCCACCATGAAGAAGGCGAAGAAGAGCGTCGCCTGCAAGTCCGGCGTGCGGAAGACCTCGGCAACGTTGGCGGGCCGTCCGATGAAGCTGGCGAAGGTGAACAGCGCGAAGTACGCGCCCAGAAAGAAGACGACGAGCGGCAGTTTGTTGATGCGGTCGGCCATGAAGAGCCCCGCTCCGAAGAGGAGGATGAGGCCGAGCGGTCCGAACGTTGGCATCGAGCCCCACCAGCTCTGGCCGGTGGAGAAGAGGAACGACGAAGCGACGAGGGCGAGCGCGGCCGGGTTGAAGATGTTCGACCAGCGAGTCCGGAGAACGTGCTTGGAGATGATCGCGATCGCAGCCACGGCCACAACGACCAGAGACGGCTCCTGCGGCCTCAAGATGACGCCGACGATGAGGCCAGTGAGAAGGGCGCCGCTCGGGAACTCCCATTCGCTCCGTAACACCCAGATGATGGCCACGTCGAGCACCGCACAGACGGCCATCGCGCTCAGTACCGCCGGCGCGGCATCGTCAAACGGCTGATCCGACAGCGCGATCAGAGTCATGACGGTGAGCATGGCGAGCAGGAGTCCCTTGGGTGTCTTGAGGAACCTGAGGAGAGGGTGGAGAGTCAGCGGCAGGGTCTGCGTGGCGGTTGTCATGGCCGGTACCTGGACAGTCCTTTCGTCTCGAAGACGCGCAGGTCAGTCGTCACGATCATCCCTTCGACGTCCTGGCTCTCCAGCAGTGCGATGCCGCGCTCAGGGCGCAGCACGAACGCGGCGGTCGATAGTGCGTCGGCAAGCATGGCGCTGGGGGCGACGACCGTGACGCTGGCGACGCCGTCGACCGGCTGCCCGGTCTGCGGATCGAGCAGGTGGTGTCCGAGCTGACCGTCCGGTCGCGGTCGCTCATAGTCACCAGAAGTACACACCGCCATATCCGAAACAGCAAGCGTCTCGATCGAAGCTTGCGGTTCACGCGGATGCCGTATGCCAATCCGCCACGGTGTACCAGATGAATAGCGCCCACGCGCCAGGATGTCGCCGCCCGCATTGATAACGAAGTCCTGGAACGGCCTCAGCTCTTCGGCTGCCAGGTCTATCGCGAAGCCCTTGGCGACGGCGCCGAGGTCGAGGACGAGAGGCTTGCTCAGCGTCACCGTCTGGCTCTCGGGATCCAGGGCGACGTCACGGTAACTGCACTCGGCGTTTGCGTCGTCGGAGGTCTTCTGCTCACCGGTCAGGTAGTTGCGGTTGAACCCGCTCGCTTCCATGGCGCGACCAACAGTCGGGTCGAAGGCGCCCCCGCTCGCTCGCGCAACAGCACAAGCGAACTCGATGAGCTCGAAGAGCAGTGGACTAACACTCACGGGCACGCCGAGAGGAGACGACGACAGGCGTGATAGCTCGCTCTTCGGATCGAACCGGCTGCAAAGCGTTTCAACGTGAGCAAACCACGCGAACGCTTTTTGTGCGCGTTCGGCGCAGCCGGCAGCCGATCCGGGACAGACGATTTCGATCGTTACCAGCGTGTCCATGAACACGGCAGAAGCAACGAAGCTCTTATCCAACGCCAACGCTTCTTCCCGCATCGTCTTAACTCGCCTGGGCCAGCGCGCTCTTGATAGCCTGCGTGTACGCCCAAGAGCTGTCGGTGGCGCCAGACATGTAGTGGCGGGGAGCAGCCTGAATGGACACGACCTCATCGACCAGAGGGTTAACGTCGGAGCACGGGTAGCGCGTCCCGCAATCGCTCACTTTGGCGGAAGTAATCCTGCCGTTTGCAATCACGACGGTCGCTTCGATGTCACCGTGCCGGCTTGTTCCAGTCGCTTTGTAGGTCCCGTCACGATAAGTGCCGGGCAATAGAGTCGGGGTCGGATGCAGAACCTGAGGGCCGTGGCTTGCGACTGTGGCCGTAGGCACGGGGTCGGTCTGCGTGCCGAATGCGCCGTTCGCGTCCTGAGTGTGGAAGTAGCCAAGACCGTAAATGGTGAGGATGGCAGCGGAACTCATGCCGATCAGACCATCGGTAAGTCTTCGCCTCTTATGCCTGGGACGGGCTGCCGCAGACTTCTGATCGGGCGCCGGACCGGCCTGCGCCGCGAGCTTTGCCTGCAGCCTTGCGCTTTCCTTCGCCCGTTTGGCGTATTTCTTTGGCATCGAACGCAAGCCCTCCCGATGTCCGTGCGCCAATTCTTTGGCTCTGTGAACTTCTTGAGGGTAATGCTACGTGTGCTTCATTAGAAGTTGGTTAATGCGCGGCGGGAGTGGTGGGGAGTTTGCCTGGCAGAAGAGGGCTGTCAACGGATGGCCTTCGGCGCAACGGATTAACGGATGCGTTTGGGCTCGGCGGGGTGTTGTTGCTACGCTCTCCCCTTCGACTGCGGCTGCCGCCGCGCTCAGGACATGCTTCAATTCCTCAGTCTCCGCTGATGCGCGGGTGGGCCTTCGTTTCCTCTCTCCGCGGCGGGCGAGCAGGACGAACGGAGCCCGCTCCCCCCAGCCCCTCTTCCGTCTCCGCGCTTAGCCGCTGCCCGGCGAGTGAGGGTTGAGGCAAGTTTCACGCAACTACTACCCCGCTCTTACCGTCCGTTAACCGACGTTGCGGCTGCCGCAGGTAATCTACGGGAGAACAAAGCGACGCGTTTGTACCCCCTCACGCGACGCGAAAAAGCGAGCCGGTGGATGGTCGGTCCACCGGCTCAATGCTTTATACGGGGGGACGCCACCCCGCTGCCGACGCCCCAGGGGAAATAGGAAGTAGGACGGGGGAGCTAGCGTGCGGGCCGAATGGTGGCAGCGTTAAGGTCAGGCGCCGCCAGCGGTCACGACCATGTCGGTGACGAAGCCCGCAGCGAGGCCAACGAACAAGCCCCAGTACAGCAGCTCTTTGCGATCGCTCCGCATGGCGACGCCGAGCAGTTGCACGATCACGTAGAGAATCGATCCAGCAGCGAGCGTGAGGAAGAGAACGCTCATTGTGTCGCTCGTGAATTGGCGCCCGACGATCGTACCGACGAACGTGGGCCCGCCGCCGATCAATCCCATGGACAAGAGGAAGATCCAACTGGGCCGCTGATCGTGACCGGCGAGCGGCGCGACGATGCCAAAGCCTTCTGTCGCGTTGTGTAGCGCAAAGCCGACGACAAGCACGGTCGCGAGGCCTATTTCGCCACTTGCTGCGCTGCCGCCAATGGCCAAGCCCTCTCCGAAGTTGTGGAGTCCGATACCAAGGGCGATCATTAGCGCGAGCCGGCGGGCCGCCGGCCAAGAAGGTAGTCCCATGCGCGCCGGAAGCTCGCCGACAGCCATCGCGCCCGGGCCGAACCGCTCCGGACGCGCCCTTCGATCGAGCCAGCGCTCGTAGTAGACGAGGCTCATTAGTCCGGCGGTGATGCCACCGAGGAACAGCGCACCGTACCCCAAAACGGGGCCGATACCGGCATCGCCGGCGTGCAGGTCGACGAGCGCTCCGTCGATCGGCTCCCAGGCGTGGGCGAGAACGTCCCAGAGGAGGAAGATCAGGATGCCCGTTGCGAAGGCGCTCAGGAAATGGCGCAGGCCAGGGGCTCGACTTCGCAGTCGGGCTAGCGGGAGGCCCAGGAGGATGGTTATCCCTGCGATGAAGCCGAGGACTAGCGTTTCAGATTCACTCATATCGACCTCTTGATGTAGGAGACATCTGTGCGACTCGAACGTTAGTACACCCTAATGCTTTGCCTGTGTCAACCCTAATTATACGCTATTTTCAGCGGAAATTGGGCGGGTGCTTGAATAAGGAACTTGGGACGGGGCCCTCACCCCTGACCCCTCTCTCTTGCGAGGGAGAGGGGCAATTGGTTGGGTGCTGCGACGGAGGTTGATGATTGGGGCGGTGATCTGCGCGATACAAGTGTTGGCTCCGCCCGGCCAGATCCTTCCTTCGTCTGGATGACATTTCGTGTCTCGGTGTTGGTGGGGAGAGGCTGGTCGCTGAGGGTGATGAAGGTGGCAGATCTAAAGACGCTGCAGCTACGGCGGCGGGTGGCTGATTCCGAGCGGGGGCCTGATTCATTTGCGTTGGGATTGCCTTCACCCATGACCCTCTCGGTATCGACTGCGTCACGTTGCCCTCCGTGTGGGGCGCTGCTAGACTTGGCGCTGGTTCGGCGGCGCTGGTAATCGACAACCTACCGCGCCGAAAACAGGCGAGTAAACAGCCAAATGGCACCCTCCACGACCCCAGCCCGCAGTCCCTCCGAAGGAGCCGCATGCAGACTACTGTAGTTGGAAGCTACCCCAAGATCCCGAATAAGCCCCGCCCGGCGCGCCTGCGCAATGCGATCAATAAGCGCGACCGGGGCGAGCTGAGCGACGATGAGCTCGAGAAGGTGCGAAATGAGGTGACGATTGAGGTCATCAACGAGCAGATCGAGGCCGGGATCGATGTGATCACGGACGGCCAAGTCCGCTGGGACGACGACCAGACTTATGTCGCGCGACACATGAAGGGCGTCGAGATCGGCGGGCTGCAGCGCTATCTCGACACGAACACCTACTACCGTCAGCCGGAGATCGTCGGGGCGCTCAAGTTCGAGCGGCCGGCGCTGGTCAAGGACTGGGAGTTCGCGCAGAAGAACAGCTCGAAGCCGGTGAAGGCGATCATCCCGGGGCCGTACACGCTGGCAGCGCTGTCACTGGACAAGCACTACAACGACTTCGAGAAGCTGTGCGTGGCGTTCGGTGAGCAGCTAAGGGGCGAGGTTGACGCGCTGGTGAAGGCGGGCTGCAAGCACGTCCAGGTCAACGACCCGGTCATCGTGCACTCGTCACACACGCAGAAGTACAAGCCGTTCGCCGCGGCGATCACGGCGCTGCTGGGCGGCGTGAGTGGGGCTGAGACGGGCGTTTACACGTGGTTCGGCGGCGCGGCGAAGATCCTGGACAAGATGCTGGAGCTGCCGGTGGATGTGATCGGCCTCGATTTCGTATCGGGCAAGGAGAACTGGGACGCGATCAAGGGCGCGAAGTTCGACAAGAAGCTGGGGTTTGGCATCGTGGACGGGCGCAACACGCGGCTCGAGGCAGCGGGCGAGATCGCGGACGCGATCAAGCGCATCACGCAGCTCGTGCCGCCGGAGTGCCTGTATGTGAATCCGTCTTGCGGGCTGGAGTACGTGCCACGCGAGACGGCATTCGCTAAACTGAAGGTGCTGTCCGAGGGTGCACGCCTCGGCGGAGGAGTACCCGCCTGATGGTTACGAAGCAAACGCAGACCGCAACGAAGTCGCCACGGAGCGCGACGACGAACCTGATCACGACGGCCGTCGGGAGCTACGCCAAGCCCGACTACCTGACAAAGGCCCGCTCTGAGTTCGCGAAGGGGGCGATCGACCGCGCCGAACTCGACAAGCTCGAGAAGAAGGCGACGGAGTACTGGATCCGGATCCAGGAAGAGATCGGGCTCGACGTGCTGGTGCACGGGGAGATGGAGCGCGGCGACATGGTCGCGTACTTCGCGGGCGAAGAGGGCGGCAACGCGATCAAAGGGATGAAGCTGGGCGGGCTGGTGCGGTCGTACGGGAACCGCTACTACCACAAGCCGATCATCTACGACAAACTCGCGTGGCCCGGCCCGATGACCGTCGACATGTGGAAGTACTCGCAGTCCCTCACCGATCGCCCGGTGAAGGGCATGCTCACGGGCGCGTACACGATGGTCGAGTGGTCTTTTGATGAGCATTACCCGACTCGCCGAGATGCGGTGATGGCGATGGCGCAAGTTATTCGGCGCGAGGTGGAGGCGCTGGTCGAGGCCGGGGCGTACTACATCCAGATCGACGAGCCGGCGATCCACACTCGCCCGGAGGAAGACTTCGACATGGCGGTGGAGGCGATGCACGAGACGGTAAAGGGCATCGATGCGGAGTTCCACACGCACATCTGCTACGGCGAGGTGGAGAAGATCTACCCGGCGATGCTGAAGCTGGATGTGAAGCAGATCCACCTGGCGTTCAAGAACACGGACTTCGCGTACCTCGACCTCATCGACGAGTTTGGGTACGACGATGCGAAGGACCTGGGCGTTGGCGTGACGGACGTACACACTCGCTTCACGGAAGACGTTGAGGACGTGAAGAAGGGCATCCGCGCAACGCTGAAGCGCCTGCCCGCGGATCGCGTATGGATCTACCCCGACTGCGGGTTGAAGACGCGGACGGTGGAGGAGAGCGAGCAGAAACTGAAGGTGATGGTGGACGCCGTGCGGGAGATCAAGGGCGAGCTGGGGCTTTCTTAGCGGCGGGCGGGCTTTTGCATCCCTCCCCACCCCAAAGTTAGAGAATCCGGGGACAGGCCGGTATTGCCCGCGCCCTGCACTTGCGCTTCTTTCTCCGTGAGAGGACCGGCGCGCCCTTGGCAAGTTGAAGGTTTTGAAATCACGACGGAAGAGCGGTCATCGTAGAGGTTGGTTAGCGCTCGAATCACAGGGACGTGTCGGCCCTACAGTGTTAACCAATGTTTGCCTTGACGGCGGCGAAGGGCGTGCCTAACGTGGAGTGAGCACCGATAGGTCGCTCGTCATGCGAACTCCCGCGCGCGTTTCGAAATACTTTGCGCTTGCCGCTGGCATCGGCGCGCTAGCGGCATTCGCGCTTCTACTCGCTACGCAGAACGGGAGCGCGCAGCACGAGGGCGGGTACCTTGAGTTCACGGGGCCGGACAGCGGCTACATGGAGGCGCCGGACGACCCGGCGCTCAACCCGACCGGCGCCATCACCGTTGAGGCCTGGGTCTATCTCTACTCCTACGCCGGCTGGGGGATGGACCCCAACTTCACCGACTGTCCGATGCTCGTCGGCAAGAACTGGGAGGAGTCGTACTCGCTTGCGCTCGGATGCGGGGGCGATGTGATGGACTCGTTCGTGAACGGAATCGAGTACTACGAGAACACGCCGACGATACCGCTCAACACGTGGACGCACGTGGCGATGACGTACAACGGCGCGACCCGCCGCAACTTCCAGGACGGCCAGCCGGTCACGGAGATCGACGACCAGGAGGGCCCGATCGGCGACACCGCTGACCCGCTGAGAATCGGCGACGACGCGAGTTGGGACTTCTCGCCGAACGGGCGAATCGATGACGTTCGGATCTGGAACGTGGCGCGCACGCAGGCGGAAATTGCGGCCGGGATGAACGGTGTGCCTTCGGACGCGCCGGGGCTGGTTGCGGAGTGGACGTTTGACGGGGGCTCGCTTGTGGACTCGGCGAGCGGTTTTACGGGTACGTTGGTGGGTGACGTGCGAGTCGGGTTTGAGACGCCGACACCGACGCCCACCTGTACCTGTGACCCGACGCCTACGCCTACGCCACCGGTGATCGTGGGGTCGCGTGGTGACGCGAACTGCGACGGTCTCTTTGACGTGAACGATGCGCTCTACTTGCTAGGCAGGTTCTCGGCCGTGACGACGCCGGTGCCGTGCCCGACCTCGTTGGGTTCGCTGGGCGAGGGTGCAGGTGACACGAACTGCGACCACGAGATCGACGTGTTCGACGCGCTGGCGATCCTGCTTGATATCGCACACGTGCACCGCCTTTGCGCGCCGAACTGCATTCCGCAATCGCCGGGACCGACCGAGGATCCGTCTTCGACAGCGACGCCCGCGCCGACTGTGTGCGTGACGTTCACGCCGAGCCCGACCCCTGTGCCAACGACAACGCCGACGGCGACGCCGATCCCCTTGCCGAGCACCTCAGCCTAACGCCGCACGCCGGGCGCAAACGCGCGCGCACCTCGCTACCTGCTATCATTCGAGCAACCACACCTCGGGAGGCTACCCGCATGGCCGCACGCACCCGTCGCACGCTCGCAATCTTCGCAGTCGCACTCATTTCGCTGGTCTGCGCGATGGATGGCACGTCGCACGCGCTGGCCGGATCGCCGATAGCCTACGCGGACCCGAACGGGACGTGCGCGTCGCTCACGCCCTGCTATACGACGGTGCAAGCGGCGGTGAACCACGTCGGCGGGCCAGGGGACGGCGACGTGCGCATCTTCCCCGGCACCTACAACGAGAGCGTGGATCTGGCTCTGATGGCGTCGGAGTTCAACCACGTCACCGCCAAGATCACGCTCAGCACCGTCGATGTGAGCGGCTCGCCGGTGAAGCATACGGCGACGATACACGGCGCCAATCCGATCGTCGCCGAAGCGTTCGAGCACAGTGTCGTGCTCGAAGGGCTTGTGCTGGAAGCGACATCGGGCGACGGCGCCAACATCGAGACGACGAACGGGCCGCTCATCGTCCGCGACTCGACAGCGAATGACGCCGCGGGCCGCGGCTTCGTTCTGCAGATTACGCAGGGCTCCGAAGATATTACGGTCGAGCACAGCCTGGCCAGCGGCGCACAGGGCACGAACGCCGCCGGCGTGGATATTCAAGGGCTCGGCCTTGTCACTGTGAACGACGTGGAAGCGGACAACAACCACGAGCGCGGCATCTTCGTGGAAAGCGCCGGCACAGCCGCGATCAACGACGTGGGCGCCAACGGGAACGGCGCCGGCAGCCCGTTCGGCGACGGTGTGGCGGTCAAGACAGCGAACGGCAACGCGAATATCACAAACGTCGGTTCCGCCAACAACGGCGACGACGGCCTCGACATCGAAGCCGGCGGCGAGATCATCATCGACGGACCTTCCAGCTTTGCCAACAACCATGACAGCGGGGCAGACCTGACGGCGGCAGGCTTCACAATCAAGAACAGCGATGCTTCCGGGAACGGGGGCATCGGCTGGGAGATCCACGGCGCCGCCAGTCCCACCGCCGCCGGCGAGGCCCGACCGGCCGGTTCGCCGGGGCTGGTCATCGCCTCCAACATCCAGGCTGCCGGCAACGGCGCCGACGGAATCAACGTCACGACGCCGGCGACCGTCAGCATCGACCAGGCGACCCTGAGCGTCAATGCGGGGAACGGCGTGGTCATAGAAAACGCCAGCATCGCGACCGTCACGAACTCGCTCATCGTCGGGAACGTCGCGGATGGCGTCTCCTTACAGAATGTGGCGGCGGGCGCACACACCGCCGTTGAGAACGTCATCTGCAGCAACACCAACGCTGGCCTCGACCTCAACGCCGACGGGAGCTCCCTCGACGCCGAGGGTAACTGGTGGGGCGACGTCAGCGGCCCCACTCACCCCTCCAACCCGTCCGGCACCGGCGACAAGGTCGTCGACGGAGAGAACGGGGACAAGGGCACGGCGGACTTCACGCAGTGGATCACGCAGATCGAGCCGACTCAGCTCGCCGAGCCGGCCGCCATCGTTGGACAGAATAACGCCATCGTCTTCGTCTTCTCGACCGAAGATCGCCACCGGCAGTTCGAGGACGGCCCCGGCTCAGACGTGGTGTCCTTGCCGTTCTCGCTCAGCACAGACAACGGCGTGCTGACTTACGGCAACGCCAGCGCCTCAACCGTCAGTGCCCGCATCAAGGACAGCCAGCTGCGCGTCGGGCTCGTCGCGGCGCACCCCGGCCATGCTACCGTAACGATGACCGGCCCCTGCGGCCTGCACGGCGAGATCACCGTCGAAGTCGGCGGCGGCGCCATCAAGGGTGACCTCAACTGCAGCGGTGGGATCGACCTCGAAGACCTGATGCGCAGCCTGCGCTACACGAGCGAGCTCCCGATCGGCGATATCAATGAGTGCCCGTACTCGACCCTCACGCTGGACCTGAATTGCAACGGCATCACGTCGGCGGACGGCGTCGACCCCCTGCTGATCGTGCTGTACCTGGCGAACGTGGCGCCGGCGTTCCAGTTACCGCAGGACTGTGGGCCGGTTGGACAGTAGTTAGACGATCTTGCGCTCTGGCTTGATCTTCTTCGCCTTGACGGAGCGGCGGAGGTCTTTGGTGACGCCCCACCTGTCCTTGTAGACCGTGTCCTGGCGGTCTGCCAGCCTTCGTTCCGCGGTAACGGCGCGCTCACCCCGCGTCACCACCGGCTTCTCCTCCGGCTTCAGTAACTCGGGGTGCTGGCCGCGAGGCAGCACCTTCGCGCGATTCTTGACCTCTTTGCCCATGTGCCAGAACGTGCCCTTGTCGGGGATGCGGCGAGGGTAGCCGTCGCGGAAGGTGAAGGCCTGGAAGCCGGACATGATACGCGGAGCCTCGTTGGAGCACTCGGGGCACGGCGCAGGAAGAGACGCCTCGCGCATCTGGCGTATCTCCTCGAAGACGCCGTGGCAACCGGCGCAGTAGTACTCGTAGAGCGGCATGTTAGGCCCTCACCCCTGACCCCTCTCCCACTCCGTGGGCGAGGGGCAATACCGTCGACTTGAGAACGAATGTTGCGGTCATTTCTTCTTCGCCTTCTTCTTCTTGGGGGTACGGGCTTCGGACTTCTTTGGTTTGACGGGCGCGATCGTGCGTTGCTTCTTGTCGGTGCGGATGTCGGCGTGGTGGAAGGGGACACGCTCGACCAGGCCTTTCACGCGGCTCATCGTGGCGACGGTGGTCGGCATGATGCGCACGGCCTCGCGACCGCACTTCGGGCATTTGACCGGGCGGTCGCGGGAGGCGATGGAGCTCATCGCCTCGAAGACTTTGTCGTCTTTTTCGCAGTAGTACTCGTAGATGGGCATCGCGTCTGAGTTTAGCAGGACGGGTGGCCCCGCCCCACCCCGCCCCGAAAAAAAGACAGGGTGCCGGGGGACACCCCCGGAGCCCCCGGTATGCTCCAGAGGCGGACAGCTGGGCCTGCGGCCCCCTTCACTTGCGCCTTTTGGGTTGCTCCATTGGTGCGTGATAAGAGCACCCGGTCGTCTGGTATCGGGCGTTGGAGTGACGCTCGGTCGCCCTCACCCCCGACCCCTCTCCCGCTGCGGCGGGCGAGGAGCACTTTGTTGGAGCACATGGAGAGTGGTTAGCGTCTGGCGAGAAGTTTGGTCTGCCGTAGTCGGGACGTTGGAGCTCGGCTCGTCCTTCGAGAGCCTCTCTCCGCGGCGGGCAGGCAGGATGAGCGGTGGAGATGGTGTTGGTGGGCGAGCGTGGTGGCCTTCGCCTGCATGGCGGTAGGTTGTCAGGAAACTAACAGCGGGCCTCCGCTCCCCGCCGGGTCCTTCCTGCGTCTGGACGACAGGGTGAGCGGCGTGTGCGCGGGTGAGGGTGGCGTTGGGTGGGCGCAGCACTTTCTGTGAGGGATGAGAGTTCTGCGCGACGACGTAGGCGATAAGCACAGGAAACCGGGCGAGCACGGATGTTGCGCCCCTACGGGTTGGCGGACGTGCGACGCTATGTGATCTGCATCGCAGTGGATTCGCGAGTTCAAGACTGCGAGGGGCGTGGGGTTCCCTCGCCCCCGACCCCTCTCCCGCTGCGGCGGGCGAGGGGCGATTTGTTGTTAGGAGTAGGAGCGCGACCGGTTTAAGGTGGATCGCGCGTTGGGTTCTGAGGCTGGAAAGCCTCGGCTACGGTCGGGTCTGCGCAGCGGCGCGGATGCCTTCGCGGCGGAGGCGTTCGATGAAGGCGGCGGCGTTTACGTCACGTTCGAGGACGGTGATGATGTAGCCGCGGAGGTGGCGCTCGACTTCTTCGGAGAGGTCTGCGGAGACGCGGACGCGGGCGACGTCGTTGTAGGAGCCGCGCTGGATGAGGCGCAGGAGTTTGAGGCCGTTCAAGGTGAGGACGCGCGGGCCGGCGAGTCCGGCGACGCACGTGCGGCAGACGACACCGCCCGCGATCGGGGCGAAGAACTGGTCGACGGGCTCGAGGTCTTGCGCGCAGCCGACGCAGCGGTCGAGCTCCGGGCGGAAGCCGGACTGGTCGAGGAGGCGCATCTCGTAGTAGCGGAGGGCGAGGTCGGAGTCGTTGCCCTGCTCGAGGCGGGTAAGCGTTTCAAGCATCAGGCGGAAGATCGGGAAGCTGTGCACGTGCTCGGCCGTCATGCGGTCGGTGAGCTCGGCGGCATAGAGGGCGCGGCTCAGGCGATCGAGGTCGTCGCGGAGGCCGCGGAAGCTGTCCAGCGTCTCGACACCGGTGATGACGTCGGCGGCGTGGCCCTGGGCGAGCTGGACGACGACACGGTTAAGCGGCTGGAGGTGGCCGGAGAGACGGCTCATCGTCTTACGGACGCCTTTGGCCTTGGCGTCCAGCTTGCCGAGGGTGGGGGTGAGGAGCGTGAGGATGCGGTCCGCTTCGCCGAGCTTGCGCTGGCGGAGGATGATTGCTTCGGTCTTGTAGAGGCGCGCGGAGCTGGGCATGCGAGAGCGCTAGGCGCCCATCTCCTGGCGGCCCTCCAGCGCTTTGGCGAGCGTTACGTCGTCGGCGTACTCGAGGTCGCCGCCGACGGGGAGGCCGCGGGCGAGGCGGGTGACGCGCACGCCGAGCGGGCCGATGAGGCGGCTCAGATACATGGAGGTCGCCTCGCCTTCGAGGTTGGGGTTGGTGGCGAGGATCACTTCGGTGATTGTGCCGTCGCGCATGCGGTGGAGGAGCTCGGCGATTTTCAGGTCTTCGGGGCCAATGCCGTCCATCGGCGAGATCGCGCCGTGCAGGACGTGGTACAGGCCCGCGTACGAGCCCGACCGCTCGACGGAGAGGATGTCGAGCGGCTCTTCGACGACGCAGACGACGGTGCGGTCGCGCTCCTGGCTGGTGCAGATGCGGCAGGGGTCGCGCTCGGTGACGTTCTGACAGATCGAGCAGAGGGTGACGCGCTCCTTGACTTCGAGGATGGCCTGGGCGAGGGAGTGGGCTTCGGCGGCGGGTGTGCGGAGGAGGTAGTAGGCGAGGCGCTGCGCGCTCTTGGGGCCGATGCCGGGGAGCTTGTAGAACTCCTCGATGAGGCGCGCGAGGGGGGCGGCGGTGACGGGGATGTGGTGGTGGTCGTTCATGGGGCGGCCCTCGGCCCTCCGGGGAAATAGGAAGTGGGAAATGGGAAATTGGATGTGAGGAGCGCCGAGGGGGTCAGTCTTTCTGGGTCGGTCATGGAAGAATTATACAGGTGGGTGAGCGATTTGGTCAGTGGGCTGATGGCAGGGGAATTTGTGGGTGGCCACCCCGCCCCACCCCCACCCACAAAGAGAGAGGTCCGGGGGGCACCCCCCGGAACCCCCGGTATGGGCCTGCGGCCCCTTCACTTGCGCTTTCTGCGGCAGTTACGGCTGGATCCGGAATGTGACGCGCAAGTGAGGCTGTCGGGTGCCCTCACCCCTACCCCTCTCCCGTGCGCGGGCGAGGGGCGATCTGCGATCTGTGGGTAGTGGATGGGCGGCTGGACGACGGAGCGACGATCAGCCGTAGCGGCGCGGTTTTCGTTTGGAGGCGAGCGTGTGTGCAGAGGGTAGCGTTTTGGGCGCAGCATTTTCTGAGGGCAACGAGTCGACTGCGATCAACGAGAAAAGATCGGCGGGCTTCGCGCTGCGAGCACGGATGTTGCGCCCCTACGGTGGTTTCGCTGCGCCTAGCTAGTCAGGCCCGGAATGTTGAGGCCGCCGGCGAGGCCGGCCAGTTGCTGCATCTGCCCCGTGCGCACCTTCTCCAGCGCGTCGTTCATGGCGGCCATGACGAGGTCCTGGAGCATGTCTACGTCTTCGGGGTCGATGACTTCGGGCTTGACGGTGATTTCGAGGAGGTGCGGGCGGGCGTTCATTTTGACGTAGATGGCGCCGCCGCCGGCTGTGGCCTCGAAGGTCATGTCTTCGAGTTTCTGCTGGGCTTCGGCGAGCTTGGCCTGCATCGCCTGGATTTGCTTCATGAGGTCGCCGCTGCCACCTTTGCCCATGTTGTGCCTCCTTGTCTGTTTTGGGGCCGCGTCTCCGGGTGAGCGCGGCGTTGGGTTGTTCTGTTTGGGCCCGCGTCCTTGGTGGGGGCGGCGTTTGGGCGCAGCAAGCAGCCCTACGGTTCAGTCCCTACGATTGCTCCTCTGGCGGAGCCGTCCGCGCACCCATTTCGCGCGCGGCCTGGACGAGGTGACCGCCCGCGCTCTTGCCCGACGACCGCTCTTGCGGGGAGTGTTCGTAGGCGATTTTGACGGGGCGGCCGAGGACTGTCGAGAAGGCGTGCTGCAGCTTCTCTTTGTACGAGCCTTTTTCGATGCGTTCAAGGTGGAAGGTGTGGAAGAAGCCGAGGACGACGGTGTCGCCTTCGCTGGACTTGACCTCGCAGGAGCCGTTGAGGAGGGCGGCGAGCTGTTTGTCGGTCTCGTTGAGGACATCTCGGGCTTTGGTGAGGAGGTCATCGCTGTCGGGGGATTTTGGTTTGGCGGCGACGGGTTCGGGTACGTCGGCGGGTGGTTGGACGGCTGCTGGCTGCGCTTTGGGCGCAGCGCTGCCGTTGGTTTTGGGTTCGGGGGTTGTGGCTCTTGTTCGAGGCGTTGCCACTGGGGGCGACGTCGGAGGGCCCTCACCCCCGGCCCCTCTCCCGTGCGCGGGCGAGGGGAGCTTGGAGGCTGCGGTTGGTTCTGGAGTTCGCGCTGGTGCGATGGGGGTTGCGACGGGGGCGGGCCGTTCGCGAACGACCCCTACGGGTTCGGTTGTGCCAGAGACGAATTCGACGAGGGCTAGTTCGAGGGGGAGAGATCCGCCGGATGCGGCGGCGTCTTCTCGGAAATCGATGCGACCGAAGGTCTGGAGAGCGCGGATGATCTCGCCGCGGGGGAGGTTGGCGGCGTCGGCCTTGACTTCGTTCGCCATGTCCTGCGGCAGGTCGAGCGATTCGCTGGCGCCGGCTTTGGCGAGCAGGAGGCCGCGGAAGTACTTAATCACTTGCTTGGCGAACTGTTTTATGTCGACTCCGTCGTCTCTGACCTCAGCGATAAGCGTGAGTCCGAGGCCAAGGTCGCCGTTCATGGCGGCGCGGGCGAGCTGGCCGCTGCGGGCGTCGACGCTGAGGCCGAGCGCCTCGCAGACTTGGTCGTGGGACGGCGATTTTCCGTAGTAGGTGACAACCTGCTCGAGCGCGTTGATGGCGTCGCGGGCGCTGCCCGTCGCGGCCCGCACGACTTCTTCGAGAGACGCGTGGTCGAGAGTAAAGCCTTCTTGTTTGCAGATGTACTCGAGGCGACCGACGAGAGAGGCCATCGGGATGCGCTTGAGGTCGAAGCGCTGGCAGCGCGAGATGATCGTGCCGGAGACTTTGTGCGCTTCGGTGGTGGCGAGGACGAAGATGATGTGCGGCGGCGGCTCTTCGAGCGTATTGAGGAGCGCGTTCTGGGCGGCGCCGGTGAGCATGTGCACTTCGTCCAGCAGGTAGACCTTGCGCTCACCGGCCATGGGGGTGAGGACGACGTTTTCGCGGAGCTGGCGGATGTCGTCGACGCTGTTGTGGCTGGCGGCGTCCTGCTCGACGAAGTCCATGGCCCGGCCCTCGATGAAGGATCGGCAGGAATCGCACTTGTTGCAGGGCTCGCCGTCGGCGGGAGAGGCGCAGTTGGCGGCCTTGGCGAGCAGGCGGCCGAGCGTGGTCTTGCCGGTGCCGCGCGGCCCGCAGAAGAGATAGGCGTGGGCGAGCTTACCGGATGCGACGGAGTTACGCAGGGTGCGGGTGATGGCGTCCTGCCCGGCGACTTCGGCGAAGGACTGGGGGCGCCACTTGCGGTAGAGGACCTCGCTCACGGGGTCATTATATGTGCGCGAAAGGACAGGTCATAGGCAGGGGTGGCGCTGGTGTGGATAACGCGCGCGGGCCCTCACCCACTCCCTCGCCCGCGTTTCGTAGGCGAGGGGCGATTGGTGGTGGGCGAAGGTGAATGGTGGGTTGTCATCGAGTCGCTGGTGAGTGCGTCAGGAGGTTTGCCCCTCGGCGCTGTTTCCAGGGTTAGAGTTTCGGTCCGCCTTCACGTCTCGCCAACTCACTGAGGTGTTCCCAGTCGTGTTCGAGAGTGCGGCGGATGGCTTTGTGGAGGGTGCGCACGCCGTCGTGGCGTTCGACGACGATTGAGCGTTGTTTGTCGGTGGCCGGGCGGAGGAGGTTGACGGCGACTTGTTCGCTGGCGCGGAGGGCGTCTGCGAGGGGCATTTCGTTTCGCTCTGCTTGCCGGACGATGGCGCCGAACCCGGGCGCGCCACCGAGCGCGGGGGAGAGGTAGCCGCCGACAGGGAGCACGTGCAGAACCATCTTCCGCGGCGGACGTCCGCCTCCCTTCGGCGCCGCGTCGAGCTGTTTCGCAGACTGTCGTTCGATCCACGATGCCATCGTCTCGCGGATGGTGTGGAAGCGGGCGAGGTAGGTTCCGATCTGGCGTTTTGTGACCGGCTCGAGGTCCGTGTCGACGGTGACGACCGGCGCGCCCTGGCCGATGAAGCCGCCGGGTTTGTCGAAATGCGTTTCGACTCGAACGGTTATTGGCGTTTTGAGGTCGACCTTCTCGCCGGTGCGCTTGAGGAGACGGAGGTATGCTCTGATGGCGTCGGGGGTCGCCTCGAGCGCGGCGTCCGTGGTGGGGCCGGTGGCGACGCAGCCGAGGAGGCCGATGACGTGCACCATCGTCGTCTTGTGCTGCGGCCCGGATTCGAGGTAGAGCGCGTACGTGGTCATCGTTTCTCAATCGACAGTGAACGGGGCTTCAACATGCACTTCAAAGGCGTCCGCTGGAACGCCCCGGGCTAAGAAGGCCTGCGTGATCGCCGCAACCGCATCTTCGTCACTCGCACCGAATTCCAGACGCTTCTCGCTTTCCTGTATGTCGGATGAGTTGATGCCCAGGGGCCAAAGATCGCGACTGTATTCATACCATTCCTGGAGTTGCCGCCAGTCGTATCGGCCCTGCAACGCCACTATCTCGATGCCGTCGGGGTCGACGTTTGACGGATAGAACTTGTAGAGGATCGCGCGTTTCAGAGGATCTAAGTCGATCGTTGGATCGGTGAGGTACACGAATATCGTCGTCTCGCCGGGGTAGTGAAAAGAGCCACCGAATCCTGGAAAGGCGTTCGCCAGGTCAACGAACGGATCGGCAGTCGAGCTAAGCGATGCTTCTGGTGTTGTTCGGCTAGATTCGGGCGCGAGGGTAGGCAATACGGCATTTTCTGTCACCCTCGCTGCATCGCAGGCCGCAGCGTCCAGCAGCGCGACTGTGATGATCGCGCCAACCAACCAGTGAAGCGAACCAACCGTGTTCAAAACGGCAGAACCCCTCCGATTGTACCGCTACGTCGTATGCGCCTCGATGCCCAACTCGGAGAGCACCCGGCGTTCGTGCATTCGCATCTTTGTTTCGTCGTCCGTTTCGACGTGGTCGTAGCCGAGGAGGTGGAGGACGCCGTGGACGAGCAGATGCGCGACTTCGTCTTCGACGTGGTGGCCGGCTTCTTCGGCCTGGCGCGTGGCGGTCTCGAAGGAGACGATGACTTCGCCGAGGCGGTCAGTGTCGTCGCCGGAGACGAACGGCTCGCCCTCACGGAGGGAGAAGGAGAGGACGTCGGTGGCGTGGTCGTCGTTAGCGAACTGGCGGTTGAGCTCGCGGACGTGGTCGTCGCCGGTGAGAAGGAGGCTTAGCTGGCAGGAGGGGGCGCGCTCCATCTCCAGCGTGATGCGGGCGACGCCGACCATCCAGTCGGCGCCGATGCGTTGCCCGAAGGTGGGGTCAATCGAGACGAGGACGTCGTGTTCGGCCACGAGGCAAGGGTATCAGCATATGATAAGAAGCGGTGACGATGATGAGAATGAAGTATTCTCTCCCACTCCTTGTGGCTACAGTTACGCTTGGGGCCGTCGGATTCGTAATCCTCCAGCACGACGAAACGTCTGCCGACGTTGTTCTAGAAGGCGTTTCGGCGGACATGCTTGCCGAAGGCGGCTACGAGTTGCGTCCTGCCTCAGAAAGTGAGGCGGCCGTGCCCGCAGCGGGTGCTGAGGCTGTGATGAAGAAGACCAACAGTGACGGTGCCGTATCGCGACAGACTACCCTCGTCTGGCTGTCCAGCACACGAGAGCCTTACACATACAAGGACCAGTTGGTATGGGTCGTGAACACGGATCCGTCAACGGTTGACGGACTGATGCCCGGTGGCTGGACCGAGGAAGACTGGAAACCTTATCGCGGAATGGGTCTGCATCCGGATTTCAAACTAGTGTTCGTTGACGCCAAGACCGGCGAAGCTCTCTTCAGCTTCGAAAGGTCGAGCGAAGCGGGGTTCTATCCGCTGCCATCGTTTGAGCCCAACACGGGGACACCTGCGCCGACAGCTAAAGGCTAGAAGCGCTTCGCGGCCAGTAGCGGATAAGTGGAATACCTCGCCAAGCCGGGCGAGGGCGTCTAGCCGAAGATGCGGGCGTCCTTCGACTGCCCGCTGCGGCGGACGCTCAGGATGAGCGGTCCCACCCCTGCAAGTTATGCGAAGATTCGTGCAGCGTGGTCGGCTGCATCGACCAATGGGTTGGGGTAGACGCCGATCACGAGGAGGCCGACGACGGCGATCACCATCGCGAAGCCCAGGTAGGGGCTCGGCATGAAGGTAGCAGTCTGCTCGGGTTCGCGGGTAAACATCACGAGGACGACGCGCAGGTAATAGTAAGCGGAGATCACGCTGTTCAGGACGCCGATCAGGGCCAGCCAGACGAGGTTCGCCTGAACGGCGGCGTTGAAGACGAGCAGCTTGGCGACGAAGCCGGCGGTGGGCGGGATGCCGGTGAGCGAGATGAGGCAGACGGCGAGCCCCAGCGCGAGGAACGGCGAACGCTTGTACACGCCGGCGAAGTCTTCGATCTGCTCCGACTTGATCTTCGCCGAGATTGCGATGATCGCCATGAACGCGCCGAGGTTCGTGAAGGCGTAGGCGCCGAGGAAGAAGACGACGGAGCTCGTGCCAAGGTGGAGCTGCGGGTCCTTGGCGGCGACGGCGGCGAGGCCGATGAGGAACGTGCCGGCCTGCGCGATCGAGCTGTAG
>JBGPBZ010000021.1:0-26242 GCA_041481535.1 Dehalococcoidia bacterium | reverse complement strand
AGGTCATCGCCTACGAGAGCGGTGTCACAGACACGGTCGACCCATTCGCCGGCTCCTACTACATCGAGAACCTGACCGACGAGCTCGAATCGAAGGCGCGCGAATACCTCAACAAGATCGAAGACCTGGGCGGCTCAATCCCCGCGATCGAGTCCGGCTACGTCCAGCGGGAGATCCAGGAAGCCTCATACGCCTACCAGAAGGCCGTCGACGAGGGCAAGAAAGTGATCGTTGGCGTCAACCGCTTCGTCAACGAAGGCGAAGACCAGCAGCCTATCTTCCGCACCGACCCCGCCTCCGAGCGCGCCCAGATCGCCCGTCTGAACAAAGTCCGCCGCGAACGAGATGACGCCGCCGTCAAAGCCGCACTCGTCCGCCTCATCGAAGCCTGCAAGAACGACGACAACCTCATGTACCCCATCGTTGAGGCAGTGAAGACATACGCCTCCGTAGGCGAAATCTGCGGCGCCATGCGCGGCGTCTTCGGCGAATACACCGCCGCTACAGCGGTCTAAGTTGCGACCCGCGTGCCGTGCGTTCGCTGCGGCTCTGCTCATGGGCGCAGTCCTTCTCACGCTCGACGCGTGCAGTGGTTCGAGTGACAGACCAGAGTACAAGCAAGCGTCCGAAGTCTACGCGGCTTTAGTAAGCCAGCTCGAACGAGAGCCAAAGGTGCTGCACGCTGTCGTCACGTCAACGCAGTCCGACAACCCAACCCCGGCCACCGCCGAATTTTGGGTTGATGAAGCGAATGACGTCGCGCGGGAAGACAAGGAACTGACAGCGCTACAACACAAAAAGATCATCATTCACGACGGGCAAAAGTGGTTCTTTGTAGGGTTAAACGCGCCTAATCACGCGGCGGCGCCCAATTGCGAGGGGGTAACAGCGCCAGCCACGTCACTACTTCTGAATTGCCAGGAGGTTGGTGGAGCGCATTCCGAGCTCTCGACTTCAGACAGCGGGAAAGTCAAAATTGTAACGACGGGCTCTTACGGCCCCGACATGGAGAACAAGCCGTGGACGATCGCCCTTACGTTGGACGCAAACTCCCTAATGCCGCTCTCGCTTGAGAGCGAACTGTGGGCAGTCTTGAACAACGAACCCTACGCCGTGCACGAGTCTTGGACATACACGACCGAGCTTGTAGATCGACGAGGCCTTCTGGCCGATCTGTTCACGCTGAAGTAGAGCGACCTACGCCTCCGTCGGCGAGATCTGCGGCGCCATGCGCGGCGTCTTCGGCGAATACACCGCCGCCACCGCCGTCTAACGATTGACCGGCAACCGGTGGTGCGCATACCATTCGCCTCAAGCTGCGATACACTCCGCGCCCCCATTTCTCATGGTTGGCCCTCGCCGGGCTGACGCTCCTCGTCGCCTTCGCAGCCCGCACGCCCGTCGCATCATCTTCGGCCCTTGTCCAGGGCGACGCCGACTGCTCCGGCGGTGTTGCTCCCGCCGACGCCTCCGGCATCCTTGGTCAGGTAGCTGGTCTGGGCGACGTTGGCTGCGCCGAGTCCGCCGACACCAACTGCGACGCAAACGTAGACATCCGCGATGCGCTAAACGTCCTGCTCTCCACGGCCGGCATCACAGCCAATACCCCGGCCTTCTGCGACGATATCGGCGGCGCGCTCAGTGACGTGCGCATCAAGGTCGATCCCGCCATCACGCCAGGCGAGGACACGACTGACTCGCTCGATGGCGGCCCTCCGAGCCCGGTCGTCGCCGCGCAGGACCCGGACGGACACGCAGTGCAATACGTCGGCAACGAGATCCTCTACAAGCCAGACAATGACGCCGACCTCCAGGCCTTTCTCGCGAAATACGACGGCACTGTCCTCCGCGACGGCACGACTGTCCTCAGCGCTGGCGACGCTGCTCCGAGTGGAAGCGCCAACAAGCCCTACCAGCTCATCAAGATCGACCCGTCGGCCGCGCCCCTTGGTGATCTCGCGGGCGGTTTGGACGGAGCGGGCTTCGCCGGCGACGTAGCATTCTCCAGCGAAGACGCCGCGAGCGTCATGGCGATCGCCGTCGCTGATCCCGACGGCAAGACCCAGGTCAGCGCCATCGGCCAGATCGATGACCTCAGCGAGAACCCGACGAGCACCGGCGGCCACCTCACCGAAGAAGACTTCGGCTTCCTGACATCTGGGCCGGGCACTCTGGACATCGGCGTGCTCAGGGCTTGGAGCTACTTGCGTTATCAGGAGGTCATCGACGCGGCCCACGCCATACCCTTCGCGGCCGTAAGAGTCGCCGTGATCGACACCGGTTTCGCTCTCGACGAGTCGACCGGTCTCCCAACGGGCGGCAATATGGACTTCTTCCCCTCGGATAGCCGCCCCGCTCAGTACGACGTGGTTCAGGAAGACTACACAGCGGGCGGCATTAACCATGTGGACTGCCACGACGCGAAAGACTCCTGTTCATGGCACGGCACCATGGCTTTTGGTGCCTGCTGTGCTATCCCCTACAACCAGTACGGCGGCGCCGGCACCGGCGGTAACTACGTCGTGCCGATTCTCATTCGCGTCGGGGACCGCGTCTCCTCCTGGGCAGACGGCATACGCGCCGCCGAAAGCCTCGAAGCAGACGTCATGTCAATGAGCCTCAGCTACTCCTGCTGGAGTTGGTGCGGCTGGTTCGATGGCGACATCGGCGACGCCGTCGATGACGCAGGACACCACGGTCGCATCGTCGTCGCCGCCGCCGGCAACACGCGCCAGGACACGGGCCAGCCCGGTGACATCGGCGGCGACGAGCACCTGCGCCCCTGCGAGTTCGTGAAGGCGATTTGCGTCGGCGCCACACTCGGCATTCCGCCGGCGAACTCCCGTAACTTTGGTAGCCCTGTCGACATCTGGGCGCCGGAGGGATTCTTCACCACCGTCATCCCAAACAGGGCCGCCAGAGACGCCAACGACCTCGACACTGATGAGCTTGGTTTCTTCGAAGCCACAAGCTCCGCGACACCGTTCGTGGCTGGTGTCGTCGCCCTCGCCAAGAGCCTGAGTCCAACGCTCACTTACTCCCAGGCGATCAGCCTGCTCCAATTCACTGCCAATGGCTCCAGTGACCCCAAGATCGCGCACGGTTACGTGAACGCCCTCAACGCCGTCCTCACGACAAGGCCGAACCAGCCACCAGAAATCCAGAACGTGCGGGTACCGCGCTCAAAGGAGACTTACGGCTACAACGGCGCCGACTTCCGGGTCGACGTCATCGATCCAGAGCCGGGTAATCTCCTTCCAGAGTTCGCCGGTGCCACTCTCGTCTCCTTCGTCGCCAACGGCCAGACAATTTGCGTCAGCAACATCCTGACCTACCGCGATCAACTCCCTGGCTACGACTGTCCAGTCGTCAACGCCCCAATCGGCGTCTTCAACGTCCAGGTCACCGTCACCGATCCGTTCGGCGCGCAGGACACCGCCACGATCCCCGAGGTCCACTTCGTCAACACTGCGCCGATCGTCGATATCATCACGCCCACCGACGGCGGGACCTTCTACTCCACCCAGACCATCGACTTCAGCGCCTACGTTTTTGACGCCGAGGAGGTCTACCCCTTCCCGGACAGCATGGTCGTCTGGTCCTCCGATATTGACGGCGACCTCGGCAACGGCAGCGCCATCCACACTACGCTGAGCCAGGGCACGCACACCGTCACTATCACCGCCACCGACGGCAAAGGCGTGCAAACGCAGGAATCGATCACTTTGCACATCCAGTCCGGCGCTGGATTGCCGATCGTGAACATTACCGCCCCCGACGACGGCTCGAACCCGCCGGAACCCGTCACGCTCACCGGCGCCGCCTCCGATCCCGAAGACGGACCGCTCACCGGCACCAGCCTTGCTTGGTACTCCGACTTCGACGGCTTCCTGGGCAACGGGGAGAGCATTACTGTCACGCTCAGCAGCACCTTCCCAGTCTGCGGCAGCCGCAGCCACCTCATCACCCTTCGGGCAACGGACAGTGACAATCATCAGATCGAAGACCAGATACACGTGTCCAACTCCTGCATCCCCTGATACTGTCGGAGCTTTGCGCTGTCATCCAGACAAGGGAAGGATCTGGCGGGGCGGCCCAACGCCACGCTGAGCGGACCGCGCTCGCATCCTGATCATCGGAATGCCCTCGCCCGCACACGCCTGTCCGCCGTGGAGGAGGAGAGCGGTTAGGGGGTGAGGGCCTCCCACCTTCCCTCTTCCTCCTTCCCCCTTCCAACCCGCACATGGTATAAAACACTGGCCTTAGCGGGCGCTAGGCAAACCATCCGGGGAGGAACCACTCTTGGCCTGTCTAACCGATAAAGTCGCCATCGTCACCGGCAGTTCGCGCGGCCTTGGTGCCGCCATCGCGAAGGACTTCGCGGACCACGGCGCCTCCGTCGTCCTCAACTACTACCAGAGCAAAGAGCCCGCCGACGCGCTCGCCAAAGAGATCAAAGGCAACGGCGGCAAGTGCATCGTCGTCCAGGCCGGAGTAGCGCACCCTGACGAATGCTCGGCGCTGGTTGAAGCGGCCGTCAAGGAGTTCGGAGGGCTCGATATCCTCGTCAACAACGCCGGCGTAAACCGCGACCGCACCATCCGCCGTATGACCGTCGAGGAGTGGCGCGAAGTGATCGCCACCGACCTCGACTCCGTTTTCTACTGCACCTACGCCGCCGTTCCCCACATGATCGAGCGCGGCGCCGGCCGCATCGTGAACATGGCCTCGATCGTCGGACAGATGGGCAACCTCGGCCAGTCGAACTACTCCGCCGCTAAGGCCGGCATCATCGGCTTCAGCAAGTCCGCCGCTCAGGAGCTCGCGCGATACAACATCACCGTCAACGCCCTCTGCCCCGGCTTCATCGAAACAGAGATGGTGACGAACCTGACGGACGACGTGAGGGCCGCCCTCATCGCCAAGATACCGCTCGGCCGCTTCGGCAAGCCCGAGGAAGTCGCGCAGATCACCCGCTTTCTCTGCACCGACGGCGGCTACGTCACCGGCGCCCAGATCAACATCAACGGCGGCATGTACATGCAGTAGTGGCGTTTTGGAAGAGACGCGCTATCCTGTACCTACCGTGCCTCGTACTGAAGTCGATATCCTCCTCGATCTGCTCGATCAGTCCTTCCAGCGAGAGCGTCCGCCCGACGGCTCGGACGGATGGCACTCCGTTCTCTCCAACCTGCAGAGCGTCCGCGACGAAGACTGGAACTGGGTGCCGCCGGATGGCAAGCGCCCGATCTGCCAGCTGGCGATCCACATCGGCATCGTCCTGCACATGTACGCGGAGTTTGCCTTCGGTTCCGCGAAGCTGCGCTGGGAGGACGTTCCCCACCCGGACATGCTGGATAAGCGTGCGATCACAGAATGGCTGAAAGAGTGCCACCAGCTCATGCACGACGGCCTCGCCCGCTGCACCGACGATCAGCTGGACGAGCTCTGCGAGTCCTGGGACGAACCGCAGAGAGTTCGTCGCTGGCTCGTCCACACGATGATCGCGCACAACCATTACCACGCCGGCGAGATTAACCACATCCGTGCCCTCGCCCAGAAAGACGACGCCTGGGAGTCATCCTGAGAGCGACAACTCCGCGCGGCCAAGAGGCGCTATCCTTAACGCGATGAGTCGCGCCCTCGTCGACCAGCTCCTCTCGATGCTCGCTCAGAGCGTCGAACCGCCCGCCAACGCCGGCCCCACCGACGGCTGGCACTCCCTCCTCTCCAACCTCAGCTCCGTCCGCAACGAAGACTGGGACTGGCTTCCACCCGGCGGCAAGCGATCGATCTCCCACCTCGCGCTCCACTGTGGCTTCGCGATGCGCCTCTACGCCAGCTACGGCTTCGGCGACGCGACGTTAAAGAGGCAGGACGCCGTCTTTCCCGCGACCCAGACACCCACGAAAGACAACGTCGTCGCCTGGATCCGCGAAGGCTATCTCGCCCTGCACCACGGCCTGGCCGCCTCCACCAACGAAGCGCTCGACGATGCGCGCAAGACCCACTGGGGCGAAACGAAGCCGCGCCGCTGGTTCGCCGTCACGATGATCGAGCACAACCTCTACCACGCCGGCGAGATCAACCACATCCGCGCCCTCGCCCAGCAGAACGACGCCTGATGGCCGGCCCGTCGCCGCATCCCCAACGCTTTTCCGCCAACCGCATCATCGCCTGCGCCGTCCTCGCCTTCGTCATCGCCATCATCGTCCACGGCGTCATCACCCTGCTCGGCGGCGGCGACAGCCCGTTCCGCCTCTTCGTTACGCCCCTCATCGGCGCTGCCGTCATGTTCTTCGGCCTCCGCGGCTACCCCACCGCCGGCCGCATCCGCCTCAGCCTGCTCGTGGCGGTCTGCCTCCTGCTTTTTGCGGGTGCCGCTTGAGTTCTCTCTTCCTTTGGGGTCAGTCTTTGGGCTGACAACCGGGGTTGGGTGGGGGCCAATGCCAGTGCCACATGCGGATACTTTTCGCCCCGCTTGGCTGATACCCTAAGCGTCGTGACCCTGAACTACGATCCCAAGAAAGCCGTCCGCCACGTCCGCCGCCGCGATCCCGTGCTCCGCCGCGTCATCGACGCCATCGGCCCGTTCGACCTCGAGCCGCGCCCTGGTTCCCACAAGACGCTGGCCCGCGCCATCTTCTTCCAGCAACTCGCCGGCCCCGCCGCGCGCGCCATCATGGGCCGCGTGCTCCTTGCCCTGAAGACGAACGAAGAGAAGTGGTACGAGCCGAAGCGTTTCCTCAAAGCGACCGATGAGCAGCTTCGCGGAGCCGGACTCTCGCGCCAGAAGATGGCATACCTCCGCGACCTCGCCGACAAGTTCGCTTCCGGCTCCTTGGTTGAAGACGAGTTCGAGCACTTGGACGACGAGGACGTGATCAAGCGCGTCACCGAGGTGAAGGGCATCGGCCGCTGGACCGCCGAGATGTTTCTCATGTTCTCGCTCGGCCGCCCGGACGTCCTGCCCGTCGACGACCTCGGCGTCAAGAACGGCATGCGGCTCGCCTATTGCCTCGACGAGATGCCGAAAGCCGACAAGATGCGCGAAATCGCCGAGCCCTGGGCGCCGTACCGCAGCGTCGGCACCTGGTACATGTGGCGCGCCCTCGGCGTCGACGTGCCGGAGCAGGGCAAAGGCTACAAGAAAGAGGACGAGAAGAAGTATGAGCCCTGATCAACGGGGTGCTTCAACGTACCCGATGATGTTGTCGACCGGCACCAGCCACCCCTGCCGTGAGTCCGAGCTGTTCTGCCGATTGTCCCCCATCACGAGGTAACACGCTGCTGAGCCGCAGTCGTCCCCTGGCGCCGTTGGCTGTGGTCGGGGGCTGATGCCTCCGTTCGGCACGATGACTTCGCCGGTTGCGATAGTGGGCGGGACACTAAACTCGCACCAAGCGCCGCATCGCGTCACCCCTTGGACATACGGTTCACCAATCGTCTCTCCGTTCACGATGACAAGGCCTTCATCTTGGATGATTTGCACTCGATCGCCAGGCCCGGCAATGACCCGCTTGAGAAAGTTGCGATTCGGGCTAGTCGGTGCCACGAAGACGATGATGTCGCCGGTCTGAACAGGCGATGTGTACCGCAGGACATCGACCGACTCGCCGTTTGAGAACGTTGGCTCCATGCTGGCGCCCTCCACCGGGAATCGCAGCACCGCGTCGCTCGTCGGCGTCGGTGTACTGGAGCTGCCGCCGGAACAGCCAGCCGCGATCAGCAGCACCACTAGGACCTCGTATCTCCACATCGGATCGGCCCGAGTCTAGCACGCGTGCGTAGCCAAGGTGGTACAGTCACTTCATCAAGGGAACCAAGAGCCCCGATGCAGAAACCAACCGCTGACACCGACCGCGCCTGGCTCATCCTCGCCGTCACCAGTCTCGCCGTCTTCGCTGCCTCGTTGGACACCAGCATCATGTTCATGGCATTTCCCAGCATCGGCAAGACCTTCTCCGACGTCAGCCGCGCCGACCTCTCGTGGGTGATCAACGCCTACACCATCATCTTCGCCGCGCTTCTCGTCCCGTCAGGCCGCCTCGCTGACCGCGTCGGCCGAAAGCGCGTGTTCCTCGTCGGCGTCGTGACCTTCGCAACAGCATCTGGCCTCTGTGGTCTCGCCCCGAGCGTCGAAACGCTGATCGCCGCGCGCGCCCTGCAGGCGATTGGTGGCGCGCTACTGTTCCCTGCTTCGCTCGCGCTCATCCTGCAGGCGTTCCCGGAATCGAAGCGAGCCGTTGCCGTCGCGATCTGGGGAGCAATAGCCGCGCTTGCCGCCTCGCTGGGCCCCTCCGTCGGCGGCCTTATCATCGACACGTTCGACTGGCGCTGGGCGTTCTACGTGAACGTGCCGGTGGGTATCTTCGCCTTCGTCGCAGCGAGCCGCCTGCTTGTCGAGTCTCGCTCCGAGACGCCCGAGCCGACGCCAGACCTGCTCGGCATTCCGCTGCTGATCGGCGCGATCGGATCGCTCTCGCTCGGCATCGTGCAGACGGACGAGTGGGGCTGGAGCGACACGAAGACGCTTGCTGCGTTCGCGGCGTCGGCCGTGATAGGTGGCGTCTTCATCTTCCGTTCCGCGACGCATAAGTCGCCGACGCTTGACCTCTCGCTCTTCCGCGAGCACAACTTCAGTGTCGCGAATGTCGCCTCGTTGTCCTTCGCCGTCGCCTTCTCCTCGATGTTCTTCGGCCTCGTGCAGTTCCTCATCTACGTCTGGCACTATTCTGTCCTCGAAGCCGGCCTGACGATCTGGCCCGGGCCGCTGACCGCCGCGTTCGTCGCGGCGCCTGCCGGCCGGCTGGTCGATCGTGTCGGTTATCGAGTCATGCTCCCTCTAGGCGCTCTGTTCTTTGCAGCGGGCACCGGCTGGCTGATGTGGCGCGCAGAGGTCGATCCAAACCTTTGGGGCGTCTGGGTTCCCGCCGCGCTCATGACGGGGATCGGCGTTGGCCTTGCGATGCCCTCTCTCTCCAGCGCCGCCGTACGCTCGCTTCCCCAGAACCGCTACGCCGTCGGAAGCGCTGTTAACCAGACGATCCGCACGATCGGCTCCGTCCTCGGCGTCGCTCTCGCCATCGCCCTGCTCGGTACCCTGAAGCCGGGCGATCAGCTCGGCGAATTCGACCGAGTCTGGATTCTGATGATCGGCACCGCCCTCTGTGCTGGCGTCGTCTCGCTCTCACTTCGCAACCCAGCCCGCCAGAAGGAAGTCATCGTCATCGAAGAAGAAGCGGCACCGCCGGCTGGACAGGCGGCCGAAGGAGTGGCCTACCAATAGCCAATCGTCGCATCCCGTCGTGCGCCGCAGCCATGGCCTCCCAGCCTCGGGCCCAACGCTCGATAGCGGCGCAATCGGTTAAGATTATCCTCGGAACGGAGGTCTCCCCATGAATGGTACAAACGAAGTAGTTCTCGCAGGCGCTGTCCGCACCGCCATCGGCACGTTTGGCGGCGCCTTCGTCGATACGGGCGCCACCCAGCTCGGCGCCACGGTCATTAGAGAAGCGCTCGCCCGCGCCGGCGTACAGCCGGACCAGGTCGACGAGATCATCATGGGTAACGTCCTCTCCGCCGGCCTTGGGATGAACCCCGCACGCCAGGCCGCGATCGCCGCCGGCATCCCCGACAGCGTCCCCGCCATGACCGTGAACAAGGTCTGTGGATCCGGTCTGAAGACAGTCGCGCTGGCCGCACAATCGATCCTCCTCGGCGACGCGGACATCGTCGTCGCCGGCGGCTTCGAGAACATGTCAGCCACGCCGTACCTCCTGCCGAAGGGGAGATATGGCTACAAGATGGGCCACGGCGAGGTCCTTGACCACATGATCAAAGATGGCCTCTGGTGCGCGCTCAGCGACTGCCACATGGGCATCACCGCTGAAAACGTCGCCTCCGACTACGAGATCTCCCGCGCCGATCAGGACGAGTTCTCCTACCAGAGCCAGCAGAAGACCGCGCAGGCCTGGGAACGCGGCGCCTTCGCCGGCGAGATCGTTCCCGTCGAAGTGAAGTCCCGCAAAGGCTCCGTCATGATCGACAAAGACGAGCACTTCCGCGCCGACACCACGCAAGAGGTGCTCGGCAAGTTGCGCCCCGCCTTCCAGCCCGACGGATCCGTGACCGCCGGCAACGCCTCCGGCATCAACGACGGCGCAGCCGCCGTCGTCGTCATGTCCCGCAAGAAGGCCGAAGAACTGGGCGTCACGCAGATGGCCACGATCCGCTCGTACGCCAGCGCTGCCGTGCCTCCGCGAGTGATGGGCGTCGGTCCCGTCCCCGCGACGCAGAAGGCGCTCGCCAAGAGCGGTCTCGGTATCGGTGACATCGACTTGATCGAAGCGAACGAGGCGTTCGCCGCGCAGTCTCTCGCTGTCGGGCGAGAGCTCGGCTGGGACTGGGAGCGCGTCAACGTCAACGGCGGCGCCATCGCCCTCGGCCACCCCATCGGCGCCAGCGGCACGCGCATCCTCGTCACGCTCCTGCACGAGATGAAGCGCCGCGATGCCAAGCGCGGCCTGGCCACCCTCTGCATCGGCGGCGGCCAGGGTATCGCGATGGTCGTCGAGAGCGTTAACTGATCATCCCCGCCAGTCAAGACCGAATGACCAGCGAGTTGGACGCTGCCTTCGACCTCTTCCTCTACTGGCTGCGCGAAACCCGTAGCCTCGCGTTCCAGCGCAACTCTTCTCTCGGGGGATCAGGCTCTCAGCCTGACACTGGGGCGGAGGGCGGGGCTCCGCTTGTCTCCGCCCGCGACGGTAACACTCGCCTGACCGCCTCCCTCCGATCGCTCCTCCCGTCGCAAGACGCGAAGTTCGAGCGTCAGCGTGAGATGCTTGAATCGCTGATCGCGCACGATCTCCCCGCTCGCGTCGCTCTCTGGTGTCCCGCCGGCGCCGACCTGCCGTCGGAAGAGCCCGACGTCAGCGAGTTCGGTGCGATCGTCCGCCAGTCGGCCCTGAAGCTCGGCCCACACGAACGGTCATACGTCCAACTTCCCGCCAAACTCTTTCTCCGCAAGAACAGCGAGTCCGGCAACGTCATCTCGGTCACCGGCGGCCTCAACCCGCACTGGGCGCGCTTCACCGACCGTGTCCGTGGCCAGTATGACCTCGACTCGACCCAACTCCACCGCCTGCCGGAGTCCGCAGAACACCTCGAAGCGCTCCTCAACGCCGTCGTCGAGAAGACGCAAACGCTCGACGTCGGTCAGTACGCCACGATCGACACGATCGATGCCTGGACCGTCCAGCGTCTCTCCGGCGACAGCGGCGTGACGATCGTTGGCCTGCCCTCGCCCGTCGCCGTGGAGGGCGGCATCGCCGTCCGCCGTAACCTCCGGCGCATCCTCGCGGACACCATAGCGTTGCGCGAAACGCCGGACACGCTATGAGCGCTCGTGGTGCTCGGCTACTACCCCCGGATGGAGATGGAGGGCGCGACCGTCGCCATGCGCGGCTTCGAGCCGTCGTTGTACAGCGGCATCGACTACGTCGTCCTCGTCGCGGACGGCCTGGTCAAGCCGCTGATCGAGCCGGCACGACCTCACTAGAGTCTCCAACCGTCGTCCGGGCCATCCCGTTCGTCCTCAGGAATCGAAGGATGGCCCCAGGTCAGCGGAGGCCGCAGCCGCAGCCGAAGGGTCGAAGCCCTTTCAGCCCGCGCGTCACCCAACGAGCGCACCCGTGCGCACAACGCGACAGTATCCTCGGCGACTACTTCGGTGGCTTGTACGTCGACTTCCCGGCCTTTCGCAATATCTTAGGCCCGTCTGTCATCGGCATCAGGACAGTCGTGACGACGTTCATCACCGCATCGCCCGTGCAGGCAGCGATCGAAAATGCGGCGGCGCTGACGTTGTCCGGCATGTCGACGATCAGGATCACATCGTCCTTACCGAATGTGTAGTACGCGGCCACGATCTTCCCACCCATCTGCGCGACCGCTGGCTTTAGCGCGTCCAGCCGGTTCTTCGGGCTCTTCACCTGCTGCGCCCACGATTCGTTCGTGTAGTTCACGGCGTACATGTAACTTGGCATGACATCCTCCTCCGGACTTTTCGAGATTTTGCGACGCTAACTCTGCGCTCGTCACATCTCAGTGTCAACAGTTATAGCAGCGCTGACAACAGCATCTTCATCGCGGCCTCCGCGCACGCTTGCCGGTTCCCCGAGCGGTCTCCGTCGAAGAGGAACCGCTCGCTGCGCACCCCGTCTTTGTCCGCGAGCGCGATCCAGAACAGCCCCGCCGGTCGCTCCGCCCGCGCGGGAGGCGGGGACCCGAGGGGTGGCCGCTCATCCTGAGCGTCCGCCGCAGCGGACAGTCGAAGGACCGGCCCAGCGATTCCCGTCTCCGAGAGCCCGATGTCCGTGCCGGCCCACTCCCTTACCGCCTTCGCCAGCGCCTCCGCCGCTTCCCGGCTCACCGCCCCGTGTTCCTCGAGCACCGACGCGGGCACGCCGATTTGGCGCTTGAGTGAGTTGGCGTACGGCGCGACCCCTCCTCGAAACACACGCGAGCTGCCTGGGATCTCGGTGAGCAAGTGACCGATCAGCCCGCCCGTAGTCGCCTCTGCCGTCGCCAGCGTGACGCCGCGCTCGCCCAGCGCCGCAACGGCCTCAGCCGCTAACTGTTTGAGCGCGTCGGGCGCGGGCCCACTCAACGCTGCGCCTCACTGCTTCTCGGAGCCCGACCTCCGGCTTCCAGCCGAGCTCGCGATGCGCTTTCGCCGCACTCTCCACGAAATCGACGCCCAGCAGGTTCGCCGAGAAGCGTGTGAGCTCCGGCCGCGGCTTCCAATCGGGTACACGCGAACGCAGTTCCATAGCGAAAACCGCCGCGTAGACCGCGCGGAAGGGCATCGAGCGATTCGGAAGCTGTAGACCGGCGAACTCCGCCGCGATCTCGAACAAGTCCCGCTGGGTGACGTACTCTTCGTTCACGGCGTTGTACGTTTGGCCGGTCGCCTGCCCGCTCGTTGCTGCGAGAATGCAGATCTCGGCGACGTCGCCTCCGTAAACGATCGGAAGACGGTTGCGCCCGCTACCCAGGTACATAGAGCGCGGGCTCTTCAGAAATGCGATCACGCCCGGCAGCATCGCGGCGTCGCGCTCACCCAGCACAAGCGCCGGGCGCACGATCGTTATCGGCAGCGCGCCGCGGTCCAGGTGCCGCCGCACGATCTTCTCTGTGATCGTCTTCGACTTGCGGTAGTAGTCGAACGCGCCGAAGTGTGTCTCCATCGGTGTGTCTTCCGTGACGCCGCGGCGCAAGTCCTGGTAGCGGTAGACGCCGTCCGTGCTCACGTAAAGGAACCGCCCAACCCCCGCTGCCGTCGCAACCTTCAGCATATTGCGCGTGCCGGCGATGGTCACGGACCGGAAGCCCTCCCACGGCCCCCAGTCGGCCACCATCGCCGCCGCATGGTACACGACGTCGACGCCGGACAGCGCCGGCGCTAGACTCGGCGCGTCCGTCACGTCCCCTTGCACCAGTTCGACGCCCCCGAGAGATTCCAGGAACGCTGTCTTACTGGTTGGCCGGACGAGGACGCGCACGTGATCACCGCGTTTGACTAGCCGCTCCACAATGTGGCTGCCGAGGAAGCCTGTTCCCCCTGTGACGAGTGCCTTCACTGTTGGTTCTTCCGTGTCCTTCCGCTAGGCTGGTTCCGTCAATATACCTAATCACTTCCCAATGAAGTAAGCGTGAGGAACCTGAGAGGACACTTGTACGCACTCGCGATAGGCGCATCTGACGGCGGAAAGATCGCTGCCCAGGCAGAAGCGGCAGGCTTCGACGCTGTCTGGACGTCCGAGATGTTCCACGACCCCTTCCTGCCGCTCGCCTCCGCTGCAGCGACTACGTCGAGCATCGGCATTGGCACATCGATCGCCCTCGCCTTCGTGCGCAGCCCCTGGGTGACCGCACTCGCCGCGCTCGACCTCGACGCTGCCTCGGGCGGGCGCTTCACACTCGGGCTCGGCACAGGCCTCAAGCGCTTCAACGAGCGCTGGGGCGGCGTCGCCTACGGCAAGCCGACACCCCACATCCGCGAAGTCGTGCAGATCATCCGGCTTATCGCCCAGAACGCCCACCGCGGCGAGCCGATCCGGTTTCGCGGCCAGTACTACGACCTCGATATCCAGGGCTGGCAGCGTCCGGCGCACCCCGTCCGCGAGCAGTTCCCGATCTACCTAGCCGGCGTGCGAGAAGGGATGATCCGCACCGCAGCCGGCGTCGCTGACGGCCTGCTCGGCCACCCGATCTACCCGCTGCGCTGGATTCGCGACGTCATCGTGCCGGCACTCGCACGCGGGCTCCACGACGCCGGCCGTGCGCGCTCCGAATTTCGCCTCTGCCTCGGCGTCTGCTGCGCCATCGATCGCGACGTCGCGACGGCGCGCCGAGCTGCCGCGGCCACGATCGCCTTCTACGCCACCGTCAACACCTACGAGCCTCTCTTCAGCGCCTTCCCGGCCGAGGTGCAGGCGATCCAGGCCGCCGCCGTCCGCAACGATACGTCCGCCATGGTCGACGCCGTCAGCGATGCGATGATCGATACGTTCGCCGTCGTCGGCGACGCGGACGAGGTGCGCAGGAAGCTCGCCCCCTATGCCGAGCTCGCCGACTCACTGATCGTGTCCCCTCCGGACCAACTGATCGACCCCGCGGAAGCAGAACGGTTCAGGTTAGCGATCATCGAAGCGTTAGCGAAGTAACTTCTCATGAGAGAGCAAGAAAAGAAGGGCCGACGACGAGCGTCGGCCCTCTTTCGCGGAGCGGGGGGGGGGTGTTCCGCGTTCCGCAAGGACTGCCTTCACATAATGACCCGCACGGAATCCGCTCGGTTAAGCGCGGGTTACAGGCCGGGGTCGGTTCGGTAAGGGAAACCTTGCAATTCTCCTGTCCCTCAGATATGCTTCGAGCACAAATCGGGAGGCCCGCCCCCGGTTAATGGGAGGGGAAGAACATGGCACAAGGCACCGGTCGCCGTACGTATCCGTGGAAGACCACCATCAACGGCAAGGACATCACGTTCCGCATGATGACACCCGCCGACCGCGCTGAAGTCATCCGTTTCGCGCGGCATCTTCCCGAAGAAGACCTCATGTTCTTGCGTTCAGACATCACCCAGGAAGGCCCCGTCGACGCCTGGATGGCCTACCTGAAGAGTGGCCGCACGATCAGCATCGTGGCCGAAATAGACGGGCACATCGCCGGATATGCGAGCATCCACATGAACGAGGCCACCTGGACACGCCACGTGGGCGAGATGCGTGTGCTCGTTGGTAGCGACCACCGCGGTCTCGGCCTCGGAAAGCGCCTCACCACCGAGGCCTTCGCGCTGGCCAAGGAGCTGGGCCTCCGCAAAGTCACCGCCCAGATGTCCACAGACCAGCGCAGCGCCCGCGGCGTCTTCGAGCACCTCGGCTTCCGCCCCGAAGCGTTGCTCGCCGACCACGTCATGACCCGCGACGGCCAAACGCGAGACCTGCTGATCATGTCCTACGACGTGGCCGGCTTCTCCAACGACCGCTAATCGCGATCCAACCCGCTCTTGGGGGTCAGGCTTCAGCCTGACCGGCGCAACTCCTCGCCATCGACCGGGGTTATCCTCCTGACGCTTCCCCGTGTCATCTGGGCGGCTCGCCGTCCGATCGCAGCACAATCACATGTTCGCGAAGCATGCCCTGAGCGCGGCGGTAGCCGCAGCCGAAGGGGGACCTGTCGCACGGATCAACTCGCCCTCTCGCTCCAACCCCACGCGACTCAGCCGCGCCCACTCGCGCGCCCACTCCCGCGAGCTACCCAACGTTACTCGCTCAGTCCCAGCCTCGCCCCGCAAACAACACCCGCTCCGTTTATCTGCTCACCATCCGTTGACAGCCGGGCGCTAATCCCGCAGCACTAACAACTCGCGCGCCTCCTCCTCGTCATCCGCGCGCACCCAGACCTCGATATCGTACGCCGGCCTGTAGTACGGCGCACCGATTGATCCTTCTGCACCGATACCCTGGATCCTGCATAGGATGCCCGCGTGCTGGAGCCGCTGCGCCCACATGTCTGCTTCGATCGTGCCGTTTGCGATGGCGATCCGCACCATTGGGGTCACTGGGCCGCTGCGGTTCTCGGATATCATCCGAAAGATGCCGAGCATCACAATCGTCCCGCCAACGATGACACCGAGAAGAATGAGAATGCCCATCGCGGGCGCCCGAGGCTAGCTGGCGTCTGCGGCCAAAGCCTGCGCGGCATCGGGGGCGGCGCGGCGTCGGCGAGGTGTCGGCGCCGCCGCCGCAGTCTTCGGAGGCGCGGCGTTGACGCCGAGTTGCGGCAGGTCTGACTTGCCGATCCCGGCGGCGTTGCGCAGTTCCACGTACGCCTGGTCGCTAAACTCCTTCAGACGTTGGACATCGTCGCCGTGCTGTGCGTCGGACATGAAGCCGAAGTACAGCTTCTGGTCGTAGCTCATAACGCCGAGGCTGATACCCATCTCCCAACCGAGCGGGATCAGCGGGTAGTTCGCCAGCAGCCGGTGCCCGATCGTGTAAAGCGGAATCATCGGCCCGGGCACGTTCGTGCAAACCATGTTCGCCAGCGTGTTCGGCGCCGTCGGCAGCGTCCCGAGCCATGCTTGTAACGCAGCCGGCGCGGTGTTCGTGCCGCTGCTCAGCCCCTCGATGCCATCGGCCACATGGCGGCGCTTCAGTGACTCCGTTCGCTTGCGGACCAGCTCCAACCGCTCCAGCGGGTCCGTCACGCCGACCGGAACCTCAATCAAAAGCATCGAAACGCGGTTGCCGAGCGCCTGACGCTCATCGTCGCGGCGGACGTTGACCGGCGCCAGGACGCGGATCGTGCGTCCGTGCGTCGTTTGGCCGTGCATCTCGAGGTACTTGCCCATTCCGCCGCCCAGTACTGTCAACACGACGTCGTTTACCGTACCGCTGCCCGCTGCCTGGCGGATCTGCCGGATCTCGGCGAAAGAGTACTCGCTGAACGCGACCTTCCGCCCAGCCCTGAGCGGCTTGTTGAACGGCGCACGCACCACCGGCACCTGCAGGTACGGCAGCATCGCCTCGACCGCGCGTAGGGAGTCGCGAGCCGGGCCCTGGCCGTAGAGGTTCTCCACGGTGTTGCGCTGACGGTCCATCGCCGCGTTCATCATCTGCATCCCGTTGTCCAGCATTCCGTCCAGGAAGCGCATGAGCGGCGGGTCCGCTGGCGCCTTGTCGATCGTCGGCGCGGGCGTGGGCGGGATCGGCGTCGGCGACACGTCCATCACCAGCATGAACAACTCGACGCCGGAGACACCGTCCACCAGGCAGTGGTGCACCTTCGAAACGAGCGCGGATCGATCGCCCGCGACTCCGTCGATGACGTACATCTCCCAGAGCGGCTTATCTCGCTCCAGCATCCCGCCGAAAAGCTCGGCCGCGAAGTCGTTCAGCGTTTGATCGTCGCCGGGGGCGGGGCAGGTCGCGCGCTTGATGTGCTTCCGGATATCAAAGTTCTGGTCCCACTCCCACGTCGGGTGGCTGATGTTGAAAGGTGCCGGGACGGCTAGCTGCTGGTAGAGCGGGATGAGATGCAGCTTCGACTCGACGTTCTCAACAAAACGGTCGTAGTCTACTGTCCCCTCGAAGACGGCAAGGGAGCCGATGTGCAGGGGTGACTCCTTCTTCTCAAAATAGAGAAAAGAGGCATCTTGGGCGCTCAGGCGCCGGCTGGGACCGCGCTGGGCCATGTAGCTTCCTATTCATCGGGCCAGACTTCCGCAAAAAAGTCTGCTCGAAAGGTGGTATCCCCCGCGAATACACGCATTATATACTAGGCCGCAACATACTGTAATGGTAAAGGTAGAGTGAAGGTTCTACGATTAGGTAGTATAGAAGACAGGAATACCTTCACCCAGCAGAATGCGGGAGGGATGTAGAGCTGGCTATGACGGCGTGGCGGAAGTACCTCCAGGAGGAGTTCCAGGCGAGCTCCACACTGCCGCTTTGGCGTGAGGCGTTCCTTGGAATAGACTGGCTTGCCCTCCGTATGTCCCCCGTCTTCCGGGGCGTCGGCATCCCGCGCGGCGATGGCTCCGCCGTCGTCGTCATCCCCGGCTTCATGGGCTCCGACCAGTACCTCGGCGACATGAACGCCTGGCTCAAGCGAATCAACTACACCCCGTACCTCTCCGGCATTGGCCGCAACGCTGACTGCCCGGACATCCTCAGCACACGCCTCGCCGACACCATACACGGCGCTTACGAAGAGACCGGCGGTCCCGTACACCTCATCGGCCACAGCCTGGGCGGCGTCCTCGCCCGTGGCGCCGCCGTACGCTGGCCCAGCAAAGTCGCTTCCGTGACCACCATGGCTTCTCCGTTCCGGGGCGTGCGCGTTCATCCCTTCGTCCTCCAGACTGCCTACCTCGTGCGAGGGCGAATCGCTCAGAAGCGCTCCGAGGGGCCGAGTGGCATGCCGAACTGCTACAGCGGCCACTGCACATGCGAGTTCCTGAACGCGCTGCGATCGGACTTCCCCGACGACATCCCCCAGATCGCCATTTATACCAAGAGCGACGGCGTCGTCGACTGGAAGTGCTGCATCAACGAGTTCGGCGACGGCACGGACATCGAGGTGCCGGGAACACACATCGGTCTCGCCTTCAACCCGCAGGTCTACCGGCACATCGCGCATTTCCTGGCGTCTCCTGGCGAATACAGCCAGGAAAACGTCGCCTGACCTTCGCCGCCAGTCTCACCGCTTGACACCTCCTCCACGCGTCTGTGTACTGTTGCCTGACCGCACGCATTCGAAGTTCGAAGGAGTCACCGCATGCACCCCAGGCGCCTCGCCGCCGTGCTCTTCCTTGCCGTCGTCTGCCTCGCGCTGGGCCGCGCATCAGGGGCGCACGCCGCGCTCGTCGTCGTCATGAACACAGACGACTCCGGTCCCGGCTCCCTCCGCCAGGCCATCGACGACGCCACAACTGGAACTGGCATCCTCTTCGCCCAATCGATCCAGGGCCAGACCATCGAGCTCCACTCCCCGCTCGTCATCGACTCGACGATGAGCATCGATGGCTCGGATGCGCGAATGACCCTCAAAGCCGTGAACCACACGCGTGTTCTAGAGACATCCTCTGACATGAACCTCGCGAACTTGAACGTTGAGGGCGGCGAGTCCCCGGACAAAGGCGGGGCCATTCTCCACACCTCGGGCCAGTTCAACTTCCACAACTCCAGCGTCAAGAATTCGACGGCGGACACGGACGGCGGCGGCATCTACGTCGCGACAGGGGGCGACGCCATCCTGGACGAAGTCGTGATCGACGGCAACAGCGCCGGCCGAAACGGTGGCGGCATCTACGCAGAGACCAACGTTTCCATGGACATCACCCTCGTCACCATCACCAACAACCACGCAACTGGCAACGGTGGCGGCGTCTTCCTTGAGCAAAACTCGGCGACTTTTGAAGTCGTGACCATTGCGAACAACACCGCCGCAATGGGCGCGGGCATCTTCAGCAACGGATTCTTCGGGTTGGACGGCACGCTCGACGGCAACAGGGCCACAGATGCTGGCGGCGCATTTTACATAAACGCCGGTGACGCCGTCCTCCGAAACACGACGATCAGCGGCAACTCGGCGGCAGATGGCGGTGGAATCGAGATGCAGCCCGGCGCCACCATCGAAATGTTCAGCGGCACAATCACGCAGAACTCGGGCGGCGGGCTGCACCTCAGCGGCGGCACGCTCAAGATCGAGACTACTATCATCGCAGAACAGACCACCGGCCCCGGGTGTTCGCTGGAACTCGGCGTAGTAGTGACATCGAGCGGCTACAACCTCTCGACCGACACTACCTGCCCCCTCAACCAGCCAACAGACATCCAGCGCGGTTTTGCGAACCTCGGCCCGCTCACGCTCGATCCGCAAGACGCGCACGTGAAGACACAGGCTCCTCAAGAGGGCAGCGATGCCCTCAACCGCATCCAGATCGACCCTGACGCACACATCGCAGGCGACGGCCCGTCCGACCATTCGGTCCGCTGTGGCGTCACCCTCGCCATCGACGCGCGCTCAGTCTTGCGTCCGCAGGGCCCCGGCTGCGAGATCGGCGCTTATGAGGCGATCCAGACCAGGCTGCCGCGCGTCTGGGGCGACAACCTCTGCGACGGCGAGATCGACTCCGGCGACGCCCTCACCGCGCTCGCTTTCGTCGCCGGCGTACCGTGGACTCGCATGGACGGCTGCATCAGCGTTGGCTCTCTCGTCTCCGGTGATGCCCTGCCGGCAAACGCCCTGCAGTGGGCGGACGTGAACTGCGACGGTGTCCTGAACGCCTTCGATGCGCTCGATGGACTGCGGGCGGCAGTCACCCTCCCGCGGGACCACAGTAGCGCTTGCCCGTACATTGGGAAGGACGTCAACCTGCTCGGCTGAGAGAACCGTCCCGTCTTGTCCACCGTACTGACGACAAAGGAAAGAGGCGCCTCGGGCGGGAGGCGCCTCCTTCGTAATGGGGTGTCGTTCGGCCGGGAAGCCGTTGGCAGGGGACCAGCGGCGGAGGGGCCCGGCCTGGGCGTCGTCGGTATTGATTACGCGTTGATGTCGTCGGCGGCCTTGGTCGCGCGGCGGGTAGCGCTGGCGGCGCGGGCGCGCACACCGTTCACTGCCTGCTCAACGGCCGGGGCCGTCTTCTGGACTGCGTCGCGCGTCGCCGAGATCGCGGCCTGGCCGGCGTCCCGGTTCGCCTCGATCACCTTGCGGAGCGTGTCCCGAGCCTCGCGGCCGCTGTCCGTGACCTCGTCAAGGAACTGGCGGGTGAGCTCCAGGGCGCGGCCCTGCGCGTCTGTGACGGAGCGGACGGCGCCTGAGTAGAAGCCGGCCACGTCGCGCGGGGAGGTGGCGAAGCGGCGGGTCAGGTCGATCGCCTCTCGCTGTCCTCGCTCGACTTCGTCGATTAGCTTGCGGCTGACCCTGTAGCCTCGGTCGTTTGCGGACTTTACGGCGTCCAGAAGGGTGTCGTAGACCTCGTTCACTGCGTTGAAGAACCTGTCTACGTTCTCCGTTGTGCCTGTGGTTGCTGCTTGTCGTGCCATTTCGTGACCTCCTATTGACATGTTGTTCATCTATGTGCAAAATACACATAGAACCTGATTGTGTCAACCCCCCAATCAGAAAAATAGAGGGGAATTTCGAAAATGGTCATGAAAGAACCGACCGAAGCGACCAACGGAAAGAAGCCCCGCAACGGCCGCGAGAGCGGGGCACCGATGACGCCGCGCCTCACGGGCGATCTCCTGACGTCCAGCCTGCTGTCCTTCCTTAAGCGGTGGAACGCCTACGGATACCAGCTCGTGCAGGAGCTCGGCAACGCCGGCCTGCCCGGCTTCGACTCGACGACAGTTTACAGAACACTGCGCCAGCTTGAGCGCGCGGGACTCGTCTCGTCCTTCTGGGACACATCTGAGTCCGGACCAGCGCGCCGCCGCTACTCGCTCACGAAAGCGGGCGAAACGTTTCTCGATCTTTGGTACGAGATGTTTGGCCGCTATCAGAAGGTCTTGCAATCTGCATGGAACTCGTTGGACAATCCTAGTCGCCCCTCTCACGAGGACGACGCAACGGTCGCGGGCCCAAAGGTTTCCAGTGATGGAGATGCGGAGCCCCCCGCGAAGAGAGGACGAAATGCCAGCACAGAACGGTAGCAGCTCCAGCACCGGTACCGCGGACAGCGCCAATCCGGACGTAGCCCAACTCTGGCGCGCCTGGCTCACTGAGACCGAACGCCAGCTCAACGGCTTCTTCGGAGAGGTCCTGGGCACGGAGGAGTTCGCGCGCATCTCGGGCAACTTCGTCGACGGATACGCCGTCGTGCAGCACTCCCTCAACCAGCAGATGGAGCGCTACCTCAACACGTTCAACCTCCCGACGCACAGCGACATCATCGAGCTGGCCGAGCGCCTCAACGGCATCGAGGAGCGCATCAGCTCGCTCGAGACGACGATCCGCAACGTGGCCGACAAGGTTGGCGTCGCCGCGTCCGCACAACCGACGCCGATCCGACCGCGACGCACCCGCCGCCCGAAATCTTAGGCGGACGAGAGGTCCGAGGAGAGAACTTTGGCAACCGTACGCCAGCGACCGGCCACCGAAAGAATCGAAACGATCATCGAGACCGCCCAGGAAGAGGCGCAGCGCACCCGCGAGCGCATCCGTAAGGGCATAGACATCCTGCTCGCTCGCGATGAGCCGCAGGTTGGCGTCACGCCCAAGGAGATCATCTACTCGCGCGGAACACTGAAGCTGTACCACTACAAGCCGATGACCGACGAGGTCTACCGCGTGCCCCTGATCTTCGTGATGTCGCTCGTCAGCAAGCCGTGGATCCTGGACATGACGTTCGGCCAGAGCTTCATCGGTTACATGGTGTCGCAGGGGTTCGACGTCTTCATGATCGACTGGGGCATCCCGCGGCCGGAAGACAAGCGCCTCAGGTTCGAGGACTACGTGCAGGACTTCATCCCGGCCTGCATCAAGCACGTGCAGGCGGCGACGGGCGAGGAAGACTTCTCGATCCTCGGCTACTGCATGGGCGGACAGCTGGCGCTGATGTACGCCGCGCTCAACCCGGATGCGCCGCTCAAGAACCTCGTCTGCGCGGCGACACCGGTGGACATGAACGGCATGGGAATGTTCCGGCACTGGGTGAACCAGAAGTACTTCGACGTCGACCGCCTCGTCGACACCGTAGGGAACATTCCGCCCGAGATGATGCTGCGTTCCTTCGAGATGCTGCGGCCGATGGACCGCTGGGGCGGCTACATTCGCCTGATCGACAACCTCTGGGACCCGCAGTTCGTCTACGGCTTCCGGATCATGTACAAGTGGACGAACGAGCAGATCCCCTTCCCCGGCGAGACCTACCGCCAGATGGTCAAAGATATGATGTGGGAGAACAAGCTCGCGACCGGCGAGATGATCGTCGGCGGCAAGCGTGTCGAACTGTCCAAGATAACTGTCCCGGTGCTGCACGCGATGGCCGAGCACGACCACATAGCGCCCTACGCGGCGGCCGCGCCGCTCACGAAACTTGTCGGCAGCGAAGACACCGAGGACGTCCTGCTCAAGGGCGGCCACGTATCGCTCGTCGCCGGCAAGAACGCCGTCGGCCGGCTCTGGCCCAAAGTCGCCGACTGGCTCTCGCACAGGTCGCTGTAGGCGCCACTGGAGAATCATGGAAGTCGCTGGCCGCACCGTCATCATCACCGGCGCCTCCTCCGGCATTGGCCGCGCCGTCGCCCACGAATTCGCCAGCCGCGGCGCTAACATCGTCCTCGCCTCGCGCTCGCGGGAGAAGCTCGACGGAATCGCCGCTGACCTGCCCGGGCGCTCCCTCGTCGTCCCCACGGACGTCACCCAGCGCTACTCAGTCGAAGCCCTCGTCCGCAAGACCCTCGAGGAGTTCGGCTCTGTCGATGTGCTGATCAACAACGCCGGCGTTGGCCTCTTCGCCCCGATCGCTGACGGCAACGTCGAGAACGCCCGCTACCTCTTCGAGGTCAACTTCTGGGGCGCCTTGAACTGCATCCAGGCCACCACGCCCTACATGCTCGACCAGGCACGCGGCCACATCGTCAACGTCTCCTCTATCGCCGGGCACATCGCGCCGCCCTACATGGGCATGTACTCCGCGACCAAACACGCCCTCGCCGCCGTCTCGGACGCCCTGCGCATCGAGCTCGGCGGCACCGGCGTCGGTGTAAGCACGATCTACCCAGGCCTAACCGAGACCTCGTTCACAGAGAACATGCTGCAAGAAGTCGAAGCGCCGGAAATCCCGCCCATCGCCCGCTGGGTCGGCGCCAACGTTGTCGCGCGCCGCATCCACCAGGCCGTTCGCTGGGGCATCCGCGACATCTACGTCTCGCCGGAAGACGTCGCCGCCGTCATGGCCGACGCCACCATGCCTCTGCTCATGGACTGGGGAATGCGTCTCTTCATGCGCCCTGGCCCCCGCCGCGATGTCCACTTCCAGCCCCCGCGCACCATCGAACAGCGCACCGAAGCGGCCGACTAGCAGCGTCTAGTCCACCCCCAGAATCAACGTCCCCGTCGAAGACAGCGCCCCGCCCGTACCGTTCACCAGCGCCAGCTTCGCGCCGTCCACCTGCCGCTCGTAGCACTCGCCGCGCAACTGCCGCGTCGCCTCGATCAACAGGAACATCCCGTACATCCCCGGGTGCGTGTACGACAGCCCTCCCCCGTTCGTGTTGAGCGGGAACTCTCCGCCCGGCGCCGTCCGCTGCCCCGAGACGAACGCGCCGCCCTCGCCCGGCTTGCAAAATCCCAGCGCCTCCAGCGTGACGAGCACCGTGTACGTGAACGAGTCGTACACCTCCACGACGTCGAGGTCTGAGTGCTTGACGCCCGCCATCGCGAACGCGCGCGGGCCGGAGATCGCCGCCGGCGACGTCGTCAGGTCCGGCATGTTCGCCATGCTCGCGTGCGTGGTTGCCTCGCCCGAGCCCAGTACCCACACCGGCTTCTTCTTCGTGTCGCGCGCGCGTTCGGCACTCGTCACAACAACAGCCCCGCCCGCGTCGGTCACCAGGCAGCAGTCGAGCAGGTGGAACGGGTAGCTCACCCACCGCGAAGAAAGCACATCGTCGATCGAGAGTGGGTCGCGCATCATCGCCTTCGGGTTGAGGCGCGCCCACTTCCGCGTCGCCACCGCAATCTCGGCGAGCTGCTCGCTCGTCGTTCCGTACTGGTGCATGTGCCGCATGCACGCCAGCGCGTACGTGCTCGGTGGTCCGCCGACGTGGTACGGCCCCTCAAACTGCGAGGCTGGGAACCACGGGTCGTTCTGCGGCCGCCCACCGCCGGGACGGAAGCGGCTCGAGTGACCACTCTCGCCGTGCGTGATCAGCGCCACGTCGATCAGCCCCGTCGCGATCGCCGCCGCCGCATGCTCGACGTCGATCACAAACGACGACCCACCGACCGCCGTGCTGTCCGTGTACCGCGGCTCGATCCCCAGGTACTCCGCGATCTGTAGACTCGCCGACCATCCCGCGCCGCATGTAAAGATGCCGTCCACTTCTCGCTTGTCGATCCCCGCGTCCTCAAGCGCATTCAGCGCCGCCTCCGAATGCAGCTGCAGCACCCCCTTATGCGGCACCATCCCGATCTCGTCCGACTCGTCCGCCCCAACAATCGCAACCTTCTTCAACCATCCCGCCGTCTCCCGTGCGTCAGTCATGACGGCTCACTAACTGTTAACCACCAACCACTAACCCGAGAGTTTGCTGTACAACGCGCGAATCTCCGCGACGCGAACGCGCAAGTGAAGGGGCCGCAGGCCCATACCGGGGGTCTGGGGGTGTCCCCCAGCTCTCTCATTCTTGGGGAGGGGAGGGGCGGGGAGGCCATACGAGTCTCAGCGCTCATGCCGGCTTCCACTTCGGCAACGTCACTTCCGGCGTCACATCCTCAAACACCACCTCCACCGGCATCTCACAACGAATAGCCTTCGGGTCCGCCTCCACCCCGATGAGGTTCGAGAAGACCCGCACCCCTTCCTCCAGATCGATCAGCGCCGTCACGTACGGCACATCATCGTTCCAGCCAGGGTGGAACGCGCGGTAGTGGATCGCGTACGTATAGAGCTTCCCCTTGCCGCTCGCCTTCCGCCACTCCACATCCCGGCTCCCGCACCGAGGACAGAAGTCCCGCGGGTACCAGTAAGACCGTGCACACGGTCGGCAATACGGGATCCACAACTCGTGCCTCTTGCACCCCTCCCAGTACCGCTGCGTCTCTGGCGACGGCGAAGGGAGCGGCTTGATGTACTTCTTCTCGTCCGGCATGTCGGTACTAACCTTTACGTGAACGCCCGCCCGCTGGTCAAGAGCGCAGACCTTTTGCCCCTCGCCCGCGCACGGGAGAGGGGCCAAGGGTGAGGGCATCCCACGCTCGTTCCCAACCGCGACGCCGCTCCAACCCCCACAACGCTGCCCCCAGACGCTCCCTTGCCCGATGCTCCCATGCTCATGCAGACCCACCACCAGCCCCTCAGCCGACCCTCGCGTGCGCCTAACTGTAGTGCTTCACGACATGTGAGACAGGGGGGCCTTTCGGGGTAGGCGTTGTAGAGCATACTTGGACGGCGTTTCGTAGCCCAGAGCGCTGTGGATGCGGTGGCGGTTGTAGAAGCGGACGT
>JBGPBZ010000020.1:0-26575 GCA_041481535.1 Dehalococcoidia bacterium | reverse complement strand
TTTGCCGGGGTACTTGGCGTCTTCCCAGCGCCGGTCCTCGCGGGTGCGCCGCATCCAGCGGAACGAGACGAAGGCGCCACAGGCCGCGCAGGCTGCCCCGACGCCGGCCGCTACCTTGCGCATCGTCGTAAACGTAACGATTGGAGGTTTCTCATACGTCTATCGTACGACAGCGGCGCGTCCAGGGCCGTTCGTCGTACGGAGGACAATGGCGATTTCGAGAGGTTGCGGCTTAGAATGACACGTAGGACCGAGGAGCCAAATCGGGCACGGGCGGAGCGGATCACCGTTCCGCCTTTCTTCCTCAGGACCGTCCTATCTGATATGCACCACATCGAAATCGTGTCGCGGCTGGACGTAGAGCACGTCGAAGAGCTCGAGGAGCTGATCGCGGCCGCGACCGAAGCGGACGGCCATGAGCCGATCGGCGAGCACAAGTTCCTGCGCATGCGCCACGGCGACGACGTAACCGTCGGTTTCCTGGCATACGAGGGCAAGCGGCTGGTCGGCTATGCACACACGCTTATGTTCCGCGACGGGGGCGAACGCCGCGTCTCCACCGAGATCGTCGTGCACCCGGACGTGCGCCGCTCAGGCATCGGCGGGACGTTGCTGCAGTACGTGATCCGCCACGCCGAGAGCGAAGGCGCCCAGCGGCTCGACCTCTGGGCGTACAACGATTCGGACTCGAGCCGGGCGATGACGACGGCGTTCGGCCTGCAAGCGACGCGCCGGCTGATGCACATGCACCGGCACCCCGGCCCGCCGCCGATCGTCGCGACGCCGGAAGGGGTCCGCATCCGGCCGTTCCGCCCCGGCGAAGACGACGAGCGCTGGTTGGAGCTGAACAACCGCATCTTCGCCAAGCACCCGGAAAACGGCACATGGACGCTGGACGACTTGCGTGCGCGCATGTCCCAGTCGTGGTTCCGCGCGGACGACGTGCTGATGCTGGAAGAGAACGGCCAACTGGCCGGCTTCTGTTGGGTGAAGGTGGAGGAGCGAGGCGACGAAGGCCAGATCGGCGAGATCTACGTCATCGGTACGGCGCCGGAGTACCACGGGCGCGGGCTCGGACGATACCTGCTTGGCGAGGCGCTGCGCCACCTGAGCAGCCGCGAGGTAGATGCCGTCGCGGTTTATGTCGACCAGTCGAACGAGCGTGCGGTGGCGCTGTACTGGTCGTTCGAGTTCCACCACCACCACGTCGACGTGCTGTACTCAATGCCGCTGCCGGCAGAGAAGCGCGAACCGCAGATCGCCGCCGTTCACCACGACTAAACGTTGCCACAGCACCCATATCAACGCATCGGCACAACCCGCTCATCCTGAGGAGGCGCAGCCGTCTCGAAGGATCGTCCTTACGAGCACCCCCTGATATAATCGCCTACGATGCTTCGATGTTTGTCCCCGCTGGCGTTTGGCCTCTTCGCAACTGTCGCTCTGTTCGCGGCAGTGGCCTGTAGCAGCGACACCGGTGAAGGCGGCAAGGTCAACGTCTCGATGAAAGAGTCGTCGTTGACCGTCTCTCCAGCGAGCGTGCCGAGAGGGCCGGTGGAGTTCACGATCAAGAACGACGGCGAGAAGCAGCACAGCCTCCTGATCATCAAGACGAGTATCCCGCCGGGCGAGCTCCCGAAAAAGGACGACGGCTCGATCGATAAGGGCGCCGCCGACGTCGACGTGCAGCACGAAGTCGATGAGATCGACGGCGGAGACGACACCTCCCGCACTTATCAGATGGATCCGGGTACGTACGTCCTGATCTCCAACACCGTGCGGGAAGAGAACAACGTGAAGACCGCGGACTACTCGCAGGGGATGTACGCCTCGCTCACAGTGACCGAGGGCAGCGGAGCGCCGTCCGCGAGTGCGACGGCTACGGCTTCCGCGACGCCGACGAAGGCTGTGTCTGGCAGCGCGACGCCCACGAAGACGCCGTAAGCTCCCCGCTCCTCGAAAGATTACGCCTCGCCCGGACCCAACCCGTGCGCCAGCTGCATCGCTTGCTCGGCGGCGCGACGGATGCGATCGGTCAGGGCCGCGTTAGGCTCGCCTGACTCAAACTCCGCGTCCGTCGCGTAGATCGCGAGCGCGGGCACGCCTTCGAGGCTGGTGAAGAGCGGGCGCAGGCCGTAGTCTGGCGAGAGGGCGTGCGCGGGCGCGATGCCCGTCTGCAAGCCCACACACACTTTTCCGGCGAGGTGCGACTGCGGCATGAGATCGAAGAAGCACTTCAGGACGCCCGTGTAGAGCGCTCGGTACGTCGGCGTGGAGGCAGCGACGATCTGCGCCTGGCCGACGGCGACGATCGCGTCATCGATTTCGGTGGACGTTTCGCGGACGACTAGCGCCTCCGCCGGCAGCGTGGCCACGTCGATCAGGCGCGTCTCGCACCCAATGTGCTCCAGCGCAGCGAGAAAGCGCTCGGCGAGCGTTTTGGACTTGGACGGAGCCCGCGGGCTGCCGGAGATAGCGATGGCCCGCAGCGGTGATTCCAGGCGCGCACCCGCCAGCGTCTCTTCGAGTACTTCGGCGACGGTCTCGTTGATGGCTGACATCAGTTATCGGTAGCCGAGGCTTTCCAGCCTCGGACCCAACATTGGTTTGAGCGCAAACGTCCGTCTACGCCGCGGCTCCCACGCTGGTGGTTGTGCGGCCGGCGAAGTGGGGCATGACGTACTTGCCGAAACGCTGCGCCTCTTCCAGGTGGGGGTAGCCGGAGAGGATGAACGTGTCGATGCCGAGGTCGATGTACTCCTGGAAGCAGCGCGCCACGCTCTCGCCGGAGCCGACGAGCGCGGTGCCAACGCCAAGCCGCGCTTTGCCGATGCCAGACCAGAGGTGCGGCGTCAGCCAGCCATCCTCGGACTTGGCAACGAGCTCTCGCTGGCGCTTCTCTCCCTCGGACTCGCCCTTGGCGTGGTGCTTGTCGACCATCTCCTGAAAGCGCTCCGGGATCTCGGAGACGAGGTGCTCGGCCGCGACACGGGCCTCTTCGTCCGTCTCGCGGGAGATGACGTGGATGCGCATGCCGAAGCGAAGCGTGCGGCCGACGGCGGCGGCGCGCACCTTCATGTCTTCGATGCGCTCGCGGGCCATCTCGACGGTCTCCCCCCAGAGGAGGTAGACGTCCGCTTCCTCCGCACCGACCTTCTTCGCAGCGTCTGACGCGCCGCCGAAGTAGAACGGCGGGTGTCCGCCTGAGGCGGACTGGAATGGGCGCGGGAAGACGTTGCCGCCTTCGACTTTGTAGTACTTGCCGTCGTGGTCCCAGGCCTTGCCCCCAGTCCAGGCTTTGCGCACGACCTGCATGAACTCCTGCGTCCGGTCGTAGCGCTCGTCGTGGTCGAGGAAGTCGCCGTCCGCCGCCAGCTCGACCGGGAAGCCGCCGGTGACGACGTTGATCAGGACGCGGCCCTTCAGCGCCTGGTCGAGCGTGTTCGACATCTTAGCGGCGAGCGTCGGCGCGATGAAGCCGGGCCGCATCGCGACGAGAAACTTGAGCCGCTCTGTCAGCGCGCCGCACATCGCCGCGACGAGCCAGGCATCCTGACAGGTCGTGCCGACCGGGATCAGCGCGAAGTTGAAGCCGGCGTCCTCGGCGGCGCGCGTGACCTCTGTCAGGTACTCGAGCGTGGCTTCGCGCGTGGGCGGGCCGATGATCTCGGCGTCGCCCATGCTCGGCAGGAACCAGCCGAAGTCGATCGGGCGGTCATCGGTCGCAGGCTGGCGGCTCTTCGTGACCAAAGCGATCCTCCTAGGCAGGCTGCTTGTCGAACGCGATCGCGCAGGGCGTCAGGTCCGGCACTTCGAGGATGGGGTTCACGTTGATGTAGCGCACCTTGCCGTCCTTGTCGATGCCGATGACCGCTCGCTCTGCGACGCCAACAGGTAGGAGCACGCCGTACTTCTCAGCGACAGCGCCGTGCGGGTAGAAGTCGCTCAGAAGCGGGAAGTGGATGCCCATCTGGTTCGACCAGGCAAGCTGCGACCACTGGTTGTCCACGCTGATCCCGACGACAACCGTGTCGTCGCCGAACATCGCCTTCTGCTCCTCGATTCGCGGCATCTGCTGGCTGCAAACGCCGGAGAACGCCGCCGGGAAGAAGTTGAGCACCACGTTCTTGCCTCGCTGGTCGGCGAGCTTGAAGTCCTGCCGGTTGTGGTCCTTCAGTGTGAATTCGGGGGCTTCGTCACCTACTTTCAGGGTGCGGGTCTCGTTCTTACCCTCGGCCATGGGGCTCCTCCTTCTTGGCACACAACGGTGCGGATACAGATTCTAGCATGGCCCAGATACGGACGTTAGTTCGGCACGCCGGACGTGAACATGACGCCCTTCGCCACCACCTCGCCGCAGATCACCAACACCATCGCGATGTAGAGGAGGCCGGTGGCCGACTGCATCGCCCGCACGCCCGCGGAATCGTACGCCATCCAGGAGAGCACCGCCGCAAAGGCGAGCCCGAAGCCGACCCGCATGAAGAAGAAGTAGTTGCCCCAGATGCCGTGGTGAAACGACGTGGTGACCGTGTCCCGTGGCAGGACGAGGGCGAGGCCGATCAGCAGCGCCTGCACGATCATCGCGACGACAAGCAGGCCCGTGATCTCGCGCAGCGGCGCTTCCGCCAGGCGCGGCGTGACGAGATACCAGTGCCCAAGGATCATCCCGTTCGAGACAGCGCCGGTGACGATCGTCCCGATGAGCAGGCCGGCGAGCGTCAGCGGGTAGCCCCACGTCGGTATCGAGAAAACGGCGGCGAGAAAGGCGATCGCCGCCAGCCCGCATACCGAGGTGATCGCGCCGAAGACCAGAGCCGGCGCCCGCTGCCCTCGAACCGTCGCGACAGCGTACAGCGCCGAAGCCGCAAACGTGGCAGCCAGCGCGATGCGGGCCGGCCCCATCCAGTCGTTGTCCAACGGGTAGCCATCGACGTCCTTGCCAACGTCGATCGCGGCGCCGACGAAAAACGTGATCGCGGCCATGATGAAGATAAGCGCGGCCGTAAACTTCACAAACGATGCGGCAGCGTTGTTGCGGAACTGCGGGATCAACAGCACCCACAACCCGCCGACCGTGATCTCAACAAGAACGGCAAGCAGGGCAAGCGGCAGCGCTTGGGGGCTCATGCGGCAATCGTATGGGAGCGTGGTGTTAGCGGATAGCGCGCGCTCCTTGCCCGCGCTTTCTACACTCCGATACCCTGACCGGGGATATGGACGAACTCCCCACGGACGGATTCCGCTGGAACAAATCCCTGCGCCGGACTAAGAGGTAAGTTATGGACGTTGTCACCGGGGTAAGAGTCATCAGGCCGTACGTACTGGAAGTCCGCTTCCAGGACGGTGTCGAGCGTCAAGTCGATGTCGAGCCTTTGCTTTACGGTCCAGTCTTCGAGCCGCTAAAAGACAGTGCATTGTTCGCGCAGGCCTCAGTCGACTCGGTCATCGGAACCGTCGTGTGGCCCAACGGCGCAGACTTGAGTCCGGAGTTTCTGCGGCGGGGACAGCCGGACGAGGTTCTCGAACCGGCAGACTGACCCGTCTTGCCCGCGCTTTCCACATTCCGATACCCTGAACGGGATATGGACGAAACCCCCCGAGATGTTATGGCGATGAGCGCAGCGGCACCGAAGACAGCGTCTGGCGCGGCCGGGCGGGTTGCCGCCAGGCAAACGTCAACGCCGTTCCGGGACAAGCTGGAGGCCGGCAAGTTCGTGATGACCGTGGAGGTGGATCCGCCGCACGGTCTCCGTCCACGGCGCGCGATCGAGGGGGCGCGGCTGCTGCGCGACGCCGGCGTCGATGCGATCAACGTCGGCGACAGCCCGACGGCGAATGTGCGCATGTCCCCGCTGGCGATGTCGGTGCTGCTCAAGCAGGAGCTTGGCGTCGACATCGTCATGCACTACACAACGCGCGACCGCAACGCGCTTGCCATCCACTCGGACATGATCGGCGCGCACGCGCTCGGCATCTCCAGCATCCTCTGCCTGCGCGGAGACCCGCCATCGCTGGGCGGTTACACGGACATCGTCGGCGTCTGGGACGTGAGCGCGGTCGGGCTGATCCGCTTCCTCAAGCTCGCCAACGACGGCGTCGACTTTGCCGGCAAGTCGATCTCCGGGAAGGCGGACTTCTTCATCGGCGCCTCCGCCAACCTCAACGCCGACCCGCTGGAGACTGAGCTGCGCCTGATGCGCCGCAAGGTCGAGGCGGGCTGCCACTTCTTCATGACGCAAAACGTTTTCGACGAGAAGATCCTCGAGCGCTTCCTGGACGGCGCCGCGAAGTTCAAGAAGCCGATCGTCATTGGCGTGCTGCCGCTGCACAACTCCCGACACGCCGAATTCCTCGCGAACGAGGTGCCGGGCATGACGCTCCCCGACGCCGTCCGCGACCGCATGCGCAAAGCCGGCGACGAGAAAGGCCCGCTCGAAGGCCAGGCGATGGCCCGCGACCTCATCGCCCTCTGCCGTGAGAAAGCGGCGGGCGTCTACCTCGTGCCCTCGTTCGGCCGCTATGACATCGTGGCTGACCTGATCGCCGAAACCAAGCGATAGATTTAGCCGCAGATTTTCGCTGATTGAGTGCCTCGCTGTGCGATCCGTCAATAAATCTGCGTGTAATCTGCGATAATCTGCGGCCATTTTCCCGAGTACACTGAGCGTATGAGCGACAAATTCCACTTCTCCCCCAGGCCCAACCGCGCGAACGAGATCGCCTGGCGCGAGTGGGGCGCAGATGCGTTCGAAGAGGCGCGGGAGGCGAACAAGCCGGTCCTACTCTCGCTGTCCGCCGTCTGGTGCCACTGGTGCCACGTGATGGACGAGACGTCCTACTCGAACCCGAGCGTCATCACGTTCATCAACGAGCACTACGTCCCCGTGCGCGTCGACAACGACCAGCGGCCGGACGTAAACGCGCGCTACAACATGGGCGGCTGGCCGACGACGGCCTTCCTCACGCCCGACGGCGAGATCCTGGCCGGCGCGACGTACGTCCCGCCCGAGCAGATGCTCGAAGCGCTCCCGAAGGTGTACACGCACTTCGTCTCGAACGGCGAAGAGGTGTCACAAAAGGCGATCGAGCTGCGAGAGCGCCGGCAGCGCATCTACACCAGCGGCCACGGCGAGCTCACACCCGCGATCTTCGATGGCGTCGTCCGCAGCGTCGTCAACGCCTACGACCCGCTCTACGGCGGCTTCGGGGAGGCGCCGAAGTTCCCGCACACGGACTCGCTGGACCTGCTGATGTACGCGCACCGGCGGCTCGGCGACCCCGACGTGCTGCACATGGCCCGCAAGACGCTTGAGGTGATGCACGTCGGCGAGATCTACGACCGCGAATGGAACGGCTTCTTCCGATACGCCACACGGCGCGACTGGTCGGAGCCACACTACGAGAAGATGCTGCAGGACAACGCGGGCCTCCTGCACGACGCCTGCACGCTCTACCGCATCACCGGCGACGACGACCACGCCGAGATCGCCCGCGGCATCGTCACCTACATCGAGTGGAAGCTCCGCGACTCGGAGCGCGGCTACTTCTTCGGCTCGCAGGACGCGGACGAGGAGTTCTACAAACTTACCGCCGAACAGCGCGCAGACCACGACGAGCCGTATATCGACCGGACCTGCTACGTGTCCTGGAACGCCGAGATGATCTCGGCGTACCTAGAGGCGAGCTGGACGCTGGGCCATGACGAGCTGCGAGACCTCGCACTCAGCGCGCTGCGCTTCCTCTGGGACGACTGCCGGGACGCCGAAACGAACTCGATGTACCGTTACCACGATGGGGCGCCGCATGTCCTCGGCCTCCTCGGCGACCAGGCGCAAACGGCGCGCGCGCTTCTCGACGCGGCGGAGGCGACGGGAGACTCAGCATACATCGACCGCGCGACCCAGCTGGCCGAACTAATGACCGCGCGCTTCCACGATACAGAGCACGGCGGCTTCTGGGACGTCTGGGACGAAGCGCCGGACGTCGGCCGGCTTCGCGAACGCCAGAAGTCCGTGCAAGACAACGCAGTCTGCGCGGAAGTCTTCCTCCGCCTCCATCACCTGACGCGCGACCAACGCTACCTCGACATCGCGCGCTCCTCGGTCGAGGCGTTCGCGGGGACGGCAGAGCAGATGGGCTACTTCGCCTCCGGCTACGCGAAGATGGTTGACCTCGCGCTCAACCCGCCCGCGGAGGTCAACATCGTCGCACCGGCGGGCGCCGCGGACGAGTTCCTGAAGGCGGCGCTGACGATTGAGGTGCCGTTCCGCGTCGTGCAGGTGCTCGACCCGAGCCGAGACTCCGCGCGCCTCGAATCGCTCTCACTGCCCGCCGAGCCGTCGCCCACCGCGTACGTCTGCGTCGGAACGAGCTGTTCGCCCCCCGTGACATCGCCCGGCGAGCTTGTGGAAACCGTCCGCCGGATGCAGCAGATGTCGACGGGGCCGATCACCCTTGGCGACTGAGCCCGAACGCTACCTGCGCAAAGCCCGCGAAAGCCTCGCCTCCGCGCAGGCGGATGTCCGGGCCAAGCGCTACAACTCCGCCGCAAACCGGGCCTACTACGCAGCCTTCCAGGCGGCCGTCGCGGCGCTGATCTCATATAGCGTGAAGCCCGAAGGTCGGAACTGGGAACACCGCTACGTGAACAGCCAGTTCTCGGGTAAACTGATATGGCGGCGCGAGCTGTTCAAAAGCGGAATGGCCGAGGTCTTAGACAAGCTATTCGACGTTCGAATCAACGCCGACTACAAGCCGGATCCAGTCTCGGCGAAGCATGAGGAACGCTCGGTGCGCGTCGCACGCGAATTCGTGGAGGAGATCGAAGGCAAATTGACCAGCGGACGATTGAAAGAACCAACCGCTATCTACGGAGAAGCCACCATACCCGCACGAGAAAATCCCGAGGATTACGTGGAGCTCGTCAAAGAGAAGATCCTGGAGACTTACCCCGATATGAAGTTCGAGACCTACCGGCGCGGTCCCCGGGACTTCACTCTTGAAGTCGTCGGCGATCTTGAAGATATGTGGGATGTACAGGACGTGTTGGGTGCCTTGAAGGCCGATATTCTCGTGCAACACGACGTGTGGATCGTCCTCTCGCCTCGTCGATTAAACGCAGACAACAACTAATGCCATTCGCCACCGAACTCGAACGCGTGATGGACGAGATGCCGTACGGGCTGTACATCATCGGCTCCAAGGAAGAGGGCGGCCAGGTGAACGGGATGATGGCGGACTGGGTGATGCAGGTCTCGTTCGAGCCACGGCTGGTCGCAGTGGCGTTCGAAACGACATCGCACACACTGCGGAACATCCGCGAACGCAAGTACTTCTCGGTGAACCTCCTCGCGCAGGACGACGAGAGCATGGAGCTGGCGCGCCGGTTCGCGCAGCCGTTTAGCGGACAGAAGGTGCAAGGCCGCAGAGGCGAAGAGCGCACAAAGGTGCACTACAAGCTCGACGGAGTGCCTTACCAGACGTCGCCAAACGGGACACCGGTGCTCGACGCCGCGATGGCCTGGTTTGAATGCGAGCTGATGGACGAGCATCAGATCGGCGATCATGTTCTCATCGTCGGCGCAGTCCTGGACGGCGGCATCTTGAAGGAGGTCGAACCAATGACGTCGCACTACACCGGCTGGACATACAGCGGATGAGTTCGCGGGAGGCCGTGATCGCCTGCCTGCGGGACTTGCGGGAGCAGCTCAGCGCGGCGGTCGAAGCCATGCCAGCCGACCGCTGGACAGCAAACGTATACGAGGGCGGCTGGAACGAGCGCCAGTTGCTCTATCACATCGCGTCGACGAGCGGGGTGGCGAGCTTCGTGCTGGCGATGTCGAAGCTGCCGAAACAGACAGGCGGCGAGCCGTTCGATAACGATGCGTTCAACCGCGACCAGGTGGCGCTGCGCGAAGGGCGCTCGCCGGCCGAGGCGCTGGACGAGATCCGCTCGAACATCCAGCGCGACATCCAGGCGATCGAGAAGGCGTCGGACGATGATCTACAGCGGGCGTGGACGGCGCCGTGGGGTATGGAGGGAGCGGTGGCAGATATCATCATCGCATCGCTGAACGGCCACCTGGGCACGCACCTCGACGAACTGCGCGACGCCGCGAAGTAACTACCAGTCGACCCAGGTGCTCGCCGAGCGCTGGTCCTCGACTCCGAGGTCGTACTTCAACTGACGCACCTGCCAGAGGTGCTCGAGGTCCTGCTGCGCCAGGCCGCGCGCGATCTCTTCCAGCGTCACTGTGCTCTTGTACGGGTGTTTGCCGGGGCGCTTCCAATCGCGCTCATCGATGCCCCAGAGGAGGTACGTCGTCTCGCGGCGCATCGTGCGGAACTCTGACAGCAGCTTCCGCAGGCTGTACGAACGGTAGTCACGCTCCAGCGGCAGCACATCGACATCCCACACAGGGATCGGCTTGCTCTTCGACTCGATGAGCGCCTGCATCTGGAGGTTGGCCAGTTCCTCCGCATCACGCAGGTGCGCGGCGATCTCCTTGAGCGAGAGCTCCCCCTCAGCGGGACGCTTGCAGAGCGCCTTCTCATCGACGCCGGCCAGCTCGTTAACAATAGAATTTCCGGCCTCGCGCAGGGCCTTCAGTACCCAGCTCTGTGAGTCGCTATCCCGATCGAGCAGCACCCGACAATTATATTCCCGGCGTTAAGCGCATAAGAAAGAGCCCGGCGTTTACAGCCGGGCTCTGGCCGTTTACGTTTGGGCCGGCAGCTAGCAGCAGGCCTTGGCCGTGCCGCCGCCGTCCGCGGTCTGGAAGGAAGTGCCGCAAGCGCAGGACTTGACCGCGTTCGGGTTGTAGATCGTGAAGCCGGCCTTCATCAGGTCGTCCACGTAGTCGATCTCGGCGCCTTCGAGAAGCGGCGCGCTGTCCGGGTCGATGACGATCTTGACGCCGCGGTTCTCGATGATCAGGTCCTCGGCGTCGATGTCGCGCGCGAGGGCCATGCCGTACTGATAGCCGGAGCACCCGCCGCCAACGACGAATACGCGGAGGCCGGTGTCTTCGGGGAGACCTTTCTCCTTGAAGAGATCGCGGGCCTTTTCGGCGGCTTTTTCGGAGACTTGCATCATTTTCGTACCCCTGTTTAGAAAGCGAGTGGTTCGCTTATTCAATTGTGCCAGAGGCGCGGGACGATTACAAGGACGCCCGGCTACGCGTTTGGGGTTATGTCGGGCCTTTGGCCAGCTCCTTCACCATCAAGATACGCCCCTCAATCCCCGTGTAGCGCTCGTAGTCGGCGTCCACCTTGCGCTCGGCGATGGTGAAGCCGAAGCGCTCGTAGAGATGGCGCGCGGGGTTGTCGGTCGTCGTTGTGAGCGACAGACGCGCGTGGTTTTCGGCAATCGCCTGCTCTTCCGCGTAGCGGAGGAGTAGGCCGCCGTAGCCCTTGCTACGCTTGTCCTCGCGGACGTGCACCTCCGCGATGTGGAGCGCGTCCGGAGGCGTCGCAAAGTTGACTCGCTCCCTGCTGCGGAGGCGAGTCACCAGCCCGACGATCCCCATAGGCCCAAAGATTCGCAGCGCCATCCAGGCGAGGCCGAGGGAGAAGTCACCGGCTGCTTCTTCGCCCAGCTTGATCAGCCCGACCGGATCGCCGTCATCGATGAGGATGGACGTGCCGGGGAGCGACGCCGGCGCGAACAGTATCTCGTTGAGCTTGCGCCGCACGATGCGCGCGCGACGCTTGTTCCCGGATATCCCGATCTGCTCAGCGGTGGGAGTGTCGCCCATGACCGCGAGCAGCGCGGCAACGTCTCCGGGCGTCGCAGGGCGAATCGTCACGCCCATCGTTAACTAGACGTCGACGCCGATGGAGCGGAGATCGGCGGCGAACTGCCCGTAGCCGGTGAAGTGGAAGCCGTGCATGCCGACGGCGCCCGCGGCCTCGGCGTAGGACTTGACGTCGTCGGTGAAGACGCTGGCGTTCGCCGCGACGTCCATCTCGCGTAGCGCGTGCTCGAAGATGCCGGCGTCCGGCTTTGCAATGCCGAGATCGCCGGAACCGATGCGCACGTCGAACATCGGGATGATGTGCGGGATGTTCTCCTGCAGCCGCGCCTCCAGGCCCGGGATCGTGTTCGAGATGATGCCGGTCTTGTACCCCGACGCGCGCAACCGCTCGATCAGCGAGAGCATATGCGGATTGAGCGGACGTTCGGCCTTTTCGTACGCCGCCAACACTTCCTTCGCCAGCTCCGCGCCGAGCAGCCTGTCCGCCGCAACGCGGATCGAAGCCTGCCAGTCCTCGTGGGTGCATTTGCCGACCTGGAAGTCCATGTAGCGGCTCTCGAAGTAGAGGCACTTCATTAGCGTGCGCGGCTCAAGCTCGAACCGCGCCTCGAGGGACTTGTGGTCGACGCCGTCTGCGAACTGCAACAGAACGCCGCCGAAGTCGAAGAAGACAGCCTTGATGGTCATGGCGTAAGCGTCGCGGGTCAGCGCCCGCCGGTCAAGGGCAAGTCCTCAACTTTCAGCCAGCAAGCCTCGTCGCTGATAGCTGAGTGCTGACTGCTGACCGCTCCGCTCACATCCCGCCGTACTTGTGCGCTATCGGCAGCCGCCGGTCGCGCCCGAACGCCTTCGGGGTGATCTTGACGCCTGGGGGTGCCTGGCGGCGCTTGTACTCGTTGCGGTTGATCATCTGGACGACGCGGGTGACGGTCTCCCGATCGAATCCGGCTTCGGCGATCTCCTGCACGCTGCGGTCCTGCTCTACGTAGAGCTCAACGATGGCGTCGAGGATGTCGTACGGCGGCAGCGTGTCCTGGTCGAGCTGGCCGGGCTTCAGCTCGGCGCTGGGCGGCTTGGTGAGAACGCTCTCGGGGATGACCGGCGAGATCGTGTTGCGGTAGCGGCTGAGCGCGTAGACCAGCGTCTTCGGCACGTCCTTGATCACCGCGTAGCCGCCGGACATGTCGCCGTAGAGGGTCGCGTAGCCGGTCGCGAACTCGCTCTTGTTGCCAGTGGTCAGCACGATCCAGCCCAGCTTGTTCGAAAGCGCCATGATGATGTTCCCGCGGATGCGCGATTGGATGTTCTCCTCGGCGACACCGGCGTGATCACCGGCGAGATCGTGGAACGGCCGCTCCAGCATCTCCAGGTACGCCGCGTGCGCCGGCTCGATCGGGATCACGATGAAACGAATGCCGAGCTTGTCGGCCAGGACCTGCGCGTCCGCGATGCTGCCCTCGGACGAGTACCGCGATGGCATGCCAACGCCGAGCACGTTCTCGGCGCCGATGGCATCGACGGCGACCGCCGCGACGATGCTGGAGTCGATGCCGCCGGACAGCGCAACGAGCGCTTTCCCGAAGCCAGTCTTCCCCAGGTAATCGCGCGTGCCGAGAACAAGCGAGGCGTAAACCTCGGCCTCATGCGAGAGCTCCGGCTCGATTCGCGGCTGGACGGCCGGGCGGGCAGCCGGGACGTCAGCGGTGACAACGATGTGTCGCACTTCGCGGGCGTCCGCTTCGCCGAGATGCTCGCTCCGCGCACGCGGGTCATGCAGCCGCGCGCCGAGCAGGCTCTCCTGGTGGATGTCGTAGACCAGCAAATCTTCCTCGAACATCTTCGCGCGGGCGAGAAGTTCGCCGTCCGGGCCGATGATCATCGAACCGCCGTCGAAAACGAGCTCGTCCTGGCCACCGACCTGGTTGGTGTAGCAGATGAGCACGCCGTAGTCTCGCGCGCGGCCGGCCAGCATCTCCTCCCGAAACTTGCGCTTGCCGGCGTGATAAGGCGAGCCGTTGATGTTGACGATCACCTGCGCGCCACCCAGCGCTTGCGAGCGCGTGGGGTCGCCGGCGAACCAGATGTCCTCGCAGATGTTGACGCCCACGCCGAGCCCGCCGAAATCGTAGACCGGGCAAGTGTCATCCGAGCGGAAGTACCGCAGCTCATCGAAGACGCCGTAGTTCGGGAGATGCTGCTTGCGGTACGTGTCGATGATGCGGCCGTCGTGGATGATCGCCGCGGCGTTGTAGATGTCCCCTGCTTCCAGCGCGACGTAGCCGACCACCGCTGTGATCCCTCGGGTAGCATCGAGGACGGCGTCCAGCGCAGAAAGGTTATCGGCTATGAAACGGGGGCGAAGAAGGAGGTCTTCGGGTGGATAACCGGTAATCGTCAGCTCGGGAAAAGAGACGAGATCGACGCCGGCGTCGCGGGCCCGGGCCGTCCACTCCCGCACCCTGCGGGCGTTGCCCTCGAAGTCACCAATCGTGGTGTTGATCTGGGCCAGTCCGACGCGGAGAGTCTGCATCGCGCACTTAGTGTAGCACTGACACTAAGCTGCGTCGCGCCTTGACCCTCACATGTGCTTGTGATATTCCCTACAAACGGAAGTTGCATGGAATACATTCAGACGATTCTCTTCCAGGTCCCGGCCACTCGGCTTGAAGAAGCGATGGCCACGGGCGGGCTACTCTCCGAACTTGACGGACACCGCGATTTCCTCCGCAACCAGTCCGGCTTCCGCGACCTCCGCATCACCCGCTCGATCAACAACGAGGGCAACGTCCTCGTCGTCTTCGAGACGCGGTGGACGGACGACGGCAGCCTCGTCCGCTACGAGACGAACGAGCCCAACGCCGCGACGATCGTCCGCAAGCACGAGCACGTGCTCGTGCCCGGCTCGCTGCAGGTGCTGGACATGGAAGCCCTGCGCACGGAGTCGTCCTGGAAGCCGCTGGAGCAGGCTGAGCACGCTCGCGCGCGCACAGTCCTCCCCATCGCCATCCCGATCGGCATCCTCGCCTTCCTGCTGCTCGTAATCTACGGCCTGTCTCGTGTCTACCTCGAAATCAAGGGCGACAACGCGACGGCACTGGCCGCTGGCATCTCCATCTTCGTCCTGCTAGCGGCAGCCTTCTTCGCCAACAACCCGAAAGCTTCCGGCGTGCAGATCGGCGGCGTTCTCGTGATCTGCGCGCTAATCCTCGCCGGCGGCGCGATATGGGCCGTGGCCCGCACCGACGACAACGGCGAGGCCGCGGCAAACGAGCCCGCTGCCAGCGCCAGCCCCGCGCCGGGCGGCTCTCCAGCCGCGGGCGGCAACGAGATCGATCTCGCAGACAATGTCATCAAGTTCAACGGCGCGAGCAATCCGGCAATCCCCGCCAAGATCGGCGATAACACCTTCACCGTGAAGAACACAGGCGCCGCCGTCCACAACGTCCACGTGGACGGCACGGACGAGAACTACGGCGTCGCGTTCTGCTCACCCACCGACGGCCAATCGACCGGATGCACGGACCCCAACCGCGTCCCCGCCGGCAAGACGGCCACGCTGACGTTCACCATCACGACACCGGGCACCTACCACTTCCGCTGCGACTTCCACCCCACGGAGATGAAGGGGACGTTCGTAGTCCCCTAGCGGATCCGCGACCGGGGTTCGGGGCGCCGGCGATAGCCAGCGCTTTTCTGTTCTAGCGCAGGCGTGGGCGCCGGTCGCTCAGCGTCAGCCCGATCTCTCGCAGCTCTTCTTCGACGTCTGCCAGGGCCAGGCCTTTGTCCTCCGCCTGTTCTCTGGAGTACCACTTGAAGAAGGCGATGCCGATGAACGACCAAAGGATCAGGCTGCCGACGATCTTCATCACGAACGCGCCCAGCTGCTGGTCCTCCACGGCGGAGAGGCCCCAGAGGCGCGGCGCTTGCTCGTAGAAGCTGTAGACCGGCGAAGACGAGAACGTGATGAACGAAGCAACCACCGACGGGATGAGCGACTGGACGAACAGGTACGCCATCTGGAACGGGTAGGTCAGGTGCGGCAGGCGCGGGACGTTGGTGATGATCGGAAACCACATCATCAGCGACGAGCTCACGATCAGCACGTGCACGAAGAAGTGGACCCAGTGATGGTTCAGCGTGAAGTTCATCGACTCCGGCAGGTGGGTGATGACGATGACCGCGTTAAAGAACCCGATCGCGACAAGAGGGTGTAGGACCACCCGGGCAATCGGGAGGATGATCTTACGCAGCAACAGGGCCTCCCACAGCCACGTAGGCACGCCGGCGAGCAGGAGGGGTGCGGCAACCAGTGAGAACAGCAAGTGCTGGAGCATGTGCGCGCTCAGCAGCCAGTTCTCGCTCAGGTCGTGGAGGGGCGTCCCGCCGGCGAGGTAGATGACAGCGACGCCGGAGCAGTAATAGGCCACCTGACGCCGCTTGACCCGGCCCGCGTCCAGCAGGTGGGGACGCCAGACGCTGACCGCGTACCAGTAGGCGACCAGCAGGCCGATGCAGAGGACGATGACATCGGGGTGAAAGTGCCAGGTGTACCAGGCGTCAGTTGGCGCCGTGTGCAGCGGTATCGTAATCACCGCTCTGCCCCGTCTCGCCCCGGGAGGCGCTCCCTAGACCAGCTGCCCGTGCAGCGCAGCGATCACCACTGTGAAGACGATCAGCGCGGTGAACAGCCCGGTGATGAATAGCGTCATGAACAGCTTGTTATCGAACCGCAGGTGCATGAACCAGGCGACAACCAGGGTGAACTTGATCAGCGAGAGCACAAGCAGCGATACGACGAGCGTGTTGAAGCCAAGCCCCACGTAGTAGATGCCCACCTCTATCGCCGTGATGACGAACAGGATCAGCCCGATCTGCGTGTACTCCAGGACGCCCGGATGCTTTTCCGTGTGTTCCTCGGCGTGCTCCTCTGTGAGGACCGGCTCGCCGCGTTTGCGTCTGTATTCGGCCAGTGTCATGAGTGCAGTCCTTACTGGGGCTGAATGAGGTAGACAAGCGTAAAGATGATGATCCAGACGATGTCGACAAAGTGCCAGTACAGGCCCGCGAGCTCGATGTTGAGCGAGTCCTTCTGCTGGATGCCTCCGCGCAGCGAGTACGTGAAGAGCGACATCAGGATCAGCACGCCGATCGTGACGTGCGCGCCGTGGAAGCCGGTGAGCACGAAGAACGTCGTGCCGTAGAGGTTGGCGCTGAGGCTCAGGCCCTCGTGGTGGAACTCCGTGAACTCGTACGCTTGGCCGGCGATGAACAGCGTCCCAAGGATCGCCGTGGTGAAGAGCCAGATCTGCATGTTGCGCACGTTCCCCCGCTGAATCGACGCGAGGGCTAGCACCATGCTCACACTGCTCATCAGGAGGACGAAAGCGCTGACAGACGTGAACGGAATGTCGACGAGATCCTCCGGATATGGACCCGTCGTGCTGTGCCCGCGGTAAAGGACGTACGCGGCGATGAACGAGCCGAAGAACAAGCACTCTGACCCAAGGAAGAGCCACATCAGCAGCTTCCGGTTGTCGAGGCCGGTGGAGGTTTCGAGGTGTGCCGTGCCTGCTGCCAAGTGCCTACTCCTCTTCCGTTGCCGGTTCCAGCGCCCACCCGTATAGGCCGACGATGAGAAGCGTCGCGCCCACCGGCACGAGCGCATAGTCGTAGATGAGACCGACCGCTATGAACGGGAAGCCGAGGGCGGCGATCAGCGGCATGAAAGACGGAGACGGCAGATGGATGCCATGTCCGTCGCCGTGGGCGCCTCCATGACCGTCACCGTCGCCGTGCGCCACTTCCGGCGCGTGAGCGGCGCCCGCGATCACCGGCACAACGTTACCCTGAGCGTCCTCCTGGTATTTGCGGTGCCAGAACTCGTCTCGTGAGTGCACGACGGGGATCTCCGCAAAGTTGTAGTGCGGAGGCGGTGAAGGGATCGTCCACTCCAGCGTGCGCGCGTCCCAGGGGTCATCGCCCGCTTCCTTGCCTCGCCGAATGCTGTACAGGAAGTTGATCATAAAGATCAGAACTGACAGCGCGATCGTGAAGGCGCCGACGCTTGACATCAGGTTCCAGAGATTCCAGCCGTAGTCTGACGGGTAGGTATAGATGCGCCGCGGCATACCGAGCAGGCCGGACATGTGCATCGGGAAGAAAGTCAGGTTGAAGCCGATGAGCATGAGCCAGAAGTGGACGTGCCCCCACCTCTCGTTCAGGAAGCGGCCGGTGAACTTCGGGAACCAGTAGTACATGCCGCCGAAGAGCCCGAAGATCGCCCCGCCGAAGAGCACGTAGTGGAAATGCGCGACGACGTAGTACGTGTCCTGCTGCTGATAGTCCGACGGCACCATCGAGTGCGTGACGCCGGAGAGGCCGCCGATCGTGAACATGGCGACCGTCCCGATCGCGAACATCATCGGCGCCCGGAAGCGTATGGAGCCGCCCCATAACGTGCCCATCCAGTTGAAGACTTTGACGCCCGTCGGCACGGCGATAAGGATCGTCGAGATTCCGAAAGCTGAGTTAGCGACGGTGCCCAGTCCCGTCGTGTACATGTGGTGCACCCAGACGCCCCAGCTCATAAAACCGATGGCGATCCCGGAGAAGACTACGAACGGGTAGCCAAACAGCGGCTTCCGCGAGAACGTGGGCAGGATCTCCGAGATGATCCCGAAAGCCGGGAGGATAAGAATGTACACCCCCGGGTGGCCGAACAGCCAGAACATGTGCTGCCACAGGAGTGGGTTCCCGCCGGCGGCGGGGTTGAAGAAGTTAGCCCCGAAAAACCGGTCGAACGTGAGCTCGAACAGCGCCACCGCGATCACCGGCATCGCGAAGATGATCAGGAACGAAGTGACCAGCGTCATCCAGACGAAGACTGGCATCCGGAAGAGCGTCATGCCCGGCGCGCGCATGTTGAGAATCGTCACGATGAAGTTGAAGCCGCCCGCGAGCGAAGCTATACCCAGGATATTCAACCCGAGGGCCCAGAAGTCCATCCCGTGCCCGGGCGTAAAGGCACGCAGGTTAAGCGGCGCGTAGCCGAACCAGCCGCCGTCCGGCGCACCCAGTTCGCCGCCGAAGATGTTGCGTGTGAAGAAGCTCGCGTTCAGGAAGATCGCACCGGCCAGGAACGTCCAGTAGCTGAAGGCGTTGAGTCGCGGGAAGGCGACGTCCCGGGCGCCGATCATCAGCGGGATCATCAGGTTAAAGAACGCCGCGCTCATCGGCATCACGACAAGAAACACCATCGTCGTGCCATGCATCGTGAACAGGCGGTTGAACTCGTCGGCCGTCAGGACGTTGGCGCCCGGGCGCGCGAGCTGGGCGCGCATTAGCAGTGCTTCGATTCCGCCGAGACAGAAGAACACGAAGGAGGAGACACCGTAGAGCACGCCGATCTTCTTATGGTCAACTGTAGCCAGCCAGTTAAGGATTGGGTTGTGCTCCGCGGCGGCGCGGGTGTCACGCAAAGCCTGGGCTAGCGGGCTCGTCCTGGGCGCGGCAATCGTGGCCATGGATTTAACCCCCTGTCCCCTGTGGCGTGGCTGTCGGCGTCGGTGCGATGGTGGCAGAGCCGGCCGGTGTCGGCGTAACGGATGCGGACTTGCTCGGCTTCGGAGCCGGCGTTGCGTTCAGTTGCAGCAACTCCTCGTTCGCCCACTTGTCGAAGTCTTCTTGTGCGTCGGCGTGGATGAGCATTTTCATCGTAGCGTGATCGATCCCGCAGTACTCCGCGCACTCGCCGTGGAAGGTGTCCGGTTTATCGGCCTTCAACCACAGCACGTTGTCGTTGTTAGGGACAACGTCCAGCTTGCCGCCGAGACGAGGGATCCAGAAGCTGTGGATGACGTCGTTCGATTTCAGATGGAACGCGACCTGTTTCCCGACCGGAATGTGTGGGTCCTGCAGCCCGTCCAGGATAAGTGGGTTGCCCTTGGCGTCCTTGATCTCGGGGTAGATAAACGAAAAGCTGTAGCGCTGCGCCTCGATATTGATCACATACGCATCGGGACTTGGGTCAGCGCCCAGGTCCCAGATCATCGCCACCATCGGCACGCCGAGGGCGAGCAGCATGATCGCCGGCACGACCGTCCACGTCAGCTTTAGGGGCGTGTTGCCCTCGAGCTGCCTGGGCGGGAGCGAGTTCGGGTCACGCTCGCGGAAGCGGAGGCACATGACGATGATGCCGCCGATTACGAGGATCATGACGCCGATCGCCGGCCACATCGCCCAGTAGAAGAGGTCGCGCTGCTTGCGCGCCACCTCGCCCTCTGCGGCGAAAGTGTTTTGCGGAGTGTCCGTCTCGCAGCCCGAGAGCAGGAGGACGACAAGCGCCAGCAGGATCAGCGCGGGCACCAGGCGCGGGGCGTTGGCTCTGAGTCTGCGGATAACGTCGCTCACGGTCGGTTTCCGCCGCTATGATCAGATACGGAATACACGTAGGTCAACGATCAGCCCCGCACCAGCACATCGACGGCGATCGCGCCGAAGAGTAGCGCCAGATAGGCGATTGAGTAACGGAAGACGCCCAGCGCATCGCGTACAGAGCCGCTCCTGTACAGTTTTGCGGTGTAGTAGAGGAATCCCCCTCCGAGAACAACCGCAGACGCCAGGTAGATGGCGCCCAGGTCGCTCAGGAACGCCAGGGCGATCGTGCTGGCAACCAGAATCACCGAGTAGCCGAGGATCTGGCGCTTCGTCTCACCGATCCCGGAGACGACCGGGAGCATCGGGATCCCGGCGCGCTTGTAGTCACTCGAATAGTTGATCGAAAGCGCCCAGAAGTGCGGCGGCGTCCATAGCGTGACGATCGCGAACATCAGGATGGCTTCGATAGAAACGGTGTTCGTAACCGCCGCCCAGCCGATCATCGGCGGCATCGCACCCGCGGCCCCGCCAATCACGATGTTGAGCGAGGTGGTGCGCTTGAGGATCAGCGTGTACACGACGACATAGAACACGAACGCGCCAAGCGTGAGCGCAGCAGCCAGCGGGTTCACGAAGACGTTCATAAACGCGAAGCCGCCGCCGCCCAGCACTAGCCCGAACAGAGCTGCTCGCTCCGGCTCTACCGCATGCGATGGGATCGGCCGCACGCGTGTACGGAGCATGATTTCGTCGATGTCGCGGTCGAAGTACATGTTCATGGCGTTGGCACCTCCCGCGACCACGGAGCCGCCCAGCACCGTCGCCAGCATCAGCCAGACGGACGGGAAGCCACCAACAGCCAGGATCATCGCTGGGAGAGTCGTTATGACGAGCAACCCGACGATGCGCGGCTTCGTGAGGCGGACGTAGGCCCAGATCAGCCCGCGCACATCGCGCGCGGCAGCGGCCGTAGTAGTAGTAATCGTCGCCAATTCAGGAGGTTCCTTTAGTGAGGCGAAGGCCGTTCTGATAGGCCCACGCCATCGTGAAGGCTAGCACGGCCCAGACAGCAGACGCCAGCGCCAGATGCAGGATTCGGACCGAGGTCGCGAGCTCCAGCCAGACGTTGAGCGCCCCAACCAGCGCCTGCGCGGCGATCAGCACCCCGGCGAACGTCAGCAGCCAGATGACTCGCTGATCGACCTTTGCCTGGATCGCCGCGATGAAGAGCCCAAGGTACAGGATCCCGACGCCGCCCGCGATAATCCGGTGCAGGTAGTGCAGCTGCCCCGACTCAGACGAGGAGGGCGTGACGCCACCGTCGAACAACGGCCAGTCCGGGTAAGCGAGACCGGCGTGGCGCTGCGAGACGAAGGCGCCGGAGATGACAAGCGCGAACACGCCAGCCAGAACGATCACGGGCAGCGCTTCGGGCCGCAGGATGCCGCGGTCGGCGGCCCGGAACAAGCGCGCCGTGATGATGATCAGAATCGTGAGAAACGTCAGCGCGATCGAAAGGTGAATCGCGACGACGCCGGCGGCGGTCTTCGTATCAACAGTCGCGCCGCCGACAAGCACCTGCGCGATAAGCAGCACACCGGCGGCGATCCCAAGCTTCCAGAGCAGTGGGTCTTCATGACGCCTCCGCCAGATGCCGTACACCAGTCCGAGGATCATGAAGCCGATCAGCGTCGCCACAAGGCGATGCGAGAACTCAACCCAGACCTTCGCCTCCATCGGCGGGATCAACTGACCGTGGCAGAGCGGCCAGTCGGGGCAGGCCTCGCCGGAGCCGGTGGAGCGCACAGTCCCGCCCAGCACGATCAGCCCGTACGTCATCAGCGTGGTCGCGACGGCATACCAGCGCAGATCGAACGAGGTGCGGATGCGGTCGATGAGGCTGCTGCGGGGGGCTCTTCCAGCCAGCGTTGTCGCCATCGCAGCTACTCTCGCAGGCGCGTTCGGAGCGGGCGGCGGAAGGGGGTTCGAATCAAAGGGGAGTCCTTTGTGTGAATAATCACAAAACGCGTGGCCGGGGTCAAGGAGTTTGCGCGCCACTTCTTGCTCTACGCGTCACGCGTCCGCCATACTTCGGGAAGCATCTCAGACACGGAGCGTATGAGTATGGCCGACGAAACGCAGACCGCGACGCCTGCCCCGGACGACCCGGTACAGCAGGCTCTGGCCCGCCTGAAGGACAACCTCCCAAAGGGCCAGCTGCTATCGAGCGTCGTCGGCCCAGCGCCCGCTCCTGGCGAAGCCTCGGCCTACATCCCACCCACCTACGCCTCCCGGACGGAGTCCCGGCAGCTGATCCACAACCGCGCTCTCAAGGACATCTCTCGACTCCGTTTCGCCTTCCCGACGGAGAAGTACCGCGACTTCAAGACGTACGTGAACCATCCGACGCGGACGATGGGCATCGAGATGCCCGGCGCGCTCGTCGCCTACCCGGACATCGTCGTCGTGCAGCACCCCGAGAACAACGCCCGCATCGTGGCCGAAGTGGAGACGAACGAGACGGTCCGCGAGGCAGTCGCCCGCTGGGAGTGGCTGCCCTACGCCGAGCTTGCGCCGCTCTACCTCTACGTCCCGGTCGGTAAGGGGGACGAGGCGCTCAAATTGTGCAAACAGCTCGGCGTGCCGGTCGTTGGCATCCGCACGTGGCGCTACATCGCCGGCTACGAAGAGCCCGAGATCAACGACCACTACACGGTCATGAGCGGTCCCGAGGACATGCTCCCGAAGTTCCTGCGCCCACCGAGCTAGCGCGCCATCGCGCCCACCCCTCGTGGTGACCTGAAGGTCGCCCGTACGAACGAAACAGCAGCGCCTGTATACTTTCGTGGAGGGGGCGTATTCATTGGACGACCGCAGATTTAGCGTCGTTGATATCGACCGCTGGGTCGAGCATGGCTTGGTCTCCCGCAAGCAAGCCGAAGCCATCTTGCGCGCCGAGGGGCTCTCCGCTGACAGAGCGGCAAGAGCGGATGACGACCACGGGCTCACAGTCATCACACTGTTCTCCTACCTGGGGGCGTTTCTTGCGCTAACCGGAATCTTTGTCTTCGCGGCGATCAACTGGGGCGACGCATCGACGGGTGCACGGGTTGCCCTGATACTGCCGGTCACAATCGTGCTCATCCGCGGCGGCTATCACCTTCGTTCGCAGACGTCGTACAGGCTTGGCGGGAACCTGCTTTTCCTCGTCGGCACAGCGCTGGTCCCCGTCACGATCTTCGCGATCGCATCGGCGTTCGGGTCAAGCGACTCCGACAAGTTCTTCAGCGAGAAAGATCTCCCCGCGGCAACGGCTCTGCTGGCGCTTTCGGTCGTGCTGACCGCGGCGTTGGTCGTGCTGACTCGCGTCCCGCAAGCATCACTCGTGCCGGCGGGGTTCGTCGTCATCCTGGCCGGCACGGCGGCGGCATGGGCCTTCGGCAGCGATGAGAGCGACGAGCTCTGGTCTGCCGTCACGGCTGCAGGCGGGCTCCTTGTCGGCCTCAGCATCGCTCTGACCGCGTACAAGGCACGCGAGCACGGGTTCTGGGTTGGCGTCGGCGGTCACATCGGACTCTATGTCGGAGCGACGGTACTGCTGGCCGGCCTCCATTGGTCGCCGGCCTCCGCAACTGATCGCGGGGGTGGCTGGCGTGTACACGATTGTCATTCGCGCAACCGCGCAGGAGGCGACCGGCGCGAGTCTGCCCCTGGCGTTTGCGGTGATTGGGCTGTCTCTGATCGGCGTCGCTATGCTGTATCAGCGTGCGCGGCGCCAGTGGGCGACGAGCCTTCCGTAGCGGCGGGCAAGAACCGGCGCCGCAGGAGGGGATTGCCAGCCACATCGCCCATTCCATGGGAGCCCCACCCGCGCGCCGGTAAAAGCAACGAAGCCCAATCGTTGCACTAAGTAATACGCCGGTGCGGAGCGGCAGGATTCTGGCTAGGACTTGAAGCCGAGCTTGCCGAGCGTCTCGCCGAGCGCGTCGAGCGTGGACGAGATGTCCTCTTCCTGCACGAGGCCGAGGTGGCCGATGCGGAAGATCTTGCCGGTCAGCTTGCCCTGCCCGCCGGCGAGGATGATGTTGTAGTCGTCCTCCATCGCGTTGCGGAGCGCGCTCACCTCGATGCCTTCCGGACACTTGACCGCGGTGACCGTGTCGGAGGCGAAGCGCTCGTCCTGGCACAGCAGCTCTAGGCCCAGTCGCTTGACGCCCGCCCGCGTGAACGCGCCGATCTTCTTGTGACGCGTAAAGATGGACTCCAGGCCTTCCTCCGCCATGCGCTCAAGCGCGACGTCCAGGCCGTAGAAGATCGACATCGCGGGCGTGAACGGCGTCTGCCCCTTCGCCTGCGAGTCGCGGTGCTTGGCGAGATCGAAGTAAAAGCGAGGCATCTTCGCCTGCTCGTACGCCTTCCAGCCGCGGTCGCTTAGCGCGGCGAACGCCAGCCCGGGCGGCACCATCCAGCCCTTCTGCGAGCCGGTAACAACGCAGTCAAGGCCCCAGGCGTCCATCTCCACCGGAATCGCGCCGAGGCTGCTGACTGCGTCCACGAGGATAAGCTTGTCGAACTCCCGCACTACTTCGGCGATCTGAGCAAGGGGGTTCGTGACCCCGGTCGAAGTCTCGTTATGGGTGACCAGGACGGCCTTAATCGACGGGTTCTCCTTGAGAGCGTGGCGGACATCGTCCCCGTGGGCCGCCTGCCCCCACTCGTAGGGCAGCATCGTGATCTCGGCGCCATACGTCTCCGCGATCATCGCAAAACGCTCACCGAAGCTACCGATGCTGACAGCGAGCACGTTGTCGCCCGGTGAAAGAGTGTTGACGACGGCCGCTTCCAGGCCACCAGTCCCTGAGGCCGACAGGATCATCACGTCCTGCTTCGTAAGGAAGAACTCCTTGAGCGCCGCTGAGGCGCGCTGCACGATCCCGGCGAACTCCTTGCCGCGGTGGTTGATCATCGGGCGGCCGACGGCGGCCAGAATGTCGTCCGGCACGGGCGTGGGCCCGGGGATGCGGAGATTGAGTTGGCGTATCTTCTGCTGAGTCATGTCTGCGGCCTCGCTTTTTGGGGGTGGTGTAGTTATGTTACCGGGTTCGACGCGAAGGGTCGAATTCGTGGCTGAGTGTTGAAAGCTACGTCAGTACGTCGTGAACTCGCCTTCACCCGTCGTCAGGTGGTGCGTGTCGTTCAGCAGACGCACGATGCGGCGCCCCTCGCCGACCGCAACGATGCTAATCGAAGCGTGCGCTGGGCGAAAGAACATGTCGTACTTCGTGCCGATGATGTGGCCCGTGTAGGCGTTAATCACGCCGCCGTGGCAGGCGATGACGATGCGGTGCCCGGCGTTGTGCGCGATCGCCATCTCGATGGCGTTCACGGTGCGCTTCTTGAACTCGTGGCTGGACTCTGAGTACGGGTAGACGTCCCAGTTGCGCTCCTCGATCATGCGCTGACGGATGCCGGTGATCAGCTCCTTGCCCAGGTACTCGACGACCGTCTTTTCGGGCGGGATATCACGGAACACCTCGACTTCGCGGAGGTCTGGGATCACGGTCAACTGGAGGTGCTTGTGGTGCTCGACTATCGCCTCGGCCGTCTGGTAAGCGCGCTTGAGGGGACTGGCGAAAACAGCATCGATGTGCTTCGTGGAGAGCGCCTCACCCGTGAGCTTAGCCTGCATCAACCCGTGGTCAGAGAGCGGCGGGTCAATCGTGTCCCCAATCGCGCCCTCGAAGTTGACGTGCGGCTGTCCGTGCCTGACGAGAATCACCTCAGTGACGTCCGGATTATCCGTCAGGAACGCGATGTCAAAGACGCCGGGCACACGCGCGGCGCGGCGCGGATCGGCTCCTCGCTGTTGCTGAGCCTCGGGCGGGATCTTCTCGTCGGGCATTAGGACCTCCTGAGGGCATCATATCGCAGGCGCCAGCGGTCGAGGTTGAACGGAATGTTAACGGCCGTAACGGTACAATTCGCGCCATGACGGACGCATATCGGGCGCTGCCTTCGGTGGACCGGCTCTTGCACCACGAGCGTCTACAGGAGCTTGCCGACGACTCCGGCACGCTGACCGAGCTCGTCCGCCAGGCGATTGAGACGGCGCGTACCGCCATCGCTCGCGGCAGCGAGGCGCCTTCGGAAGAACAGCTGGCGGAGACCGTGCTTGGCCTCGTGCACCTCGTGCTCGAGCCGTCATTGCGTCCGGTCATCAACGCGACCGGCGTCATCATCCACACAAACCTCGGCCGCGCACCTCTCTCGGAGGCCGCGATCGAGGCGATGACGGCCGTCTCGCGCGGCTACTCCAACCTTGAGTTTGACCTCGAAGCAGGCGAGCGCGGGTCGCGGCACTCACACCTGGCGGCTGCGCTGCGACAGCTCACCGGCGCGGAGGACGCGATCGCCGTCAACAACAACGCCTCGGCGCTGCT
>JBGPBZ010000019.1:0-27401 GCA_041481535.1 Dehalococcoidia bacterium | reverse complement strand
GGAGCCTGGCCAGACGCGCCACTCCCGGCAGTATCGCCGTTCGGGCTCTCATTTGGACGCCAGCGTATCGTCCTCTCATTGATCATGCTGGTGTCCGATATCTATCTGACCCCAATCAGACGGCGCGGACTCTCACCTCTGACCGGGACCGGACGATTGCCAGCCCTGGAGAAGCATTGTCTTGACAGACATGCGGCCGCGCCGCATGCTTGGTGCCGCCTACCGGCCGTAAGCAGTTGCGTCGACTCGACGACGCGAGAATAAGAGGAGGTTGAAATGGTGGCGGACTCCGAGGCAAGCGTTGACCATCCGGCCGCGGTGGCCTTCATCCAGGCACTTGCTGAGCGTGATTTCGTAGCGCTCGAAGCTTGCCTGGCCCCGGACGTAGCTTTTCGCGCGTTGCTCCCCGGCGGTGTCGTCGAGGTGAGCTCGGGCAAAGAAGCCGCCGGCGTCCTGGAGCACTGGTTCGGCGTCTACGACCGCTTTCGACTCGTCGGCTTCGACACCGGCTATCTCGGTGACATGATTCGTATCGGTTACCGTGTCGAAGGCCACGCTGACGACGATTGGTGGGAAGTGGAGCAGCAGGCCTACTGTGAAGCCGTCGATGACCGATTCGTGCGGGTGAACCTCGTCTGCTCCGGCATTTACGATCGAGACCCACCCGACTGGGCATGACCGCGCCGCTCGCCTACTCCGCCGTCTTTTGCTGCTTAGGCTGCACGATCCAGGCCAGAACAATCCCAACCGCATACAGGCCCAGCATCGGCGCCATCACGAGGGACATCGTCACCGGGTCCACCGTTGGCGTGACAACCGCGGCGATCACGGCGATCAGCACCACCGCGTAACGCCACCACGCCCGCATCTGCCCCGCGCGCACGATGTTAAAGCGCGCCAGATACATTAAGACCAGAGGCATTTCAAAGCAGACGCCTGTCCAGAACAGCAGCCGCGTCACGAAATCGATGTAGCTGCCCAGCCGGATGTTCGGGTTCGCCAGGTCGTTGTTGAAGTTCAGCAGGAAGTCGAGCGCCGGCGGCAGCGCGACATAATACGCGAACGCTACCCCCGCCAGGAAGAGCCCCGTCGCGCCGACAACCGTCCCGTACAGCCAGCGGCGCTCACTCCCGCGCAGGCCCGGCGCGATGAAGCGCAGGAACTGGTACACGATCACCGGCATCCCGATGATCAGCCCGCCCAGCAGCGCCACCCGGAAGTACGTCACGAAGTTCTCGAACGGCTCGATGAACTGGAACTGGAAGCCAGCCGGCGCCCGCTCCTTCGCCGGGTCCTCCAGCCAGCCGATGACTCGGTTCGCAAAGACCGCCGAGATTCCCAGCCCCACCACCACCGCAATCGCCGAGACAAACACCCGGTAACGGAGCTCCTGCAGGTGCTCCATCAGCGTCAGATAGCGTTCTCCCGGGTCGCGTTCCTCCTTAGGGTGTTCGGGGGGCGGCTCTGTCGGCGCGCTTCGGGCCATCGTCAGTCCTGCGACGCTGCGCTAGTGTTGCGGGCCGCTGGAAGCGCCGTTGTTGCCCGTACCGTTGCGTTCGGGCGGTAGATCGCCGCCCGGCTCGATGATCGGCGTCCCGCTCAGCAGCTGCCGAAGCTCGCCGATAGGCGTCTCGCGCACTGCCGTCTTCACTTCGCCGTGAGCCTTGCCCACCTCGCCTGTGATCACGTCCACGTGCTTGTAGACGCTGCCGCGCACCTCGTCCAGCTCCTTGCGCAGCCCCTCGTACTCTTTCGTCAGCTCCGCGAACTCGGATCGAAGGTCAGAAGTCGCCTCTGTCGCATAGCCGCGCAGGAACTTGATCGCCTTCGCGATCTGCACCGCCGCCTGTGGGAACCGCTCCGGCCCGAGTACAACGATGCCGATAATCGCGCACAGCAGCAGCTCCATCGGCCCGACGCCAAATACGTTCACGACAGCACCGACTTCAGCAGGCGAGCGACCAGCTCAATACACCGATCGCTGTACACCGGGACTAGAAGGAGAAGAGCAATCACGGCCACCAGCAGCAACTCCATTGGCCCAACGCCAAATACGTTCATATCTGCCTAAGTATACGCCGGAGCGGTGCCAAAACGCCTCGCCTCCCCTCGACCGTCCGCCTCTGGAGGAGGAGAGGGGCCGGGGCGGGGGCTGCACGCCGCGGCAACTGTCAACGGATAGCCTGCGGCGCAGCGGATAAACGGAACGGGACGTTGTACGAGATTCGGGCCGTTTATCCGTTTGATTGTCCGTTGACAGCCACCGCCGCCCAAACGAAAACCCCTCGCGATGAGCGAGGGGCCTTGCTGATAGCTGATAGCTGGCGGCTAGTCCTCGATCCCGCCCAGCTCCTTGATGTAGTTGACCGCATCCTGCACGGTCGCGATCTTCTCCGCGTCCTCGTCCGAGATCTCGATCGTCTTGCCTTCTTTGCTGAACTCTTCCTCCAGCGACATGATCAGCTCGACCAGGTCCAGGGAGTCTGCGTTCAGGTCTTCTACAAACGACGTCTCCGGCTTGATCTCGGCTTCTTCCACGCCGAGCTGCTCTGCGATAATCTTTCGCACTCGGTCGAATACGGCTGCTGGCACGGGGCTACCTCCTTGGGCTTGTCATCTTCAGGTTGCGAGTACGCTCACAGACCCGAGGACGCCGTTAATAAACTTGGGGGAATTCTCGCCGCCGTACTCCTTGGCAAGCTCAACAGCTTCGTTTATGGCGGCCCGCATCGGTACGTTATTATCGATTAGTATTTCGTATATCGCAAGCCGCAGGATGTTCCTGTCCACCACGGCGATCTGGTCTATCGGGAAGGCCGGCGCCGTCTCTTTGATCACCTGGTCGATGCGCTCCCGGTGCTCCAGTACCCCCTTCACCAGCTCCGAGGCGAACTTTCGCACCTCCGGCGACGTTTCGAGGCCCTCCAGCAGCATGTCCAGCGAGTGCTCGGGCTCGTGCCCGACGGCGTCCAGCTCGAACAGCGCCTGCAAGGCGAGCGTACGGCCCTTGTGACGTCGCCCGGCCATCCTACAGCCCCAGCCCGCCGTCTACGGAGATCACCTGCCCGGTGATATAACCGCCCTCGTCCGAGGCGAGGAGCACGACCATCGCGGCAATGTCCTCCACCGTCCCGAAGCGGTCGATCATCAGCCGCTGCTTGACACCGGCGACGATCTCCGGCCGGATGTCCTTCGTCAGCTCCGTGATCACGAGTCCCGGCGCCACCAGGTTCGCGGTGACGTTCCGAGAGCCCATCTCGCGCGCCACCGCCCGCGTGAAGCCGATGAGGCCCGACTTCGCCGCGGCGTAGTTCGCCTGCCCGGCGTTCCCCGCCAGCCCCGACACGCTCCCGATATTGATGATGCGGCCCGTCCGCTGCTTCATCATCTGCCGAAGCACCGCCTTCGTGCTCAGGAAGACGGCCCTCAGGTTCAGGTCCATCACCTCGTCCCAGTCCTCCAGCGACATCCGCAAGATCAGCGTGTCCCGGTTGAAGCCGGCGTTGTTCACGAGGATGTCGAGCCGTCCCAGCCCTTCGATCGTCTCCGCTACCATGCGCTCGCAGTCTTCTGGCTTGCGGACGTCCGCCTGGATCGTGATCGCCTTCCCACCCGCCTCCTCGATCTTCTTCTTGAGGGCGAGCGCCTGTTCTTTACTTTCCTTGTAGTTGATCGCCACGGCTGCGCCGTGCTGCGCCAGGTACGTGCAGATCCCCGCCCCGATCCCGCGCGAGCCGCCCGTCACAAGCGCCGTTTTGCCGCTCAGGTCAAACATTATCCGCTCACCCTGAGGTTCTCGAAGGGCTTGAGCGCCGCCGCTTCGTCCAGGTTCGATAGCTCGAACTCCGGGTGCGAGCGCTTGAGCTGCGCCGAAAGGATCTTCCCCGGCCCCAGCTCCACCACGCGGCGCACGCCCAGCGCCTGCATCGTGTCCATTGATTGGTACCACTTCACGGGCGAGCGTATCTGTTCTCGCAGGTCGGCCCGCACGTCCTCCGCCGTCGCCAGCGGCTGCGCGCTCACGTTGCCGATGACCGGTATCGCCGGCACGGCGATGTCCGTTGTGTCCAGCGTCTGCGCAAACTGCCGCGCCGCCGGCTCCATGAGAGACGTGTGAAACGCCCCCGAGACGTTGACCGGCAGCCCGCGCCCACCGCGCTCCTTGGCCAGCGCACACGCCCGCTCCACCGCCTCTCGCGTCCCGCCGACCACCGTTTGCGTGGGTGCGTTGTAGTTAGCGCATTCAGCACCTGATTCGCGGCAAATCTCCGCCACCGTCGCCTCGTCCAGGCCAACGACCGCCGCCAGCGTGCCTTCGGACTGTGCCCCCATGATCCGCCCACGCTCTCGCACCAGCCTCACTGCACCCTCCACACCGAGCGATCCCGCCGCTACCAGCGCCGAGTACTCCCCGAGGCTGTGCCCGGCCACGTACGCCGGCCGCGTGGCGATTGCCCCGCTCTCCAGCGCCGCCGCCAGTATCGCCAGCGACGTCACGAGAATCGCCGGCTGTGCGTTCAGCGTGTTCGTCAGCTCGTCGTCCGGCCCCTCAGCGCACAGCCCGGACAGCGAGAACCCCAGCGCCTCGTCCGCCAGCTCGAAGATGCCTCGAGCTGCTTCGGCCGATCCGCGCACCTCGGAGCCCATTCCCACCTTCTGGCTGCCCTGTCCGGGAAAGACAAGCGCTAACACAGGATCGATGGGTAGTTCGAGCAGCCTGCGGAAGATATCGCGCGCGGGGGAAGAGGAGTCCATGCGGGGCTAGCGAACGGCCGCGGCTTCGCTTTCCCTGGTCAGCCGTCCGAAATGGCAACTCGGGTTGGGACAGCGACCGAACTCGTCGAGCCGCGTCCGGCAGAACGTGCAGTGGGTGGCGTCCCAGTAGATGAAGTACGTGATCGCTGCCGCGGCCGCCAGGAAAAGACTCAGCGGCGGCAGAATGAAAAGCGTTCGTCTCATAGCGTGGGTAGTATAACAAACCAACGAACCTACAAACCGACAAACCATGAGCGTCGGAGCGAATTGTCAGCTGCTGTTGCCCGATCAGCGCGATGGCAAGTGTAAGCGCGAGTGGCGCTCGCCCCACTGGGCCGCCTAGAACCAACGTCATTCAAAACTGAAGAATCGCCTGGCCGCACCCGGTTTGTGGGTTTGCCGGGTGTTATTCCCCCGGCACCTTCGGGCGTCGCTCGCGTCCCACCGCCAGCACATCGCGGCCGCGGTACGTCCCGCAGGTCGGGCAGGCGTGGTGTGACCGCCTCGGGCTCCGGCACTGCTTGCACAACACCAGCTTGGGGCTGGGGTAGTCCAGGTGTGCGCGCTTTCGCTTCTTCCGCGCGACCGATGTCTTTTTCTTTGGCAGTGGAGCCATGTCAGTTTCCTTCCGAAGTTTCGTTTTTCAGGCCGGCCAGCGCGCTCCAGCGTTCATCCGTTTGCGCGTCGCATTCGTGCGGCCCCGCGTTCATGTCGGCGCCACAGACCGGACAGAGGCCTGCACAGTCAGGTTTGCACAGCGGCTTCGCAGGCTCGTTCATCAGGATATATTGGCGCAGGCCCTCCCGCAAATCGAGCTCCCCGCGGGGGTTTATACGGAACAGATCCTCTTCCTCCTCCGGGCTCAGCCGTATCGGCGCGCCCGTATTGGCGTCGAACAGGGGCACATACTCCTCCTCGAAGTCCACCGTCACCGCCGATTCCGTCGGCGTCAGGCACCGCGAGCACACCTCATCGATCAGTCCCGTCGCGCGCGTCCGGGCCAGCAGCCCGCGGTCCGTGCGGAGGAATCCCACCGTGCCTTTCAGGCCGCGGATCGTCAGGTCGCCCGCTTTCACCTGTGCCTCGCTCAGATCAAACTTGTTGACCGCGCCGATTCCCTGGCGGAGTTCGCGGAGAACGTTAAACAACATCGGACATTCTTTCGGTGGGGAGTGCATTGCGTTTTTCGGCGGCCCCAAAAATCGCTTGCAATGACTGTATGTCAAGTCTATAATCCGCGACGCAGCGATGTCCATTCCGCCCCGGGATCGACCCGCTACTTTTCATCGATCTCTATGACTGCTGTCGCCGAACTACTTTTATTGCAAGACACGGACCTGGCCCTCGATAAGGCCCTCGCGAGGCTCTCCGAAATCGAAATCGCTTTGGGAGAGTCGGATGAACTTTTGTCCGCTCGCGAGGCTGCCACAGAGAAGGCCGCGGCCGTCGCTGCTCTGCGCGCGCAGCAGAAGGACCTCGAGCTCACTGCCGACGAAGTGCGCGGCAAAGCGGCGGAGATCGAGAAGAAGCTCTATGGCGGCACCGTCAAGAACCCGAAAGAGCTCCAGGACTACGACGCCGAGCTCCGCAACCTCAAAGACCTCACACGCAAGCGCGACGACGACGTGCTCGCTCTCCTCATGCAGGTCGATGAGGCCGACTCCGAGCGCCAGGCCGCCGACGCCGTCGTCTCCGAGATCGAAGCCGCGTGGCGCGCGAGCCAGGAAGACCTTCTGGCCGAAAAAACATCCATCGAACCCGAAGCCGCTCGCCTCAAAGCCGAGCGCGATTCCAAGGCGACAGATGTTGATCGCCGGCTCATCGGCCTCTACGATCTCCTGCGTGAGCGCCGCGGCGGCACCGCCGTCGCCCGCGTCGAGCGGGGGATGTGCCAGGGCTGCCGCATCACGCTCCCGATGTCCGTGCTACAGCGCGCGCGTGGCGTCGGCAGCCCCGTCATCCAGTGCGTCAGTTGCGAACGGATCCTGCTGGTAACGTAATGCGAGCAATCGGATACTTCCGCGAGACGAAGGAACGCGGCCTCGGTGGCCAGAGCGAGGCGTTCCTCGCGTTCTGCAAGAAAAACGGCTTCGAAGCCGCCGCCACCTTCCTCGACGGCAAGTCCGACTCAGAGCTCTCCGGTTTCCGCCAGCTGATGGACTTCGTGCGCCAGCAGGAGGGCCAGGGCTTCCTCATGGTCGTCGTGCCGGACTTCGCCACGCTGGGCTCTGGAGCCGTGGAGGCCGCCCGTCGCTACTTCCAGCTCTCCAGCCTCAACGTCCCCATCATCAGCCTCGAAGACGGTACCGAGATCGCCGGCTCCCTCGTCGAGACGTGGGCCGCCGCCCGCACCAACGGCACCATGGGCGACAAGGTAAAAGCCGCGATGCGCCGCAAAGCCGTCAAGGGCGAAGCGCTCGGACGACCTCCGTACGGCTACAAGGTTGGTCCCAAGCGCCGCCTCGTCATCGTCGCCGAAGAAGGCGCCGTCGTCCGTTACATCTTCCGCCTTTACATAAAGGATGGCCTCGGCATCCGCCGCATCGCCCGCCGCCTCAACGAAGAAGAGCTGCGCACCCGCCGCGGCGGACTCTGGAGCATGGTCACCGTCCGGGACATTCTGCGCAACCGCGCCTACGTCGGCACCTATTCCCGCTTCGGCGTGCGCGTCCCCGCCAGCCACGCGCCCCTCATCTCCCAGGACGACTTCCAGCGCGTCCAGGAGCGCCTGGACCAGCGCAAACCGTCCGGCGCGGCGCGGCAGGTCTCTCCGTTCCTGCTGTCGGGCATCTCTTTCTGTGGCTACTGCGGCAACAAGATGATCGGCGTCACCCGCAAGCAGAAGTGGCAGCGCGGCGACGGCAGCGAGAAGACGGCCCAGTACCGCTACTACCAGTGCGAGTCCCGCACCAACCGCAGCCTCTGCGACTACCACACCCGCCGCGCCGAGGAGCTGGAGCACGCCGTCCACCAGGCATTGATCGCCGCTTCGCTCACCCCCAACGGCCACTCCAACGGCAACGCGCGCGACCCGGAGACGCAGCTCACCCGCCTCCGTGACCGCGTCCGCCGTCTCGACAAGCGCCTCGAGCAGTACCTCGACGCTGCTGCCGGCGGCAACCTCAACGCTGATAAGCTCCAGTCCGCCGCCGTCGCCATCGCCACCGAGCAGCTCCAGCTCGAAGACCGCCTCCTCGATGCCAGCCGCCAGGCTCAGCAGCAGGCCAGCGAGGAAGAGCGCCGCCGCGGCGTCGAGAAGACCCTCCGCCGCCTCCGCGAAGAGTGGGACGAGCTCGCCTTCCCCGACAAGCAAGAGCTACTCCGCGAAGGCGTCGAGCGCATCATCGTCACCGACGACGAAGTCCAGCTGGTCTTGCGGTCCTAGTGCGGCGACCGACCCGCAGACGTTCTTCACCCACCAAACCATCGGCCGTCCGCAGGCAGATCCCCCTCCCCGCCGACCACAATCCGATCCCCGTCCCTAAACCCCTCAACCCCGACGGGACCCGCCGCTGGCTCGTGTACGCAGACGGCGCCTCGCGCGGCAACCCCGGCCCGGCCAGCATCGGCGCCGCCGTCTTCGATGAGCGCGGCCAGGAAGTCGCGCGCGTCTCCCGCCGCCTCGGCCGCGCCACAAACAACGAAGTCGAGTACCAGGCCGCCATCGCCGGCCTCGAAGCCGCCCTCGGCCTCGGCGGCGGCGAGGTCGAGTTGCGCATGGACTCGCAGCTCATCGTCCGCCAGCTCGAATTCCGCTACAAAGTTCGCAACCCGCGCCTCATCCCGTTCTTCAACCGCCTCCTGGAGCTCAAGCGCCAGTTCAGCGTCTTCGCCGTCAAGCACGTCCCCCGCGAACAAAACACCCGCGCCGACGAGCTCGCCAACCTCGCCCTTGACCGGCTAGAGGACGACACTGCCTGACAACAAGCCTTCTTTGCAGGCGAAGGCCACCACGCAAGTCTAAGACGCCCTCCCTCCGCTCATCCTGCCCGCCCGCCGGAGGTGGGAGGCTCTCGAAGGAGAGCTGAGCATTGACGTCCCGCCCAGCCACCACGCCAAGCACGGTTCAATGAGCGAACTCTTCCCTGATACAGGCGGAGGCCATCACGCAAGCCTAAAGACGCCATCTCCTTCCGCTCATCCTGAGGTTCTCGAAGGAGAGCGGAGCCATGACGGCGCGACAAGCCACCACGCCGAACCTCCGTTGAGTGCCACTCACCCCTTCGCCATCATCAGACCAAGCCCTATCCTCGCGACATGGCGTTCTACGTCTACATCCTCCGCTGCCGAGACAACTCCCTCTACGTCGGCCACACCGATGACCTCGAGGCTCGACTCGCCGAGCACGCGTCGCGCCGTTACTGCGGCTACACCGCCAAACGCCTACCCGTCTACCTCATCTTCCACGACACATTCCCCACCCGAGAAGAAGCATTCGCGGCGGAACGTCAGATCAAGGGTTGGTCTCGGGGAAAGAAGCTCGCCCTCGCCCGCGGTGATTGGGAGCTAGTCCAACGTCTGTCGCTCCGTTACACCCCGCAACGAATCGTACCGTCCTCGCTCCGCTCCTCCTTCGAGAGCCTCAGGATGAGCGGAAGTGGCTGCTTTCGCTGAGCGAACCGGTCGGGCCTTCGCCTGATTTCCAAAGGGAAGCCTCAGCAGGCCTGTAGGCCGAGTTCTGTCCCGCCGAGGCGGGGGTGACCATCAATCTTGGGCTCCGGTTACCCGGAGCCTCGAGCGGCCAACCCGAGGGTTTGGGCCGGGCGCCCTTAGCACCCTCCTATTTGGCCTTGCTCCGCGCGGGGTTTAGACGGCCTGCGAGTCACCCCGCAGCCGGTGGGCTCTTACCCCACCATTTCACCCTTGCCCGCCGAAGCGAGCGGTATGTTTCTGTGCCACTTTCCGTCGGATTGCTCCGCCTGGGAGTTACCCAGCGCGCTGCCCGTGAGGAGCTCGGACCTTCCTCTCACCCGAAGGCGAGCGGTCACCCGGCCTGCTGAAGCGTAACAATCATACCATTTGCATAGCTTTGCTCACGGCGTGCGTGAGCGGCCGTAACCCACCTCAGCGCATCGGCGTCTCAGCTTGGCAATGCAAGAGCGAGCCGCGCCCTGCCCTCTCTGCCGCGCCTCCGGCGTCTGCGCCGAATGCCGCGGCGCCGGAACCATGTCCTGCCCGTCCTGCGACGGCATCGGCTGCCGCGACTGTCAGGCCTCCGGCTCCGTCCCCTGCGTCCCCTGCGACTCCAGCGGACGCTGCTGGCGCTGCTTTGGCTCCGGCCGCATGCTTACCCCGGCGCGAACCCTCCCAGATCGCCGCAGCTAATGTCATCCTGAGCGCCGATCACTCCCGCTACGGTCCGCGACGCTCGTCGCGAAGGACCTTGGGCGGGGTAGGACATTCTTCGATCCGTCGGCGTCCCTCCCGCAGTTGCAAACGAAGCGATTCACGCCCCTGAGCGCTGACTGCTGAGTGCTGAGTGCTGACCGCTACGCCTCGTACCCCAGCTCCCCCAGCACCCGCCGCGCCACCTCCCGGTCATCGCACGCGTACTCCGTATCGCCGATGTGGACCTCGCGCTCGTGTCCCTTCCCCGCCAGCAGCACGGCGTCTTCATCCACCGCCATCGCCAGCGCCTGTGCGATCGCCTCCCGCCGGTCCGCGACGACGCTGAAGTCGTGCCCTTCGAGCTTGCCCGCCGCTCGCATCCCGTCCGCGATGTCCTGCAGAATCGCGTCCCTATCCTCTGAGTATGGGTTGTCGTCCGTCACGAAGGTGTAGTCCGCCAGCGCCGCCGCCGCCTTCGCCATCCCGGGCCGCCGGTCCTTGTCCCGCTCCCCGATGCACCCGAAAACTGCGATGATCCGCCCCCGCGACGTCTCCCGCAGCAGTTCCAGCACCCGCCGCAACGAGTCCGGCGAATGCGCGAAGTCCACGATCACCGAGAACGGTTGCCCCGCATCGACGCGCTCCATCCGCCCCGGCGCCCCCGTCCACGACTCCAGGCTGTCCGCGATCTCATACACCCTGAGACCGGCCGCGAGGGCGATTCCCGCCGCTGCCGCAGCGTTATATGCGTTAAACCGCCCCGGCTTCGGGAATCGCAGCCGCAGTCTGCCTTCGTCGATACTGTCGTCTGCCGGGTGACTCTTTAGCGACATCAGGTTGATGACGATATTGCTCCCGAAGCCGTCCGCCTCGCAGCTCTCGATCGAGACGTTCTCCATCGGGTCGGCGCCAAACCGTATGCGTCTCGCCTTCGTGCGCGGAGCGAAATACAGCGCCGCCACGTCGTCCCAGTTCAGCACCGCCGTCTTCACGATCCCCTTGTCGACCGATTCGTCCAGAAGCGAAAACAGCCGCCCCTTCGCCGCGAGGTACTCCTCCTCGCTCCCGTGAAAGTCCAGATGATCGCGGCCCACGTTCGTGAACGCCGCGATGTCGTACTCGCACTCGTCGACCCGATGCAGCGCCAGCCCGTGCGACGTCGCCTCGATCACCGCCCACTTGCATCCCGCTTCCACCATCAGCGCCAGCATCGCCTGCACCTGCGGCGCTTCCGGCGTCGTGAATCGCCCCGAGTCAGGCAGCGGCTCGTCGCCGATGCGGCACTCCGCCGTGCTGATCAGCCCCGCCTTCTGCCCCGAGTGGTTGAGTACGTGCGCGACGAGGTGCGCCAGGCTCGTCTTGCCGTCCGTCCCTGTGATCCCGATAGTGCCCAGCTTCCGAGCCGGATGCCCGAAGAACTCCGCCGAAAGCTGCGCCAGCGCCACCCGCGTGTCCGGAACCACCAGCACATCGACACCCCCGCCCTCCGCGACCGCCTGCCACAACCCCTCGTGGTCCTCCTGCACGACCACCGCCGGCGCCCCGCCCTCAATCGCCCGCCCCAGGTACGCGTGCCCGTCAACCTTGAACCCCGGCACCGCCACAAACAGCGACCCCTCGATCACAGCCCTCGAGTCGTACTCAATCGACGTGATCTCGACGTCCCCATCGCCAATCAGCCGCACACCCGGAACCGCCGAGGCCAGCTCTCGCAACAACATGCCCACAACTCTAAAACGTCGGGACGGTATGGCCTAGCGCCCTTCGCTGCCGGTGGTGGCGCCCCAGCGGAGTACAATTGGCGCTCGGTAGCTCGCTTTAAAGCGATCGATACCAGAGGAGGACACTTTGGACGGAAAGTACGTTCAGGTAGACGGCCAGAGCGTCTACTACGAAGAATACGGCCAGGGCGACCCGCTCCTGCTTCTGCACGGGGGCTTCGGGACCGGCGATTCGCTGATGGCGATCGGGCAGCACTTCGCGAAGCACTTTCGAGTCATCGCGCCGGACCGCAGCAGCCACGGCCACACGGCCGACAAGGGCGGCCCGCTGACGTACGACGACATGACGGCCGAGACGATCGGCGTCATCGAGGCGCTGGGTCTGGGCAAGGTGAACCTCTTCGGATTCAGCGACGGCGGAATCATCTGCCTGCTGCTCGCGCTCAAGCGGCCGGACCTCATCGCGAAGATGGTGCCCCTCTCCGCGAACTTCCACTACAACGGCGTTTCTCCCACCATGCTGGGGATGATGCAGTCGTTCTCGGTCGACATGATCAAGATGATGCTGCCGGAAGCCGTTGCAGCCTACGAGAAGTACAGCCCCGATGGCCCCGAACACTTCCCGGCCGTCTTCGAGAAGACGAAGCAAATGTTCATGTCCCAGCCAACCCTCACCGTCGAGGATCTCGCGAAGATCAGCGTGCCAACTCTCGTCCTCGCCGCCGACCGCGACCTGATGACGATCGAGCACACGGTCGCCCTCTTCCAGGCGATCCCCAACGCTCAGCTCGCCATCATACCCGCTGCTACCCACGAGCTCGCCTTCAATCGCGCCGACGACGTCGCAAGTGCGGCGTTGCGCTTCCTTCAGGCCTGAGGAGGTTCGATGGGAACGCCGCCTTCCGGTTTCCTTCCGCATTCCCCCTTCCTCCTCCCACCCCTTGACTCGGTTTGGTAATATGCAAAGCAGGAAAGGAGGTGATGTGAATGGATCATCATAGAGGCCGTAGGCCCGCAGTCCGTTCGCACCACCGCCTCATAGAGGTGTTGGTGTAGCCTTTCGGGGCTAGCGGCGCGTGGTCTACGTGCTGCACGTAAAGGGGCGGCTCTCAGAGCCGCCCTTTTGCTTTGTTCAGATCGAAGAGCCGGGGCTCAGAGAGCCGACCCTTTCAAATCAAACCAGAGGGCGGCTCGCAAGAGCCGCCCCTTCGCTTTATCCTGAACCGCATGTGGCTAAACCTCGCCGCCGTCGAAGAGCACCTCACCACCCGCTTCGTCGGCCGCCGCTTTCTCTACTACACGAGCACCTCCTCCACCATGGACGTCGCCCGCGCTGAGGCCGACGCCGACGCCGTCGAAGGCACCGTCGTCCTCGCCGAGGAGCAGTCCGCCGGCCGTGGCCGCTTCGGCCGGGCCTGGGTCTCCCCCGCCGGCAAGAACCTCTACCTCACCGTCATCCTCCGCCCCACCGTCGAACGTCTCCGCCAGCTCGGCATCGTCGTCCCGCTCGCCGTCTCCCTGGCGATCGATGAGACAGTCCGCCTGCAGCCGCAGATCAAGTGGCCCAACGACGTCCTCCTCTCCGGCCGAAAAGTGTGCGGCATCCTGATCGAGACCGAGTTCTCCGGCTCCGACCCCCGCTACGCGCTCATCGGGCCCGGTATCAACGTCAACTTCGATATCGACCCCACCTCCGAGATCGCGGGCATCGCCACCAGCCTCAAGCAAGAACTCAACGCCGAAGCTTCCCGCGAATCCCTCCTCGCCGCTTTCCTCAACCACCTCGAAGCGCTCTACACGGCCCCCGACCCGCGCGCCGTCCATGAAGCCTGGAAATCCCGCCTGGAAACCCTCGGCCGCGAAGTAACGCTCACCTTCCGCGATGAAACCTTCCAGGGATTGGCCGAAGACGTGGACGACGAAGGCAACCTGGTCCTCAAGCTCAAGGACGGGACAATGAAGACGTTTGAGGCGGGCGAAGTCACCCTGCGTCCGCCTTCGACGTAATCGCGCACAATCCGCGTTCAATCCGCGCCAATCCGCGGCTAATTTTCCGTCCCCATCTGCGCTTCATCTGCGCTCATCCGCGTCATCTGCGGCTAAGAAACGCCCCTAATACCGTATCGACTCCCGCAACCACTCCGCGTTCCCGCGCACATCGTCCTCCAGCTTCCGCACCAGCAACTCCCGCTTCTCGTACAGGCGGTACCCTTCGCGCGGCCGCAGGTATCCGAGCGCCGCCGGCTCCTCCGCGAACAGCTTCTCCTCCCCGACCTCCGCCGCCCGCTTCGCGAACCGCGCCCGCTTGTCCAAAAGCGCCTTCGCGATGAACGGCATCACCATCGAATAGTCCGCCGGCACACTCTCCGTCGTCTGCAGATACGAGTCCTTGTCCACCTTGCCCCACGTCACCGCTTCGCCCGGCGGGCACGACGACAGCGATCCGTCCGTCACCGGCGCCGTTACGATCTGCACGTCGAACAGATAGCCGCGCACTTCCGGGATGCCCAGCACCTGGCTCAGCGCCGGCTCCGGCTGCAGGTTGAAGTTCTTCGGTACGCCGCCGCCCAGGATCAGCGTCCCGATCGCTCCCGACGGGTGATCGAACAGTCCCCAGCGGTGGTACGCGCACGACTCGAACACCTCCGCGTGCATATCGATCTCAAAGTCGTACTTCTCGATCAGTCCTGTCTCGCGCATCGCCCACAGCTTCATCGAGTTCAGGAAGATGCTCCCGTCCGCCGGCGCGCCGACAAAGATCGGTATCGCCAGTCTGTGGCACGTCGAGAGCAGCCCCGGCGTCACGCCCGTCTTTTTCTCCTGCGCCGCGTACAGCGCCCCGAGCCGGTACCGCATCTCCGTGCCCGTCATCTTGTGCTGAAACTCCGGCGACATCAGCGCCGCGCTCAGGAACTTGTCCTGGTCCAGCAGTACCTCTTCGTCGAACGCCATATCCGTCACGCGGATCGTCCCCTCGTCCCTGAGCGCCCCGTCATCTCCGAAGATCGGCACCTCGTGGATCGGATCGCGATGCCCCGTCAGCGAGCGATGCCCGTCGTGATAGCAGACCGCGTCCGTCGTGCTCAGGTACGCGAACCAGCCCGCCTCCAGCAGCGGGATCAGCCACGCCTGGTGCTGCCCCGAAACCGTCACGGGCCCCGCAATCGACATCGTCATCGGGCACCCCGACGATATCGCCGCGTCCAGAATCGAAAACGCCCGCCGTAAAAACGCCCCGCCAAACGCCGGCAGCGCGTGCGTGAACAGCTCCTCCAGCGTCTCCATCTCATCCACGCGCCGGACATGCACTTCTTTCCGCTGGTCTTTATCCGTCATAGCACCCCGTACCGTATCCAAGCGACGAAGTCGCCGCAACAATCTGCGTTCAATCTGTGCTAGGTAAGTGCGACCGTACGCTATAATCCAACGGCCATGAGTGACAATGCGTGGTTTTGGATAATAGTGTTAGGTGTCGGTGCTGTCATGCTACTGAGCGTCCTTGGTGTGCTGGGACACGCATCCGGTGGCACGGCGGGCAGCGATGATCCGCGAGACCAGCCAGGCTCGAATTGCGAAATGAGAATTGTGTGCTAGGTCACGTCTTTTCGCGACGCCGTGGATGATACACTGAGCGACCGCGACCACCCGACTAACCTTGAAGCACTTTGATAGATACCGTTGCATCTCCCTCTGAATCCATTCCCTTTTCGCCCCAACCATTGTTCCATAGCAGTCGCGGAATGAAGTATTCGAGTTCGTGCCATGCACGGTCGGGCTCGTAGTCCTCAGTAAGACTCGATCCTCGATCACATGTCTCTTTATGAACCACCCGTGCCGACAGGAGAGGCTTGTCTAGCGTGTCCTCATGCGTCACGACGGCCATCAACCAGTCCTCGACAATGTCGTGGCAAGTATCACAGGTGATAGCTGGGATATACTCTCCGTCTTTGACCCGAATTGCGAAACCCATCTGGATACCTCCTCGCTCTCACCGGTCAATCAGAAACTCCCCCACGTCCACCTCATCCCGCACCGGCGGGTTGAACCCCATCTCCGCGTACCCCAGCAGCACCAGGAACGCCGGCTGCCAGTCCTCCGGCAAATCCAGCGCCTTCTTGATCGCCGGCCCGCAGAACAGCGGCGCGCCCTTCAAATAGCCCGCCAGACCCCGCTCTACCGCCGCCAGCAGCAAGTTTTGCAACGCTGCCCCCAGGCTCTGCACGAACATATCCCTCTCCGCCGACTTCCGCCGCTCGTCCGGCCACGTCTTCGCCTCGTCCAGCGCCAGGCACGACACCAGCAGCGCCGGCGCTTCGATCACCTGCCCTCGCGACCGCGAGATCAGCTTCTCGACCTCCAGCACCGAGCGGTCTTCCTTCGACATGTCGTCCAGCCACGACTCGCTCATCGCGTCCGCCAGTGCCTCCCGCGCTTCCGGCGACATCACCTGCACGAACCGCCAAGGCCGCGAGTGATGCGGCGCCGGCGCCTTGCACGCCAGCGCCACCAGTTCCCGCACAACATCCGGGTCCACCGGCTCGCTAGAAAACTTCCGGATCGATCGCCGGTTAGCGATTACGTCGGCAACGGGATGGTACTCGTTCGTCACGCCCGCGCTCCAGCACATCTGTCATCCCGACCGACCCCCAAGTCGCCGTCACTTCCAGTCATAAGGCGAGCGGAGGGACCTGACGGCACCCGTAGCAACTGATCTCTCGCCAGCGCCGTCGACGCAACAGCGAGGCTCACGCTCGCGCTCCAATATCCAGCTTGTCGAGCAGCCGGTGCGTCGCCGTCTCTCCCGGCCGCGAGAGCAGCGCCCGCAAATCGTCCGGCGAATCGATGTCCCGCGCCAGCGACTCCGCCCGCACCACCTCGATTGGCAGCTTCTGCGCCGCCGCCTCGCGCTTGTGCAGCGAGAACGACAACGGCCCAAACCGGAACGGCACCAGTCCCGCCGGCCGCATCGCCAGCAACCCCGTCCCCTTATCGTGCGAAGGGCAGATCACCAGCCCCCGCTCCGGCAGTCGCGAAAGCGCATCCTCAACGTCCGCCACGAGTATCTCCGGCACGTCCGCCAGCACCACCAGCAGCGCGTCCGGCCTCGGCGAGAGCGAGTCCAGCGCAAACGAAAGTGCCTGGTTGATCCCGCGCACACTCGCCGGCTCCTCGATCGCCGCTGCGCCAAACTCGAGCCCCAATGAGCGCACGTCCGCATCCGGGCTCACAACAACGACGCTGTCGATCGACGAGGCCGACCTCAGCGCCCGCACAACGTCCTCCAGCATCGCCAGCGCCAGCTCCCGCCGCTCCGATTCGCCCAAAATCGCCGCGAGGCGCCCCTTTGCCTGGTCCAGCGCCTTCGCCGGCACAATCGCCGTAATCATGAAGGCACTATCCTACGTTGAAGTCCCGTACGCCAGCCGACACGAAACGGGTCGCTAGAAATTCGGGGGACGGGTGCGGCTCCGCTCTTCCTCCTTGAACCTCTGAATCGCGCGGTCAAGCGTCCGCCTGTCGATCCGACGGGACACGATGACCGCGGTGGCCTCTGTTGCGACCGTAGCGACAAATACAAGGCCAACTGCAAGCGCCGTGGAGATGGGTTCGACCACCAGGATCACCCCGATGGCAACGGGGATCGCCATCGCCCTGATTATCCAGGCGATCCGGTTGGAGCGCGGGAGCATCACTCTCTTGGGCACGATCCCCGCTACCCCAGCGCCCCAATCACGGTCCGCGCCAACTCCGCCTTCTTCTCCATCGAGCTCATTATCGTGTCCGTCACCACGACTTCCAAATCGAGCGCCTCGATCTCCGGCGCCAGCGCCTCATCCGCCTTGTCGATCACCATCACGTCCACGAAGTCGGCGTACAGCTTCGCCACGCCCAGCGCGCTCGCCTCCAGACCCTGGTCGCGCAGCATCCGGTCCGCCGGCCCCTTGATCGTCTTGCCGCCGACGATCGGGCTCACCGCCGCCACCCGCGCGCTCGTCTCGCGCAGGGCCTCGCGCACCCCGGGCACCGAGATCAGCGGCCCGATGCTCACCAGCGGGTTGGACGGCGTCAGGATCACTCCGGACGCCTCGCGTATCGCCTCAATCACGCCCGGCGCCGGCTTTGCCGATTCCGCGCCTTCGTAAATCGTCTCCCAGGCGTGCCCTTCGGTCCGACGCTTCACGAAATACTCCTGGAAGTCGAGCACCCCGTCGTCTGTGCGGATCTTCGTGCGCAGCCGGTCGTTCGTCACCGGCGTGATGCGCGCCGGTACAAGCAGCGCCGCTGCGATCTCCGCCGAAGCCTCGGCCAGCGTCTTCCCCTTGCGCAGGAGGTGTGTCCGCGTGATGCACGTCGCCATATCGCGGTCGCCGAGCCGGAACCACGTGTCGTACCCATACCGCCCCATCGAGTCGATTACGTTGAACGTGTCGCCCTTCAATCCGAACCCGCGCTCCTCGTCCGCCAGCCCGGCCAGGTGGTAGAGCACGATATCGATGTCCGGCGACACTTGCAGCCCGAAGAACTCCGCGTCGTCCCCGACGTTCGAGATGATCGTGACGTCCGACGGCCGGTGGACCGCCAGCACGCCCTGCAAGAACCGCGCGGCCCCGACGCCGCCCGCAAGTACCGTAATCACGCGGCTAAGCGTCGAGGCTCAGGCGTCAACGGTCAAGTCAGAGGCTGACCCACAAGCGGGCACCCGCCCACAAGCTGAATCTCGGAATCACCTGCGATGTGCAGCAAGATATCGAGCGCATCCACTACATCAACCGCCCCGTTACAGTTCACGTCACCGAAGACATGTCCAGCTTGAGAGGATACATCGCTCAAACAACCCGTTGGCTGACCGCCCTCCAACGCGCCGAAGGCGAGCAAATCCTTCGCGTCTGCTAGTGTCGCCGCGCCGTCGCAGTTCACATCACCCTGGATAGTTGTGACAGGCGTCGGTGATGGCGTTGGGCTTGGTGTTTTCGATGGCTTTGGGCTGAGCGTCGGCGACGGCGTTGGAGTCGGCGAGGGCGAGGGTGTCGGCGTCGGGGTGTATGGCGAAGCTGCGAAGTCACCCAGTGTAAGCGTCTGGTTCGCCGCGAAAGTCTGCACTGGCCCCGACTCCCAGTGGCCGGCATGTTCGGCGAGGCTGAAGATTCTCTCGTCTCCGGTCGCCGGGTTATAGAGAAGCAAGTCGTCCCTCTGATCGTCCGTTGAACTTCCCGACGGCGAACTTAAGCCCGGGATCGAGAACAAGGTTGCTCACTGAACTTGCCCAACAGCCAGAGCCATCCGATATGGACGTCAAGCCGGTCGCCGTCGATCCGTTATCGCTGTAGTCGAATATGTCGGTCCGGCCGTCTCCGTCGAAGTCACCGAGGAAGAAGGTTGCGTCCTTGTCAACGTTGCTGCATCCCCCAGATGGAACCGACCAACCCTGGCCCGTGTTCTTGAAGTACTCTCCAGTCGACGCTGTTCCACCGTTCTTGTACGACCAGAACAGGTCATCGAGCCCGTCATCGTTGAACTTGCCGACCTGGTAAGACAGATTCCCCGGCGCGGGGGGCTGGGCCCCAGTGTCGTCCGTCCAGGTGCCGTTCCCGTTGGCATATACCGTGGTAGTGACCCCACCGCCGGGATTCGTCGTGTACAGGTCTGTGAGGCTGTCGGAGTTGAAATGACCCGCGAGGCCGTGCGCGTACGCGTTGCCACCAAAGGAGTCACCGTCCAACGGTCCGCTTGTCAGATTGCCGTCGCCGTCCGAATATACGACCACGCCGCCGTTATTGCCCTGGAATCCGACTCCATACTTAAGTGCGAAGATGTCGCTGATGTTGTCGTCGTTGAAGTAGCCGATCGTGATCGCCCACCCGGCGCCGAACACGTAGTCTACGGTACCTTGCTGCCACGTACCGTCCCCTTTGGAGAAGAGCACGACCGCGATGCCGCTGGTGTAGTTGTAGAAAAACAAGTCTTCCAGGCTGTCGCTGTTGAAGTAACCGGGATAGATCTGCCAGTCGGTGCTAAACCCTATGACCGGCGTATCAGCCGTCCACGTAAGGTTCCCATTGGCGACTTCTACCTGCCCTGAGTTCGCAGCCGACCGATAAAGGAAGACGTCGCTCAGGCCATCGCCCTGGGCCAGCGCCTGCACAGACGCCCCGCTGCCTGCGAAGGCCGCGCCGATCGACACTATCGCCAGGACGACCGCCAGGCATGTTACCCAGACGGGAAGGCGCTCTGGCAGATGCATGGCTGCGATATTCTAAGCAAGCGTCCGCGTGACGTCAACGCCTGGGGTGTAATGCCTAGCCGACTGGTTCCGCTATTGGCGCAAGAACTGAATCACACTATCCGCCACCACCTCGGGCCGCTCCATCGGCGCCAGGTGTCCCGCGCCCTCCACTGTCTCCAACCGCCCGTTCTGCACTCGACCAGCCACCTGCTCTGCCACCATCGACAGGAACCCCTCCGTCGTCTCTCCACGCATCACGAGCACCGGCGCTTCGATCTTCGGCAGCAGGTCCCACAGCGGCAGCGACCCGCTGTGCGCAAACATCGCCCCCTCAATCTCCCCTGAGCACTTCAGCTCCAGCGACCCATCGTCGCGGCGATTCGTCCCATACTCCGCGTAAAGCTGCAGGACATCATCGCGCCACTTCGCAAACGTCGGCCGCGAGCGGTACTGCGCGCTCATCTCCTCCGCGCTCCCGAACACGTGACGCCGCTTCCTTGCCGCCGCCGCCATCGTTTCGCGTCGGTCTTCGTCCGGCACGAACCCGCCGGGCATCACAATCGGCTCGATCGCCACGATCCGAGACAGGTACTCCGGTTGCGTTCCCTCCAGGTACAACCCCGTCGCGCCCCCAAACGAGTGCCCCACAAACGGCACACCCCGCAACCCCATCGCGTCGAGAAACCCGCACAGATCGTCCACGCAGCGATGCCAATCGTAGTTGTCTCCGTTCACCGCCGGCTTCTCGGAATCCCCGTGCCCGCGAGCGTCGTACGCCAGCGCCCGCCACCCCTCCGCCGCCAACCGCTCCGCCAACGGCTCCCACAACCGTGCCAGGAACCCCGTCGCGTGATTCAACACAACCGCCAGCGCGTCATCGTCACCCCACGTCAGGTAATGCAGCCGCAGCCCGTTGGCCTCAACAAAGTCAGACCTTGGATCAGTCAACATCAGCTCGCGGTCCAGGCGAAGGCCACAACAATGCACCCAAGATGCCTTCTCTTCCGCTCATCCTGAGGTTCTCGAAGGACGAGCGGAGCGAAGACGGCTCGATCATGAACTACGCCTTCCTGGCGCCGCCCACGGGCCGAAACATCTCGCTCATCCAAATTGCATCGGTGCCTAATCTGTGCCCATCTGTGGCTCGTACCCAATCCGCGGTATCCGCTCTCGCTCAAACTCGCGCAGGTGCCCATCACCAAGCTCCTGTATTCGCGCCAGGGATTCTCGTATCGCCGCCAGAAACGCGTCCACATCAACTCCCAGCGTCGCGGGCCGGTACGGCTCCAACAACCTGAACGTATCGGACAACAAGTTCACCGCCCCGCGATAGTTGTCCCGCAGCAGGTGATGGTATCCCGCCGCCGCCTTGATAATCCCCTGGTAGAAGTTCGCCAGCGTCGAATCGTCGCCCTTCTCACCCGTCTCTCGCCAGATATCCTCCAGCGTCTCGTGGCAGTCGTAAAACATCCACGCATTAAACTGGCGAATCCCGTCCGCAAACCCTTCCGGCGCCACCACTTCCGATCTTGCGTTCACGCCCGCTAGCGTCGCACCCAACCCCGTAGGGGGCAACTGCGCTAGAGGAACGCCGAAAAGAACTGGGTGACCGCGGGGTTGAAGTCGGCCGGGACCTCGGCGTTCACCGCGTGGCCCGCGTCAAAGGCGACGACGGTGAGGTGCGGCATATGCTCTTCGGCGTACAGGCGGTATTCGCGAAAGCGCTCCTCGCGCTCGCCGGCGACGAGCAGCGTCGGCACCCGGTTTGACGCGACCCGCTCTCGCACCGAGGAGTCCGGCACCGTGAGCAGCCCGGTCAGCGCCACTCCCATCGGATCGTGCAAGCGTGAGTCAGCGACGAGCGCGTCGCGCACCGGGGCGGGAATGCGCGAAGCGCGCGCCGGGTTCAGCGGGTGGTCCTCAATCGCGCTGCGGCCGTCGCGACGCATCCGCTCCGCTTGCGCCTGCATCAATGGCAACACAGCCTCCCGCCAGCCGGGCGCGGCCAGCGCGGACATCGAGTTCGTGAAGACCTGCGCGATCACCCGTTCGGGGTAATCGAGCGCGTAGCGCAGCGTCAGCGCCCCACCAAGCGACGCCCCGCAGATCAACCAGCGATCAGCGCCCAGCTCATTCCGCAGAAGTTCGAACTGCTGGACGTAGCCGTCCGGCGTGTAGAGCGAAGCATCCTCCGGCGACGGCGAGCGCCCGTGCCCCAGCAGCTCAACGACAACGGGGCGACAGAACTCCGACAGCGCCGTGATGTTATCGATCCACTGCGCGCGGCTGGAGAGGATGCCGTGCACCATCAGCAAGTACGGCCCGCGCGAGCCGTGTACGTCGTAATGCAGCAGCCGCTCCGTCACGCCCGCTAGCCTCGCACCAACGAGCGCAAGGGCGCAACACCTATCCCAGCGGCGCGTCCCCCACCACTGGACACCCGGCTGGCCGCGGCCCCGGCACATGCGCGATCTCGCGCAGCAGGGCCAACGCATCTAGAGGCGTCACTAGCGTGTCGCAGTCGATGTCCCCTGCCAGCAGCGTCGATCCAGAAGCCGGTATCGCGTACTCACTCGGCAACAACGTTCCGACCGGTGCGCACCCTGGGTGGTGAGGCACCTCCACTCCCGCCCCGCCGGCCAGAATCTCCGCGTCGTCAGCTGGAGTCAGTTGCGCATCGCAGTTGACATCTCCAAACCGCGTCATCACCGGCGGCAATACCGTGATTATGTCCTGGTTGAGAACGCAATCCTCGACACTGTAGTCCACGGTCGTGACCGCGGCGACGTTGAAGTTCGCGTTGCCGATATCCTCCAGCTCGAGAGCGATCGTGATCGAATCTTCGGTCGAGAATTGGAAGCCGTACTTCACGTCGGGATCAGTCCCAAGGTTGATCTGATATGCCGCCGCGGCCATATTCCGTGAATTGGTGGCGTAAGCGGCGAACTCGTAACCGATGGCGTCGTTGCGGCACGGATCGCTCGGATCGATGTATTGGCCTGTGTCCCTGCTCTGATCGGTGTCGATCAGAACCTCAGCCTGGATCACTTTCGTTGGATCGGTCGTGTTCGGCTCGATCTGGTTAGCGAACTTCAGCGTCAAGCAGGCCCACTCCGCATTCGACGACGCTCTCACCTCGATCACGTCCGGCGAAGGGCCTGGAGCGTCGCCAGGGAAGGAGTACAGGTCGACCAGGTCGTTCGGCGGGTCGCTGAAACTCCACTCGGCGCCGGAGCAGGTCGGCATATCGTGAGGCTCCAGCGCGAACTTCACGATCGCCTGGCCCGGCGCGAAGTATCCGTCACCAAGTTGCAACTCCCCAACCTGGATGTAATAGGTCTCGCCTGCCGTCGCCTCAAATCCTGCGACGAACCCGCAAGCAGCCTCCGTGAAGTCGCCCGGCGTTCCCTTCCACACAACCATCGCCGGGTATGCGAACGAGAGCGACCCGGTGTCCAAAGGCTCGATCAAGACCGCACCAGACTGCGGCGCCGTGTACTTGTACCAGGCCGTGTTGCTCACCTCGCCGGCGAAGAACGGGTACTCGAAGCAAGTGGTGCCTGGCTCGTCCGGCTCCGTCGTCGCGCCTGTCAGGTCCACTGTCGTGACGAAGTGACCGACTACGACTTCAGCGTCGGCCACGTCGTCGTTGCTCGGCGGCGCGGCCTTCATCAGAGAGATCGCGGCTGTCCCCGTCTCGTCAAACGGCGGCTGTGATCCGCCAAAGCCTGGGTCGGTCCCGCCCAGCTGGGCGAAGTACGTCTCGCCGGCGTCCGCCTGGAACGGTACAGACGTGTGCGGCCCGTCCCCCTCGTCCAACGAATAAGGCGCGCACGCCTTCTCCGCAAGCCCGCCGCCCGGGAACGAACTCTCCTCGTACAAGACAACGATCGGCTGGAAGTTGGCCTGCCCCTTGACGTCCAGCACGTACACCGCCGTCTCCTGCGACGTGAACGAGAACCACACGCTGCTTGTCATCGGGTAGCAACTCGGCACCGGCTCGTCCTCCTCCAGCGTTGCCCCCGTCGTGTCGATCGTCCCCGCGAACGGCACCGCATCAATCGCTGTCCCCGGAAAGTCATCGTTCACCGGCACCGCTAGCGCCGACGGCTGCCCCCAGGCAAAGAACAGCGCAATCGCACCCACTGCGACAACAAGAGCGATGGCAAAACGCACACACGCCTTGGCAGAACGCATCCTAACCCCCAGTCGAGTGTGCCAATTATAGTCGAGTTATTGACGCACAAATACATAAACGCGTGGCTATTTCAGTCAATTGTCGTAGGCGCCGCAGCGCCGAGCTGCCTACCCGGCGGCGTCCTCTACAATCACCGCCTCATACAGCGCCACCGCCGGCGGCCCCTCCAGCACCCCCATCAGCGACCCCTGCCGGTGCCCCGCCGCAAACGCCGGGCTCTGCGTCCAGGCGATGAACGACTCCCGGTCCCGCCACGTGCTGTGCGAGATGTACTCGCCCGGCGCGTCCGCCTTCAGCAGCGCGAACCGCACGAACCCCTCCACGCCCGCCAAGTACGTCTCCCGCTCTCGCCAGATCTTCTCGAACGCCGCGCCTTGCCCTTCCTTCACCAGGAACCGGTTCATCGCTACAAACATCGCTTCCTCCTTCACATCGACACGCAGATTGTACGCAGACTCGACAGCCGTAGGGACAGAGCCGTAGGGACACAGCTTCAGCTCTGTCCAAACAGACGCCCCGATGTTCCAACAAACATTACTCCGTCAGCACCAACAACATCGCCCTCGCCCGCGAAGCGCGAGAGAGTAGGGGGTGAGGGAGTACAATCTCCCCCATGAGCGACAAGTGGACCGCAGTCCAGATCCCTGACCAGAAGGGCCGCCTCGCCGTCGTCACCGGATCGAACTCCGGCATCGGCCTCATCACCGCCCGCGAGCTCGCCCGCGCCGGCGCCACCGTCGTCCTCGCCTGCCGCGATACCAAGAAGGCCGACGCAGCCGGGGCGCAGATCGTCGCCGCCGTGCCCGCTGCGCAGCTCGAGATCGCCGCGCTCGACCTCAGTAGTCTCGATTCGGTCCGCTCGTTCGCCCAGCGTTTCCCGCACGACCGGCTCGACCTGCTCATCAACAACGCCGGCGTCATGGCCCCGCCGCGCCGCGAGACCGCCGACGGATTCGAGCTGCAGTTCGGCACCAACCACCTCGGCCACTTCGCCCTCACCGGCCTCCTCATCGAACGCATGGCCGGCCGCGAAGACGCCCGCGTCGTCACCGTAAGCAGCGGCGCCCACCGCATGGGTCGCATCGCCTTCGATGACCTCCAGGGCGAGCGCAAGTACCGCCGCTGGGCTGCCTACGGCCAGTCCAAGCTCGCCAACCTGCTCTTCGCGTTCGAGCTCGACCGCCGGTTGCGCGCGGTCGGCTCATCCATCCGGAGCGTCGCCGCTCACCCCGGCTACGCGGCGACCAACCTCCAGTTCGCCGCTGCGCCCAGGCTGGACCGCACGTTCATGTGGTTCGGCAACCAGTTCATGGCCCAGAGCGCCGATATGGGCGCCCTCCCCACCCTCTACGCCGCCACCTACCCCGGCCTCGAGGGCGGCTCCTACATCGGCCCGGACCGCTTCTTCGAGCAGCGCGGCCACCCGACCAAAGTCGGCACAACACCCTTCGCCCGCGACGAAGAAGTCGCCCGCAAGCTCTGGTCCGTCTCCGAAGAGCTTACGAGCGTCCACTTCCCGCAACTGGGGTAGTGCGTTCACGGCCCCGATCGAGTTCGGCTACTTTACCGTAAACCCTGCGTGCATCCCCTTCGAGTAGTGCCCCTGCCCGTTCGCGTCCGAGTTGTTGCAGATGAAGACATACTTGCCGGCTTCCAGCCTTTGGCCGAACGAATCCGAGGCGTTGGCGCCTATCCCTGGGGTATTCGCCAGGATCACCGCGTCGCTGTTCGGCGCGAACTGTCCGCTGCTCGTCACCGGCAGAGCATCGGGCGCCAGATCAGTCTTCACGATCATGAACACGTGCGACTCAGCCGGCCCTTCATTCTTGATCGCAAACGTGAACACCCCGGCCGGTCCTGACGTCTTGTCCATCGTGATTTCGTATTCTTTCAGCGTGACACCCAGGTTGGTGTTTGGGGTCGCGGACGGCGTATTCTCCGGGGAAGCCGTAGGAGTCGCCGTGGCCGCCTTCGTAGGCGACGCCGTGACCGCGGCAGTCGGCGTTGACGTTGGTGCCGGGCTGGGCGTCGGCGTCGCGTCGTCACCACCCCCGCACGCGAGGAACAACGCGCCTCCAACCGCCGCTGCCAGTGCTATCAGTACTCGTATCAAGATCTGCTCCTTCCGGCGCTCACTCCGCGCCTGTCGATTGCGTTTGTAGAGTTTGCATGCTCCCGTCAGCGGCTATGGTGGCGGCGCCGGAGTCGGTGGCGGTGTCACCTCCGGGTAGCCGCAACCACTGCTCACGACTGCCGCGGGTGCGCTGCCGCCGGTGAGAGGCGCCAGCGGATCGCCCACGGGGTCCAGATGCCACTTATAGCGCGTCGTCAGTTCCAGGATCTTGCGATCACACTCGCCCACGAGAGAAATTTGCCCGTTGTCAATCGTGTTGTTCCACATCAGGACGTCCATCGGTAGAACTGCCTCAATCGGTTCCTCGTAAATGTGGGGCGGGTCACCCGGACAGGTCACGGTGAACGTGGCGCCCGGGTCGGACGCCTCGATCAAGACGCCGTGCCACTCCCCCGGTAACACGACCACCAGGTACCCCCACGCCGGTTTACTCGTATCGATTGGCGCCTGCGTGGCCGGCGGTACAGGCGGCACTGGTCCCGGGATCCTCACCAGAGCCTGGCCGGAGGCAGTGCAGTCGCCAATCGTCCCGGAGACGTTCCAGATTACCCCCGTCGCTTCAAGCTGGAATTCGAGCGTCCCCGGCTGTGTGTAGGGTAGCGCCGTGAACGTCACGTTGGTCTTGTTGAGGACGTACGTCAGGTCCCGGTCATTCCTCTTGCTGTCGACAGTGGCCTCGATAGTTCCTTCGAAGCCGGTGCAATCTGCCGGGTCGGCGGTGATTCGCGGCGCAAGGTCCGCTACCGGCAACTCGCCCGTCATCCCGGTGTTACTGACAATGATGACTAGCTCTTCGATGTGCCCACCTGGCGCGTTTCGGCAGAACGTCTTCGCGGATTCACGTGTCCAATCTTCGGGTGCCTGCCAAACACCGTCGATCTGCTTGATCGCCCATACGTGCGCGTGCGGAATGTCCAAGAGGAGGTTCACGAAGGTGACGTGTCCTATATTCGCAAACGTGTAGTCGTAGTAGACGGATGAGAGCTCCGTCACCTGCATGTCCAGGTGATCCAGCTGATACCCGGCAGGCGCGAGCTCCCT
>JBGPBZ010000018.1:0-28543 GCA_041481535.1 Dehalococcoidia bacterium | reverse complement strand
TCCTGGTGGACGGCGACTCGCCGGGGTTGGAGCGGCAGGCGATCTCGGACAAGCTCGGGCTGCACGCTTCGAACACGGCGGCGCTGTTCTTCGACGGCGTGCATGTCGGCGACGACCGGCTGCTCGGCAAGCCGGGCGACGGGTTCAAGATCGCGCAGACGTCGCTCGAGGCGGGACGGACGTCGACGGCGGCGGCGGCGGTCGGGATCATCCAGTCGTGCCTGGACGCCTGCATCGCCTACGCAAAGCACCGGGAGCAGTGGGGCAAGCCGATCGCGGGGCACCAGCTGATCCAGGAGATGGTCGCCGACATGGCGACGGATTGCGAGGCGGCGCGGCTGCTGACGCTGGAGGCGGCCCGCAAGCGCGACGCGGGCGAGCCGGCGACGAAGAATGTGGTGATGGCGAAGCACTTCGCGACGGAGGCGGCGGTGCGGGCGGCGCGTACGGCGATCTCGCTGCACGGCGGCGTCGGCTACCTGGCGGAGTACCCGGTGGAGGGGTACCTGCGGGACGCGATCGGCCTGTCGCTGTACGAGGGGACGACGCAGATCCAGAAACTGATCCTGGGGCGAGAACTTCTGGGCGTATCGGCGTTCTAGTATTGGTCAGTGGGCTGTCAACGAGTGGGGAGACCGAATTAACGAATCGGGTTGGCCGGAGTAGCTGACTGGAAAGGTGAGGGGCGTGGACCGTCGCACTGGCGATTGGGTTCTCAGCGGACTGGGCGCGGTTGTTCTCGTTGCGCTGGCTGTGGTGGCAGGGGCGCTGTGGTATGGGCTGCGGGACGAGGAATCAGCGCGCGAGGAAGTACGAGCAGAACCGACGGCGAGTCAGCCTGTTAAGACGCCTTTCGGCAAAGGTGGCGGCGGCGCGGTTATCCTCGACCAGAAGGCGCCGACGGCCACCCCTGTACCCACGCCGATCGGCATTCCGTGCACCAGCGACGTTCTCTCCGGACAGCAGTACGGAGACAACGCCTACACCGGGGGCGAACTCGAGCTCATCGTGAATATCGCCAACACGGGCGCGCAGCCTTGTGACCTTCCCGTGATTCTGAGTGTCGAAGGTGTCAACACTGATGGCACAAGTTTCTTGAGTCGAAGCGTGCCGTGCAATGAGAGCTTCTGTGCAGATCCCCTTCCGCTTCCCCTCGACCCCAGCGTTCAGCCGGCCGATTTCAATACACGGCCACCGAAACCCGGCACAGTGATCGTTAGCTTCTCCTACGGGTCCCGGTGTTACCAGGCCAAGCCAAGTCCGCCGCCGTGCAACAAGGAAGCGCTGAGCACATTGATTTTGAGGTTTGCAGATGACGTTAGCGTACCGATCACCTTTCCGGCGCCTTTGACCGTAGTGGACGGCGCTATCGGCGTTGAAATCGTCAGCCTCGTGGGTAAGAGTATCTGGGATCGCTGACTGCCCGCTTACGCGGGCAGTGCCACTTTCCCATTGCCAACAAACCCGCGCCCTGTTCCCGTTGACTTATGACAACGACGGGGGACAATCAGAGTCCGATGTCTCTTACCCTTCGCCTCGATCCGTGGACGCCTACGTACGAGTCGGCTGTGCAGCTCGACGAAGACGACGGCACAGCGCCGGGTGACGTCGATCCGTTCGTCGAAGAGGCGGAATGGCGGCCGATGATGCCGAAGTTCGTCGACAGGCCACGGACGATCGCGTTCATCGACGGGGTGCAGCGAGTGGAGATGCGCGTCATCGGCGATAACGCCGGGAAGATGGTATACGGGGCGTTCGCCTCGGCGGCCGTCGGTGCCGTGTTCGTTCGAGAAGACGGGTGCACGGTCGAAGGTGAGATGCCGATGCGCGTTCTCGCTCTCTCGGACGGCGAGAGCCACCCGCCGATAAGAATCCCCTGCGGCCAGTCTGTCCTCGAGTTCGTGTCGCGCTCGACGCACGAGACGGCCACGGCGAACGGCCTGATGGCGGCGCAGATCGCCGTGCAGAACGCTCGCCGCGACGCCGAGATCAGGCTCGGGGAAGCGCTGGACGAGGCGGGGCACGAGATGGTAGTCGTCGACGGACGGCTCAACTGGCAGCCGAAGCGCAAGGCGATGGTCATCGGCCTCGTGAAGACGATCCACAAGCGCTACCTGGAGCCCGCGCAGGCCGCCATCATCGGCAAGCTGCCGCCGAAGATGCGCACGCCGATCTTTCGCATCGGCCGCGACCGCGCGGTGTACTCCTGGTACCTGCGCCTGACCCTGCAGCGCCCGATCGACCACCCTTGGGCGGGCGTTGTCCGGGTCGAGACTCTCGAAGCGATCGGCATCGAAGCCGCGGTCCGCCTCGCCGATCTGACCGCGTGCCACCTGCCGGCGTTTGCGTCGTCGTCGATGCACGATGCGCGTGCGCCGCAGAACCTCTACCCGATCGGCGGGCTGGAGACGCAGCTGCGCCACACGCTCGGCGATCACGACTGGATCCGCCGCCACATCGAGATGCATTTCGCGCAGGAGTACGCGGCGTGACGAACGAAGTCGGCCGCGTGATCGGCACCGAAGACGCGCACCCACTCGAGTTCTGGGTCGGCGTAGGGCCGGAGTCATACCTTCAGCTCGATGACATCGTGGCGGTCGAGACGCCGATAGCAGGACATCCGACGCACGACAGGGCGAAGCTCTACGGCATCGTTGATATCGTGCGCTCGCGGTACGAAGGAGCAAAGTTCGACAGTGACGTCTTCCGCACCGACGTCCTGCCGATGGGCATCGCGACGGCCGCTCACGTGTCGGTGACGCGCGTGGAGCCGGAGATATTCGTGCCGCCGTCGCCGGGGCAGATCGCGCGGCGGGCGATGGGCGCGGAGCGCGAGACGGCGCTGTACTTCGACCAGATGAAGAGCAAGTTTGCGGCCGGGCTCTCGCGCGAAGGCGACGTGATCTGGGGCAACCTCGAGTTCCTGGACGGGACTCGCGGCGCGCACGTCAACGTCTCGGGGATTTCGGGCGTGGCGACGAAGACGAGCTGCGCGATGTTCCTGCTATATTCGTTGTTCCACTCGGACGCGCTGGGGATGAACCGCCACAACGCGCGCGCCGTGATTTTCAACGTCAAAGGCGACGACCTCATGTTCGCCGATAAGCCAAACGGCCAGATCACGCCCGACGATGAGCGTAAGTACGAACAGCTCGGCCTGCCGTGCGGCCCGTTCCAGGACGTCGGACTCTGGGCGCCTGCCTCGAAAGGCGGTTTCGAGATCACGCACAGCATCGGCTCGCGGTCGGAAGGGGTGACGGCGTACGTCTGGTCACTGCGGGAGTTCTGCCAGTCGCGCCTGCTGCGGTTCCTGTTCGCGGAGGCGGACTCTGAGACGAGCCAGCTCTCCTACGCAGTGACGGTGGTCGAACGCTACCTCCACGATATGACGATGCACCAGCCAAAGACGCAGTCGTGGGTAGAGCTGGATGCACAGCGCATCACGACGTTCGACGGGCTGGTGGAGCACATCGATGCGCAGCGGGACGTCATCTTCTCCAGCGGCAACCTGGCCACGGGGACGCAGGACGCGTTCCTGCGACGGCTCCAGGCCGTCTCGGATGCGGTCGGGCACATGATCCGCCGTCTCGACTCGCCTGAGGACGAGGCGCGGCACCGTATCGACTGGGGAGCACACCAGCTCAACGTGATCGACCTGCACTCGCTGCACGACCGGGCGAAGCGATTTGTCGTCGGCGTTGTTCTCAAACAGTTGCTAGAGGAGAAGGATAAGCAGGGGACACGCCAGCCGCTCGTCTTTGTCGTGCTCGATGAGCTAAACAAGTACGCGCCACGCGAGGGCTGGAGCCCGATCAAGGAAGTGGTGCTCGACATCGCGGAGCGGGGCCGCTCGTTGGGCGTGATCCTGATCGGCGCGCAACAGACGGCGAGCGAGGTAGAGCGGCGGGTCGTGGCGAACGCGGCGTATCGTATCGTCGGGCGCCTGGACACGGCGGAGGCACAGCGCGGTGAGTACGGTTTCCTGACAGACGCCGCGCGGGCGCGGGCTTCGCTGCTGAAGCCGGGAAGCATGTTCATGCACCAGCCAGAGATCCCGGTGCCACTGCTCATGCAGTTTCCCTTCCCTTCATGGGCGACGCGGCCGGACGAGGTAGCGGCGGAGACCGGCGTGCCGAAGGGCTTCCGGCGGTGACGCGCGATGCGCTTCCTGCATACGTCTGACTGGCACATCGGCAAGCCGCTCCGCAACCAGAAGCGCGACTCGGAGCACGTTGCTGCGCTGGAGGAGGTGCTCGCGATCGCGCGCGATCAACGTGTCGATGCACTGCTGATCGCCGGCGATGTGTTCGACTCGGCCGTGCCGGCACCCGAGGCCGAACGCATCTTCTTCCACTTCATTGGCGAACTCGTTGGCGCAAAGATTCCGGCGGTGATCATCGCCGGCAATCACGATCACCCGCGGCGCATGAACGCGTACGCACCGGTGCTCGGGCGGCTGGGCGTGCACGTGATCGGAGAGCCGGCCCTGTCGGAGGACGGTGGCGTGATCGAGTTGCCCTCGCGCGACGGTAACGAGACGGCGGTGATCGCGGCGCTACCCTGGGTGAGCGAACGCAAGGTGCGCGACTTCGATTCGCTGATGACGGAGGGCAAGCATTTCGAAGAGTACGCGGACGGCGTGGCGGCGATGCTCTCGCATCTCTGCCGGAGTTTTCGCAAAGGCACGATCAACATCGCGATGGCTCACGTGTTCGTTGGCGGTGCCAGGGTGCCCGCGGAGAGCGGAGAGTGGGTGTTGCACACGGGAGCGCTGTACACGATCGCGCCGGCCCGCTTGCCGACGGAGCCACAGTACATCGCGCTGGGGCACGTGCACATGCCGCAGGACGTGGGGCTGAGCAATGCGCAGTACTGCGGCTCGCTGTTGCAGTGTGACTTTGGCGAGCATGGTCAGAAGAAGCGCGTGAACCTGATCGATGTGGCGCCGGGGCGGAAGGCAAAAGTAGACTCGATCCCGCTAACCTCGATCCGGCAGCTGCGAAACATAGGCTCGGCGAAGCAGGGGGTGACACTCGACGAGATTCGGGCCGTCGCGGGCGAGGTTGGCGACGCTTACCTCAAGGTGTTCGTGAAAGTGGATAGACCGCTGCCAGGGTTGGCGGAGGAAGTGCGGGAGCTTCTGCCGAACGCCGTCGACATCGTGCTCGAGAGGCCAGAACAGCGAGCGTTGGAAAACGGCCGCGACCTCCAGACGCTGGCGCCGCCGGAACTGTTCGCGGCTTACTATCGCTCAGCCCACGGCGAGAACGAGCCGCGCGACGAGCTGGCGGCGCTGTTCAGGCGGCTGCACGAAGAGGTGACGATTGCGGCCGACTAAGCTCACGATCCAGGGGCTAACGGCGTACAAGCAGCAGGTGGAGATCGATTTCACGGACCTCGATCTGTTCGCGATCACAGGGCCGACGGGCGCGGGAAAGTCGTCGCTGGTCGATGCGATTACGTTCGCGCTGTTCGGGAAGGCGCCGCGTGTGGGACGCGACGTGAAAGAGCTGATCTCGCAGGGCGAGGAGCGGCTGAAGGTGAGCCTGGAGTTCTCGACGAACGGCGACAGATATCGCATCTACCGCTCGACAGCGCGGAAGGGCGCGGCGCCGGTGCAGCTTGAGCGCTTCGACACGGCGAGCAACGACTGGATGCCAGAGGAGGACCGCGCTCGCGAGGCGAATGCGGCGGTGGAGCGCGTGCTGCAGATGGACTACGAGGCGTTTGTGCGGTCAGTTCTGTTGCCGCAGGGGCAGTTCCAGGAGTTTCTGGCCGGTGACCGCGAGCAGCGGCGGAAAGTGCTCGACGGTCTCCTGCAGCTCAACGTCTACGCCCAGATGCAGCAAAAGGCGAACGCGATCGACCGGGACAAGACGGCGGAGGCGGACGCGCACCGAAGACGGCTCGACAACGAGCTGGCAGGCGCCACGCCGGAAGCACGGAAGGATGCGAAATTGCAGTTGAAGGAATTGAAGGCGCACGCGACGGAGCTGGCGGCTCTGCGAGAAGCAACGGATGCGGGGTATCGGACCGCAGAGGCGCTGTCCGAGGCTCGCCGGCGAGTACGCGAGGCGCGGGAGAAGCTCGACGTGGCGAACAAAGCCCTCGCGGACGCGCAGGATCTGCTTAACCGCGGGAACTTGTTGCTGGCTGGTCTGGACGCGCGGATCGCGGCGTTCGGCGAGGAGATGAATGCGGCGAAGTACGACGGCGACCTGCACCTGCGACTCGCAAAGTGCCTGCCGCTGCTCCGCCAGATCGAGGAGGGCGCAGAGCGAGAGTCGAAGCTGGCGCGCGAGATCGCGGCGTACGATCGAGATGTTGAGAAGGCCCGCGCGGAGGTTGAGGCCGCGAAGAAGAAGCACGCAGCCGCGCGAGACGCCGCGCAGGCGAGGCAAGACGAGTACGAGACGGCGCGGCACACGAATGCGACGGCGCTGCTCCGGCAGAAGCTGAAGAAGGGCGACCCATGCCCGGTGTGCGGACAGCCGGCGCCAGACCTGCCAAAGGTACAGGCAGTGGTGCTCGACAAGCTGAAGGCGGCGTACGACAAAGCCAAGGCGGACGAGACGCGCGCCAATGAAAGCGTCGCGGGTGCGGAGAAACGGCTGGCGGTGGAGGAGACGAGCGCAAAAGCCGCCAAAAATCAGCTCGCGGATCTGCACGGGCAGTGTTCGGCGCTGGCAAGAGAACTCGCAGCGCTGACAGACGAGCCGGGACTGCAGGCGAGCGGCGTCGAGAAGCGGATCGCGGCACTGGAGAAGGCGAAGTCGCAGCGCACATCGCTGGAGGTGAAACAGCGGGCCCTGACAGTGGAGCGGCAGGACGAAGAGAAGCGGATCGGCGAGGCAAAGACAAACGTTGCCCTGCTCGCGACACAGGTGTCGACGCACGCGGGCGAAGCGGCGCGCGCAGGGAAGGGCGCCGCGGACGGAGAGAAAGCGCTGAGCGAGGCGGCAAAGCGGATGGCGTGGGACGACGTGACGGCCGCGATCGAGGACGGGCGGGACGTCGCGGCGCTACTGCGCGGCCGGCTGGCCGCGACGCAGGACGAAGAGCGCGACGTAAACCAGGGGATCGGCGCAGCGGGCAAGCAGATCGAGCACATCACGACGGCGATCGAGACGGCAAAGACGTTGCGCGAGCAGGAGAAGGCGTGCCGTGAAGAGGCGACGCTGGCACGGGACCTGGCGTCGCTGCTGCAGGTCAATCGCTTTCCAGCGTTCCTGCGCGAGCGCGCGATGGGAGTGCTGGCCGAGGCGGGATCGGCGCAGCTGCGACAGGTCTCCGGCGGACGCTACGACCTCATCGCGGACGGGCAGGACTTCGCGGTCGAGGACTTGTGGAACGCGAGCGAGCCCCGCCCGGTGCGAACGCTGTCCGGCGGCGAGACGTTCCTCGCATCGCTGGCGCTAGCTCTAGCGCTGGCGGAGCATCTGCCGGCGCTGGCGGGCAACGGACAACACAACACACTCGAGAGTCTGTTCATCGACGAGGGGTTCAGCCATCTCGATGCGGAGACGCTGGACATCGTCGCGTCGGCGCTCGAAGTGCTCGGGCAGGACCGAGCGCGGCTGATCGGCGTCGTGACGCACGTGCCGGCGCTGGCGGAGCGGATGCCGGCGCGGATCGTTGTGCACAAATCGCAGGGCGGGAGCACCGTCACCGTCGAGTAGCTCGCGCCACAGCGGGCCGTCCGCCAGAATGGGCTACGTCCTTCCAGTTCATCTGCCGCCAGGAGCGCTCGCATGCCTAAGAAGAAGCCCCGCGTCGGGTTCATCGGCCTCGGGATCATGGGGAAGCCGATGGCGCGCAATCTGATCCGCGCCGGGTACTCGCTCACCGTGTGGAACCGCAGCGCTCCCGGAATCGCGGCTCTGGTTACTGAGGGCGCAGCGGCTGCGGCGAACGCACGCGAGGTCGCCGAGCGGTCTGATGTCGTGATCACAATAGTGGGCTATGCGGAGGACGTCGAGCAGGTGGCGCTCGGGCCGGGCGGGATCGTGGAAGGTGCGCACGCGGAGCTCGTTCACATCGATATGTCGACGATTGCGCCGGACGTGACCCGCGCCGTCGCTAAGAAGCTCACGGAGGCGGGGATCGAGGTGCTGGACGCGCCGGTGAGCGGTGGCGAGCAAGGCGCGATCGATGGGACGCTTTCGATCATGGTCGGCGGCGAGGAGGCGACGTTCGCGCGTTGCCTTCCACTGTTCGAGGCGGTGGGTAAGAAGGTGGTGCACTGCGGGCCGTCCGGCAGCGGACAGGTGGTGAAGCTGTGCAACCAGGTGATCGTCGGGCTGAACAACCTCGCAGTGTGCGAGGCGCTTGTACTATGCGTGAAGTCAGGAGTCGACCCGCGGCGAATGCTCGACGCGGTCGGTGCGGGCGCGGCGAGCTCGTGGGCTGTGCACAACCTCGCGCCGAAAATGCTCGCTCGCGACTTTCGGGCCGGCTTCAAGATCGAGCACCAGCAGAAGGACCTGCGCTACGCGATCGCGACGGCGGGCACGATCCGCGCGCCGCTTCCGGGAACGATGATGGTGCACGAGCTGTTCGCGCTGCTCGAAGACGAAGGACTTGGGGGCGAAGGCACGCAGGCACTGGTCAAGGCGCTAGAGGGTCTGGCGGGCGTGACGGTGGAGGGTTAGGCCGGGAAACAAACAAGGCGCTCGGCGGCGCCTTGTTTGACCCCTTCCCTTTGGGCTCCGCGGCGGGTTCTCGCGTCGCGTGCCGTTGGGCTGCGCTTATTCTATTCGTCTTATAGGTTGTGTCAAGGCGAAGAAGCCAATGCTTTCGTATTACGGCATTGTTCCACTGCTCGCTTCCTCAATTACAATAGAATCGTGAGAATGGAGCGAGCCAATGGTTACTGAGTCTGACGTCGTCGAAGTGCTGCGGGAGGTGTACGACCCCGAGTTGCACTACAACATCTACGACCTGGGCCTGGTGTACGACATCGGGCTGAAGGACGGCAACGTACGCATCCTGATGACGCTAACGACGCCGATGTGCCCGATCGGCCCGATGGTCACGGAGCAGATACAGGAGATGCTGGGCCTCATGCCGGGCGTGAAAGAGGTCGACGTGGACTTTACGTTCGACCCGGCGTGGAGTCCGGAAAAGATGACAGACGAAGCGCGCGCTGACCTCGGCCTCGACTAGCAACGCAAATCTTTACGCGTCATCGGCCGCGATGATCGGACCGCCGCGGTCAACCACGTTGCCATCGAGATCGATGACAGCCGGACGCTCTTCGCAGTAGACGCCGTCCTCACACTTGTCGAAGTAGAAGGCGCGCCGCGTACCGTCGTAGCGAATGCTCCAGGTACCCACGACGGCGTTGTTCCAGCCCTCGGCAAGCTGCTGATCGATGATGCGCGCCAGCGCGGCGAGTTGCTCTTTGCCCACTTTGGTGTCCCTCCCCTACTCAGTCATCTTAAGGGAATCTCTATACCGCCCGAGCGCAGACAGCGGCCAGTAGTTCCGGTAGAGGTGGTACTTGATGTAGAAGTCGCCGGGGAAGCCGGTGCCGGTGAACTGCGGCTCGTTCCACTGGCCGTCCTCCTCCTGCTGCTCCACGAGGTGTCGCACTCCGCGTCCGATGGCGTTCGCGGCACGATTATCGCCCGCGCCGTCCAGCGAGAGCAGGCCGAGCAAGCCCCACGCCGTCTGCGATGCCGTGGAGTCGCCGACCCCGGCAAGCGAAGGGTCGTCGTAGCTGGCCGGAGTCTCTCCCCAGCCACCGTCGTCGTTCTGGCGGTCGGCGAGCCAGGTCCCGGCACGCTGGAAGCGGCGCTTCGACATATTGCGGCCGGCGGCACGGAAGGCTGGGAGCGCGCCTCCGGTGCCGTAGACGTAGTTCACACCCCAGCGTCCGAACCAGCTTCCGTCCGGGCGTTGCTCGCGGCGCAGGTAGTTCAGGCCGCGGCGGACTTCGGGTGTATCGGCGTCACCCAGCAGGCTGAGCGCTTCGATGACGTGCGCGGTGACGTCTTCGGACGGCGGGTCGATGACCTCGCCAAAGTCGCAGAACGGGATCTCGTTGACGATCGATCGCGTGTTGTTACGGTCGAAGGCGCCCCAACCGCCGTTCGACGACTGCATCGCCAGCAACCAGCGACGCCCGCGCTCGATGGCGGCGCGTTTGCGTCGCTCATCGGGAAGCTTCGTCCGTGCGAGCGCGATCAGCACCTCCGCTGTATCGTCGACGTCCGGATACAGGTCGTTCTCGAACTCGAAGGACCAGCCGCCGGGCTCGCCACTGGCGCTGACCCGCCAGTCGCCGCCGGTGAGGACTTGCTCGCGCAGCAGCCAGCGCGCCGCGGTTTGCAGCGCGGGGTGATCCGCTGGAAGGCCGGAGTCGAGGAGCGCGATCATGGCGAGCGCTGTGTCCCAGACGGGCGAGACACAGGCCTGCGGGTTGAAGGTGCGCTCGTCCTCGATGGCCCAAGAGCCGGCGAACCCTTCGAGGCCGCGGCGCATGACGGGATGGTCCAGCTGGTAACCGCGCACGTGCAGCGCGATCAGCGAGTACACCCACGGTGGCTGGATGCCGCCCCACGAGCCGTCCGCTTCCTGGTGCGCGACGATCCATTGCTCGGCGGCACGGTAGGCGCGCTCCCTGAGCCGCGGCTCGGCAACGCGATCGTAGCGGCGGAGAAGACCATCGGCTTCGTGGAAGAAGCGCTTCCAGGAGACGCCGAACGGTTGCGGGGGAGCGTAGCCGGTTTCGTTACGAGGCTTCGGGTAGAGCTCGTCGATCCGCGCGGAGTCGGGGACGGGGCAGACCGGGCGCTCGCTGAGAATGATGAGCATCGGGGCGATAGTGGCGCGTGCCCAGGACGCGAAGTCGTAGATGTTGAGGGGAAACCAGTGCGGGAGGAAGATCATCTCCGGCGGCAGGACGGGCACGCCGCGCCAGTCCCACTGCCCGAAAAGCGCGAGCCAGATCTTCGTAAAAATGCGCGTTTTCGGCACGCCGCCGGCGGAGATCGCCCAATCGCGCGCTTTGCGCATGGCGAGAGCGTCGGCGGAGACACCGGCGAGCTTGAGGGCGAAGTAGGACTCGACAGTGGCGTTGAGGTCGGGCGGGCCGCCGTGGTAGATCGCCCAGGTGCCGTCGGGGCGCTGCTGATCACACAGGTAGTTCGCGATCTTCGTCCAGCGCGCGTCATCCCTGGCGTCGAGGAACTGCGTGAGCAGCAGGTACTCGGCCGCCATACAGACGTTCGTCTCCAGCTCGCCGGCCCAGTAGCCGTCTGGATGCTGCGTCCGGAGGAAATAGTCCTGCTACCGCCGAATCGCCTCGGTGAGGGCGGCGCGGTCCGGGGTCATCGCTGGTCGATGCGCGAGGGGATCGGGTGCTCGTTCCACTCGTCGAGGAAGGCGGCGAAGAAACCCGATAGTGAGTGGCACGAGGTACGAATCGCGTGCGCGAGGCGCAGGAAGTTGGGCACGCGCGTGGGATGCGAAAGGTTCTGGCGCAGGATCGCCCAGGTGCTCACGTAGGAGCGCTTGCCGAGCATCGTGATCGCCTCGGGCAGGCCGTCGTAGACCTCGGCGAGAGACGCGCGCACCGAGAGGAACGGGATATCGTGCTCGAACGCGGCCTCGGCGAGCCAGTAGCCTTCGGTGTCGACGGTCACAACGCTTGGCATATCGCGCAGCATCTCGCGCGGGACCGGCTTCGGGCGGAGCGGCGACAGCGTCAGACAGTCGCCGACCATGTGCCGGACGTGTGCCGTAGTCGCCGCGCGCCCGCCCAGCTCCAGGAGGCGACGATCAACTTCGCCGGTTGGTTCGTGGAGAGTGCCGTGCTCTGTGTCATAGAGTCTGGTCTGCAGGCAAAATGCAAGGTCGCCGATGCGGAGGTCGCGCGGGATGCCGCTGGCCATGCGCGCCGAGACGATTGCGGAGACGGGGTGCTGGTGGATGATCTCGTCGACGATGCCCTTCACGCGGTCTTCACCGAGCGCCGTCCGGCAGATGAGCAGCGGCTTCTCGCGGAAAGTTCCGCGCGAAAGGATGTACCCGTCGCTGAGCGTAAGGCGTTCGAGGACGTCGATGTGACGGCTGGCGGCGTTGTGCTCCACGCGGACGCCGACGAAGATGGCGAGCACTAGCGAACCCCCGTTGCGAAGTGCTCGATGAGCGGTGGCACGAACGCCGCGAGGACGATCGCCAGGTTGCCGAAGGCCGGGCGCGCTCGCTCGGCTGTCTGGGCGATCAGTTCGGCCGCCTCTGGATGCTCACGGACGTACGTGAGGAAAGCTTCCTGGTCGAAGGAACCGTCCGGCTGCATGGCGCCCGTGTTGGGCAGAGCGTGTCCCGCGGCGTCGGAGACCGTCCGGATCGCCAGGAAGGGCACATCCGCGCGGGTGGCGGCGTCTCCAATCCAGAAGCTTTCCATTTCGACGATATCGTGCTTCTTCCAGTCGTGGTGAGCGGACTTATCGTCCTCACTCCACGCCGGCTCGTCGACGGTGAGCGAGGTGCCTTTCGATGCAGACAACCCCATGCCCTTCGCAGCGGCGAGTGCGGCTGAGACGAGGCGCGGATCGCAGGGGACGCCGGCTTTCCAGGCGCGCGTCTTGCGGTGCGATTCGTGGTCGACGCGCTCGCAGATGACGACGTCACCGCAATCTAGCTTCGACGAGAGGCCACCAGCAACACCGATCGACAGGACAACGCTGGACGGATAGCGGGCGATCACGGCCTCCGCGGCGTCTTTCGCGCGGGGGCCGAGGCCGGTCTGGCAGATGACGGCCCCTTCTGTCTCCAGCACCGGGAAGCCTGAAACGTCCGTCTCGCGGTACTCGCGCAGCCAGCTGAGGCAGGCGCTGACCTCGGTCTGCATCGCGGCGAAGATCAGGATCACGACTCGCCTCGGATCGCACCCACTGCAGCGCGTGGCGCCGGCCGCGATGCTCGCATCGCCAGCTCCACGAACGCTTTCGGAGAAGACATTGCGTCCTGGATCGCCGCGCCTTCGTAGCCGCAATGCATCATGCAGGTGTCGCAGCGCGGGTCGCGGCCGAAGCCGTAGGCCTTCCAGTCGGTCTGCATGAGCTCGCCGAACGTCTGGACGTGCTCGTCGGCGATGAGATAGCAGGGTTTGCGCCAGCCAGCGGGAGTGTACGTCGGCGTGCTCCACTGCGTGCACTCATACTCGCGGCTGCCGGTGAGGAAGTCCAGGTAGAGGGGGTTGTTGTAAAAGCGGATGCCTTCGCGACAACCTTCGAAGATGCGGCGGAAGAAAGTACGCGCCTCTTCGCGCTGAAGGAAGATGTCGTGCTCGGCGACTTCTTTGTACTGGAAGCCGGGCGAGACCATCATCCCTTCGACGCCCATGTCGTTCAGCATCGCGAAAAGGCGGTGGTACTCCCCCGGCTGGTTGCCGCTGAAGAGTGTGGTGTTCGTGCAGACGCGGTAGCCGGCCTCGCGGAACTCCTGGATCGCCTTGATCGCAACGTCATATACGCCTTTACGCTCGACGGCGATGTCGTGGGTCTCTTTCAGTCCATCGAGGTGCACGACGAAGGCGAAGCGGGGATGTGGCGGGATCGCTTTCATCGCCGATTTGTAGAGAAGAGCGTTGGTGCAGAGGTAGACGAAGCGCCCCTGCCGGATGATCCCGCGCACGATCTTCCCGATCTTGGGGTGCATCAGCGGCTCACCGCCGGCGATCGAGACGACGGGCGCGCCACAGTCACGCGCAGCATCGAGGCACTGGCGCACCGTCATCTTGCGGTCGATGATCGGCTCGTACTCCCGGATGCGGCCACAGCCCGTGCAGGTGAGGTTACACTCCTCGAGCGGCTCGAGGATCATCGTGAGCGGGAAGTGGGTGCGGCCCGCGACTTTCTGGCGGAAGAGATACCATCCCAGCTTCAGGGAAAGACCGAGCGGCCGGCCCGCCATCCGTACCTCCGTGGCTAATTGCTGGTGGCTCGTGGTTGCCTAATAGTCGCGCTCAAGCAGAAAAGCAGCGCTCTGGCGCAACGCATCGGCGCCTTCGCCGGCGAGATGAGCCCCCTCAAGCTCACGCAGCGCGGCGTCCCGATGCTCGGCCGCCACACTCGCACAATACCTTTGTGCGCCCAGTGCGTCCATTATGCGAAGGGTGCGTTCCACATCCTTATCTGATAAACCTTCTCGTCCGTACACGCGCGAGAGCTCCTCGCGCTGCCCCGCGTCGGCTCCGGCGAAGGCGTATACAGCGGGAAGCGACTTCTTGCGGCGGCGGATGTCGGAAGCGGCCGGCTTGCCTGTGCGCTCCTCCGCTCCCCAGACGCCGAGCATGTCGTCCCGCACCTGGAAGGCGATGCCGAGCGCCCGACCGCAGCGGCCCAGCGCCTCAACGTCTGATAGCGAGGCGCCTCCGGCCAGCGCGCCGAGCCCGAGCGAGGCGTCGAAGAGGGCGCCAGTCTTGCGGGAGATCATGGCGACGTACTCTTCGAGGCTGACGTCGAGGCGGGATTCGAACTCGATGTCCATCACCTGACCCTCAACCATCTCCAGCGTGCGCTCGGAGAGGAGGCTTGCGGCCCGGACGGCGGTCTGGGCAGAAAGGCCCGCCTCAATAGACTCAGCGAGGGACAGGTGCGCGATGGCCAGCAGCGCGTCGCCGGCGTTGATCGCCTGAGGCTCGCCCCAGAGCGACCAGACGGTGTCGCGGCCGTGACGTTTGGTATCGCGGTCCTGGACGTCATCGTGGATGAGCGAGAAGTTGTGGACGAACTCGAGGGCAGCGGCGAGGGGGAGAGCTTTTCCGACATCGCCGCCGACGGCTTCGCAGGCCAGGAGGCAGAGAGCGGGACGCAGGCGCTTGCCGACGTTGTCAGCCGGAGCGCCGCCCGCGTCCTCCCAGCCGAGGTGATACCGCAGCATGCCGTACAGCTTCTGCGGATGAGGGCGGCTGAGCAGAGATCGGAGGTGTTCTTCGATAAGCTCCCGGTGCCTGCTCAGAGCAGCGGGAGGCTGCACGTCACTGACCCAGGAGCTGTACGACGACCTCTCGTTCGCGTGCGTGATCCAGTTCGACGAGGAAGAGGCGCTGCCACTTCCCGAAGGTCAGGCGGCCGGCGACGATCGGGATGTTCTCGCTGGTGCCGAGGAAGACGTGCTGGCAATGGGAGTGGCCGTTGGGGACTTCGCCGTCGTCGGTCGGGTGGTAGGTGTTGTGATCGTAGTCGTGATCGTGGGGAAGCATGCGGTGCAGAACCACTTCGAGATCGGCGAGGAGGCCGGGCTCGTTCTCGTTAATGGTGATCGCGGCGGTGGTGTGCTTGGAGAAGACCACGGCGAAACCCGTCTCGATGCCAGATTCCTGAACCAGTTCGGATACCTGGTCCGTAATGTCGATGAACTGGGGGCCACGCTCCGTCTGATAGACGAGAGTGTGGCTGTTGACCTTAATCCCGGATGCGGGTTCGCTGGTGGTCTTAAGCACGGGCGCGCTCCTTACAAGGTGCGGGATCGATGGAGGGTGCGGGTGCCGGGGCCGCCGCCACGGAAACGGGGAGAAGGCTCATTCTGGCGGCTGACTGCGCTTTACTGTCACTGGTCTTAATGTTGCCTCTGGTCAAGGATAGCCGCCGTTTCTGGTAGCGTCCATGCCGCCTTAGCGACTATCCGAACGCTAGATTAACATCCGTGTTACGGTTTTGCACTACTTTTCACAAAGTTAGTACGGTTTGCGGCAGCCGTGCGGATCACTTCTTTCGCCGCCATCTGACCGCTGCGAACGGCGCTTTCCATCGTCGCGGGCCAGCCGGTCTGCGTCCAATCCCCTGCCAGGAAGAGATTCCGCAATGGCGTGACCTGCGTGGGCCTGAGGCGGCCGATGCCGGGCACCGCATCGAAGGTAGCGTCACGTTGTTTAACGACCAGCGAACGCACAAGTTCCGCGCCCCGGGTCTCCGGCAGCAGCGCCAACATCTCCTTCGAGAACAGGTGCAGGATCTCGGTTGATGGCAGGTCGATGAAGTCGCGGGCGCCGGATAGCGAGATGTCGAGGTACTGGCCTGGCCCCGGTTCGCGCCAGAGCTTAGATTTGTTGAAAACCCACTGCACGGGCGTGTTCAGGAACGCCGCGAAGCCCCGATCCCAGACCGGACGGTCGTACCAGAGGTGCACGTTGACGATGGGCGAGGTCTGGATGCGCCCGATGCGGGAGAAGAACGGGGCGCGGGCAACCGCTTCTGGCAGTGTCTCAAGCACGGATTCGACCGGCAGCGCGAGGACATAGGCATTGGCCGAGACGTACCCGGAGTCGGTGACTATACGGGAGATCTCTCCGCCATCCAGTTCGATGGTTCGGACGACCTGGCTGATGCGCACTTCGCCGCCGCGCTCTTCGATGTAGCGCTGGGCGGCGCCGGCGAGCAGTTCGGTCAGGCCGACCTTGGCCCAGCCGACGTTTGCGCCGTGGCGTGAGCGGAGAAAGCCCTCCTGGAACACCATCAGCGCGAGATCAGCGGAGACGCGTGAGATGTCGCCGTTCAGCGTCGGCAGGACGATCAGGTTCCAGAGGCTGCGGATCGCCCGCGGCGACTGTTTTCGGGCGAGGAGCCAGTCCTCAAACGTTATGTCGTCCAGTTCAGGGTGGCGGGAACGGTCGGTTAGCTGGATCTGCGAGAGCGCCCAGCCGGCGAGCGCCTTCTCCCCCGGCGAGAGAGAGCGAAAGCGGAGCAGCGACGGCAGCAGGTGGGCAGGTGGCGGTAAGTCCGCGGCCGAGAGAACGCTCTCGCCCCAGACCTTGTCGACGACGGGCACGCGGAAGCGCTTCTGCAGATGCACGGCGTCCCGCACACCGAGCCGTTCAAGTAAGCGGACGTATTCAGTACAGCAGCCGAGAAAGACGTGCTGCCCGTTGTCCACGGTGACGCCCGACGCGTCGGTATATGAGTATGCACGTCCGCCGAGGAAAGGCCGCTTCTCGAAGAGCGTGACGGCGTATCCTGCGTCCGCGAGGTCGCAGGCGGCTGTGAGGCCGGCGATACCCCCGCCGGCAATCGCGACCGTCGGTCTCGTCAAGTAACGACGCTCCGCACAAGCTCCTTGCCGGCTAGCGCCAGTTTGTGACGCCCGCTCAGGCTTACGCGCCGCCGGAAGACGACGCCGGGGTCGCGCTCGATGTCGTCGAGGATGCTGCTGTAGATCCCGGCCATGACGCCGACGCAGGCGCGGGCGCGCGCCGGAAGATGCCGGAGCAGCCGCCGGCCTTGCGCGTAGTAGTGGCGGGCGCGATCGGCCTGGAAGGCGATCAGGCGTCGGAACTCCGGGGTCGCGCGCCCGGCGAGGAGGTCGTCCTCGCTGTAGCCGAACCACTCGAGCTCGTCCAGCGGCAGGTAGATGCGGCCGCGCTCGGCATCTTCCGCGATGTCGCGCAGAATGTTGGTGAGCTGCAGTGCGATCCCGAGATCGGCCGCGTAGCCGCGCGCCTCCTCCCCGCCGTCGTAACCAAAGATCTCGATCGAAATAAGGCCGACGACCGACGCAACGTGGTAGCAATACGTCTTCAGCTCGTCGAACGTCTCGTAGCGAGACTTCGCGATGTCCATCTCTACGCCCGAGATCAGGTCGAAGAAGTACCCGTGCGGGACGCCGTACTTCTCGACGGTGCGATGAAGCGCTTCGAATACCGGACCATCGGGACGACCGGCGAGCGCGGCTTCGAGGTCGCGTCGGTACTTCGTCAGCTGTCCAGCGGCGATACTGGGCGGCAGGCCGGCGTCGGCGATGTCGTCGCACTCCCGGGCGAAGGCGTAGGCGGAGTAGATGGCGCGGCGCTGGCCGTTGGGGAGCAGCATAAAGCCGTAGTAGAAGTTCTTCGCTTCGCGGCGGGTGACCTCCTGGCAGTAGTCGTATGCGGCGTCGAGGCCGTTTCTCACCGCTCCAGCCTCACTCGCACCGGCGCCAGGCCGCGGACGGCGAGCCAGGCCTTCGTCCCGCTCGAAACGCGCGGTCGGCTGCTGAGCACGTCGTATCGCTGGTGTTCGATGGCGTCGAGCACGGCGAGGCCGCCGAGCGTGAACAGTCGCAGGTCGAGGCGCAGACGTCCGTCCACGTGATCTAACAGCCGGAGGCCGCGGGCAAAGAACTCGCGCGTGCGGCGCACCTCGAAGCGAATCAGGCGGCGGAAGGCCAGCGTGACGTTGCTTGAGGCGATGTCGTCTTCGCTCACGTCGAAGCGGGCCATGTCCTCCCGCGGGATGTAGATGCGGCCGGCCATGAAGTCGCGCGCGACGTCTTGCCAGAAGTTGGCGAGCTGGAGGGCGGTACAGGTGAAGTCCGAGAGCTGATCGAGCGCTTCGTAGTCGTAGCCAAAGATGCGCAGGACGAGACGGCCGACCGGGTTCGCGGAGTATGAGCAGCAGTCGACCAGCTCTTCGAACGTCTCATAGCGGAAGATGCGCTGGTCGCGCCGATTGGCCTCGATCAGGCGCTCGAACGGCTCCGGCGGCAGGTCGAAGCGGCGAATAGTGTCAGCGAGAGCGACGAATCGCGGATCGCTCGGCGTGCGATTGAAGGCGCAACGGAGCTCTGCCTCCCACTCATCGAGGAGAGCGAGCCGGTCGCCTTCCGACTCATCGCCAAGGTCATCGACACCGCGGCAGTACGCGTAGAGGGCGAAGACGTGCGGGCGCAATTCGCGGGGGAGGAGCCAGGAGACGACTGGAAAGTTCTCATAGTGGCCGAGCGCGATGCGGCGGCAATGCTCGTACGCATCGGCGAGGGTGGGGGCGGTGCGGGTATTTTCTGCGAGCAAAGGGCGGCTCCGGGTACGGAGGCTATTGTAAGCACTCAGCGGTCAGGTTTCAGCAGTCAGCGGGCCTTTTCCAGCCGAATGCTGAGTGCTAGAAGACTGCAACCGGTGCTCCGGGGCCAGCTAGCTCCGCCTACTGATACGCTGGAATCAGCAGAGAAGGAGGTATCTCATGGGAAAGATGATCGACTGCGGGAAAGTAAACCCGGCGAGCGGTTGCGGTCACATCGTGCGCGGCGAGACCGAAGAGGAAGTGCTGAAGAACGCGAAGATCCACGCCAAGGAGCACGGCTTCAACGAGGAGACGCCGGAGCTCGTAGCGATGATTAAGGCGAACATCGTGGACGAGAAGAGATAGCTCTCAGCCCACGGCGAATCATGCCAGCACCTGGACTTCCATCATCAGCAACTCGGCCGTCTCCAGCGCCTCTATGGCGATACGCGGCTCGTCCCAGATCATGGCAGCGTCGCCGTTGGCGAGGGGATGGCCGTTGAGAGAGATGGCGCCGAAGAGGACGTAGAGGTAGCCACCGAAGTTCGGGCGGAAGTCGTGCTCGACTGATTTGCCGGCATCGAGGTGGGAGATGTACATCGCGGCGTCGTTGTGGACGAGGATGCTGCCACCATCGCGGTCCGGGCCGATCGCGCGAAGAAAACGGTTGCGGCGGTCTTCGAGGCCGAGTGCTTTCTGCTCAACGCTGGGCGGGAGGCCGCGCTCGCGGGGCATGATCCAGACCTGGATGAAGCGCATCGGCTCCGTCTCCGAGCCGTTTTGCTCGGAGTGGTAGGCGCCGGAGCCGAGCGTCATGCGCTGAACGGAGCCGGCCGGGAGGACGCCGCCGTTGCCCAGGTTGTCTTCGTGCTTGAACGTGCCTTCCGCGACGTAGGTGAGGCCCTCGACATCGCGGTGGGGGTGCATGGGCCAGACGGCGCCTTCGATCAAGCGGTCGTCGTTGAAGACGCGCATCGTGCCGAAGGCCATGTACTCGGGATCGTGGTAGTCGTCGAACGAGAAGTGCCAGCGCGCGTCGAACCAGCCACCCTGCTTGCGGTATATCGTGTCGGCCTTGCGGACCTTGATCGTCACGAGGCGTCCTCCTTCGATGGGTGCTGCCAGGCGGGCAGGCGGCCTTCGCGACGGCCCTTCTTGCGCTGGATCCCCGCCAGGATCTTGTATGTCCGCTCGATGTAAGCCTCGTCTTGCGGGACGGGAACGTCGTCGCTTTCGAGGGCGCTGCCGCCGTCTGAGATCGAGACGCTGGTCCAGCCGCCGGGGTACTGGCGCACGGTGGCGTTGCGGAACTCGTACGATTGGCCAAGCTCGACCGCCGCGTCACATATCTCGATGCGCGTGAGGCCTGTCGAGTCGCCGACGAGGGACATCTTCAGGCCACCGACTTCCCACAACCGCAGCACCTTCGCGCGGAAGCTAACTCGCTCGCCTGGCGCGTGGTCTTTCGTCGCTTTGACGGTGATCACTTGCCCTCCAGCCAGCGGATCACTCCGTCGGCGTTCTCGCGCAGCGATCTCTTCGCCTCGCTCATCAGCCAGCGGTAGCAGTACATCGAATCGGAGCCAGGCGGCGCGTAGTCTTCCCAGGCCAGGACGTAGGCGCGGCCCGGCGCGCGGTGCGGCCAGCCGGGGCGCGGGAGCAGGTGAACGTAGATCGTCCCACCGTCGTCTGTGAGGCCGATGACACCCGCTTCCGTAAGGTCGTCGCGGCCACGTTCCGACAACAACCGGCGCAGCTCACTTTCGAGAAATCGAAGGGCCATTACAGATCATGCTATCAGTCGCGCAAGAGGTATTCGGCGCCTTAACTCGGTTTTGTGTAACGAATCTCGTTGACGATTTCTTTACTTATGTAGGACTGGATAGAAGTCCAACAGCCCGCCAGGGCAATCCAGATATGGGTGGAGGAACCTTTATGACTGATCACAACGAGGAGCCACAGGCCGTGGCAGTCCCGCTCTTCGACAGGCCGATCTCGGCGCTTGCCGTGGCGGCTGTGGTGATAGCGGCTGTAATCGCGGCGTTCGTCTGGGGGCTTACCGGCGCCCTCGCGCACCACCCGACATACAACACCGACGCCACCTGCAACGGCGTGACCGCTGACGCCTCGTACGTCGGCGGTACCGGGCGGCGCTTGATCCTGATCTCGAACGTCGTGATCAATGGAGATGGGTACGTCCCGAGCTGGTCGAACTCCAACGGCGATCCGGCGCCTGACGATAGTGCAGACGGCGGGACACCCGCCGGTAGTGCGGGTGTCATCACCTACAACTCGTACGGTGGCTCCAAGCCGGCCGCAATCGGCGACCCGAACTTCAACTTCCTCTGGGTCGGCGTTGACGATGGCTGGACGATCTTCGATTACTCGAACCCCATCTTCAACCCGGGCGCGCAGAACTGGACGGGGACGATCACGCAGTACTTCTACAGCAACGGTCAGTGGCAGCAGGGCGGCACGGCAAACGGTCTTCCTTCGCAGGTCTCCGTGACGTCACCGTCCGCACCGACCCACTGCACGACGCCAACGCCGACCTGCGTGGTTGCAACTGACAACGTCGACGTCGCGTGGTTGCACACACCAACAACCACTCCTACGCACACGCCATACGTCACGAACTCGCCTTCGCCGACGTGCCAGCCGACGCCGAGTCCCACTCCGACTCCATCGCCGACGCCGAGCCCGACTCCATCGCCGACGCCGAGCCCGACTCCGTCGCCGACGCCGAGCCCGACTCCGTCGCCGACACCAAGCCCGACTCCGTCGCCGACGCCGAGCCCGACTCCGTCACCCACGCCGAGCCCGACTCCGTCGCCGACACCGAGCCCTACGCCGACTGAACCGGTCACTGACACGCCATCTCCGACGCCGTCTCCAACGCCAACTCCCACTCCGACTCCGACTCCGTCGCCGACACCGACCGAGCCGGTTACGGAGTCTCCTTCCCCGTCGCCGTCGCCGACACCAACTCCGTCACCGACACCGACGCCGACGCCGACCAATAGTCCGTCGCCAACTCCGACAGAGAACCCCGGCACGCAGACGCCGAGTCCTTCGGCAACGCCAACTCCATCGCCGACACCAACGGCAACGCCTGTTCCACCGACGAACTCGCCGACGCCGACAACGCTGCCGGTAACCTCAACCCCGCATCCAACGGCGACTCCGGCCAAGCTGCCAACCACGGGTGGCCAGCCGTACCAGTCCTCTGGCACGAACTGGCTGCTGCTCCTGCTGGGCCTGTCGGTCCTGGCGATCGGTTCCGGCTTCGGCCTGCGAGTCCTCTCGGAGGATGAAGAGAACTAGCGGAACGAACTAAGCCATAGAACGGGGGGCGGGATTCGTCTCGCTCCCCGTTTTGCTTGCGCGCGGTCAGTAGAACGTCGCGGCTATGGCGCCCGCGTAGGAGAGGATCTTGCCTGGCTCCAGGCCGTAGACGGGCGGGGCCAGCGTCATCGAGTCGACGACATCCCAGGCGGGCTCGATGCGCTTTCGCACTTCGTCGGCGGTGCCGCAGACGACAAACATCTGCGCCATCTCGTCCGGGACGAGCCTGGCAACGCCGAGGTAGTCTCCCTTCTTCACGCCTTCTTGCAGGCGCTTCGCGACGTCGCCGAAGCCGTGGGCGGCGAAGAACGGCTCGTACTGCTCGATGCCCGCGTAGAAGGCGACCGTGGGGCGCGCGTCGTCAATCGCTTCTGCGCGGTTGTTGTTGATGGCGACGGCGAGCCAGGCGTTGAAGTGAACGTCGGAGCGCTGCTTCCCGCCCCGGTCGAGCCCGCGCTTGAGGTAAGCCGGAATCTTATCGCGCAGCCATTCGATCGACCAGATGTAGTGGCCGAGCACGCCGTCCCCGATCTCGGCGGCGAGGCTGACGAGCGGGCCGCGCAGGGCGGCGATCCAGATCGGGATGTCCGTGCGTAGCGGCGGCGCGGTCGGCTGCATCTCGCTGAAGTCGAGCTTGTAGTATTTGCCGTCGTAACGGGTCAGCTTGCCGGTATGTGCGTCGCGGTTCACCAGGCGCACGATCTCGACGACTTCGCGCATGTTCTCGAGCGGCTTGCCGTACGTGCCGCCGAACATCCCCTCGCTCCAGGAACGAACGCTGGTGCCGAGGCCGAGGGTGAAGCGCCCGTCGCTGATACGGTCGAGGTCCATCGCCGCCATCGCGGTCTCCACGGGACTGCGCACGAAGGCGATGGCGATCCCCGTCGCTAGCTGGATGCGGCTCGTCACCGCAGCGGCGGCGGCAAGCGGTACGAACGGCGGCCCGTATACCTGCGGCGCGAACAGCCCCTCCAGGCCAGCCGCCTCCAGCGCCTTCGCCTGCGCGGCGATGGCAGGCGCCGACATCGGCGTCACGATGCTCCAGTACTTGCGTTTGTTATTAGCCATTGCGTCCTCCGTTTCGGTTCCGCACTATATCACCCATGGCCGACGTCATACTTGCGCTGGACCAGGGGACGTCCTCCTCGCGGGCGATTTTGTTTGATCGCGGCGGAAACATCGTCTCGGTCTCGCAGCAGGAGTACCCTATCTCGTACCCGCAGCCGGGCTGGGTAGAGCAAAGCGCGGACGACATCTGGCAGACGCAGTCGTACGTGGCCCGCGATGCCCTCAACAAGATCGGCGCGACGGCGGGGCAGGTGGCGGCGATCGGCATCAGCAACCAGCGCGAGACGACGATCGTCTGGGACCGCGACGGCAAGCCGATCTCGAACGCGATCGTCTGGCAGGACAGGCGAACGGCGGCGATTTGCGACGAGATGCGCGCCGCCGGCCTCGAGCCGAAGTTCCGTGAGCGCACAGGGCTACTGCTCGACCCGTACTTCTCCGGAACGAAGGCGAAGTGGCTGCTGGACAACGTGCCAGACGCACGCAAACGGGCGGAGAAGGGCGAGCTGATGTTCGGGACGGTGGACACGTGGCTGCTGTACAAGCTCTGCGGCGTGCACGCGACGGACTACTCGAACGCCTCGCGGACACTGATGTACAACGTCTTCGATCTACGCTGGGACAGCGAGCTACTCTCAGCGCTGGATGTCCCGGCGTCGCTGCTGCCGGTGGTGCAGGCGTCGAGCGGGATCTTTGGCGAAACGTCGCTTCTCGGCCGATCGACGCCGGTGGCGGGCGTCGCCGGGGACCAGCAAGCGGCACTCTACGGTCAGGCGTGCTTCGCGCCGGGCATGGCGAAGAACACGTACGGCACTGGCGCGTTCCTGCTGATGAACACCGGCGACAAGCCACCGCGATCTCAATCGCTGCTAACAACGCTGGCCTGGGGGACGCACGGCAAATCAGGCGACGAAGTCACCTACGCGCTGGAAGGCTCTGTATTCGTGGCGGGCGCAGCGATCCAGTGGCTGCGGGATGACCTCGGCTTCTTCGCGAACGCCGCGGACAGCGAGAAACTGGCGACGAGCGTGCCGGACTCGGCGGGGGTTTACGTCGTGCCGGCGTTTGTTGGTCTCGGGGCGCCGCACTGGGACCCGCACGCGCGCGGGGCGATCGTCGGCCTAACGCGAGGCGCTGGCAAGGCGCACATCACCCGCGCCACGCTGGAAGCGATCGCTTATCAGGTGCGCGACGTCGTCGAGGCGATGGAGCGCGACTCCGGCGTCCACCTGAGCGAACTGCGAGTCGACGGTGGCGCAGCGGCGAACAACTTCCTTCTGCAAACGCAGGCCGACATCCTCGGACGAGACGTCGTGCGCCCGGAGTGCCTGGAGACGACGGCGCTCGGAGCCGCCTATCTTGCGGGCCTCGCGACCGGCTTCTGGAAAGACCGCGAAGACGTCACCCACAACTGGCGCGAAGAGCGCCGCTTCACGCCAAAGATGCTGGCTGACCAGCGCGAAGAGCTATACGCCGGCTGGCTTCGTGCCGTAGAGCGCGCTAAGGATTGGGCTCAGGACTAACCGGCGAACTCGGGCGTAATCTTGGTTGCGAAGCGCTCACAGACTACGATCGAGCGGTCGATGCCCTCCATCAGCGGCGGTTCGAAGACGAAGTATTCGACGCCAACGTCGGCATAGGCTTTCAGCTGCTTCTTGACGTCGTCATCGGTGCCTGAGAGGGCGCGGTCAACCCCGATGGATGAATCAGCGAAGACTAGCGGCGCTCGTACTGAGATCACCATCGAGTTCGCGTCCCGGCCGAACTCCTGCGCTTTCTCGCGGATGTACGCGGACTTCTCGGCCACTTCGTCGACGCGGAGGCGATAAGCGTGCCAGCCGTCGCCGTACTTTGCCGCGCGGCGCAACGCAGGGAGTTCGTGGCCACCGACCCAGATCGGCGGGTGCGGTTTCTGCACGGGCGCAGGCTGAATTCGCGACGGCGGGATCTGGTAATGCTTCCCGTTGTACGAGATCTCGGCCTCGGTCCAGATCGCTTTCAGGATCTCGATGTGCTCGTCAGTGCGCACGCCGCGGTCGTCGAAGGGCATGCCCATCGCCTCCGCCTCTTCGGCCATCCAGCCAGCGCCCACGCCGCAGATCAATCGCCCTCCTGAAAGCGCGTCGATCGAGGCAAGCGTCTTCGCGTTCAGCACCGGGTTGCGATATGGCAGGACAACGATGCTCGTGCCTAACCGCACCTTCGACGTCGCGCCAGCAACAAAGGCCAGCGCAGTCAACTCCTCGACCCAGGGAACGGATCCCGGCACCGGGAAGTCGCCCGTCTCGTTGTAGGGGTATTTGGATGCGACGCTCGTCGGAAAGATGATGTGATCGCTGCCCCAGACTGAATCGTAGCCGAGGTCTTCAACGGCGCGGGCGAAACGCATCATCGAAGCGCCGTCGCTGAAGGGACCGATATGGGGCAAGTGCACTCCGAACTTCACGCGAAAACCTCCGTAATGTCCGTGGCGAACATTCGGGAGGATTGTAGCGCAGACCTGCGCCCGACAGTTAGACGTGCGAGGGAATTACGAGTGCGTCGGCGTTGGCGAATGACTCGGCGACGGCGAGCTCGTCGGCATTGGTGTTGCCGAGGGCGTCGGGGGTCGCGGAGTCGGCGACGCGGTTGGAGGCTGCGTCGGGATCGGCGAAGGCGTCGGCTGGGCTGTCGGCGCAGGCGTCGGCTCTGCTGTCGGTTCTGGTGTCGGCGGTTCCGTCGGCGGCGTATAGACGCCGTACCGGCCGGCCATGAAGTTGTAGGCGTCGAGCGAAAGTGTCTGGCCGAACGTGTAGCCCGCCGCCTCGGACGGGGCGTACTGCGAGAAGTAGGAGATCGCGTAGGCCTTCGTTGAACCGTCGGCGCTGGGCCAGGAGACGATACCGACGTCGTTGTTCACCCAGCCGTCGTAGTCCCAGTAGTAGCCGATCTTGTGGCCGACCGTTACGTACCAGGGCAGGTACTTCGGAAGTATGTAGTTGACGTACGCGTAGCTGTCGCGCAGGACGGAGATCGTGTAGTTCGTCCACTGCTGGTTGAAGAGCTGGCCGTTCCAGAGCTGCGAGAAGATGCGGTTCAGCTCGAGCGGGGTCAGGATGTTCGGCGGAGGGTTCTCGCCGCCGTAGTAGGGGATGTGGTCGTACCAGCCCGTCTTCATCCCCCAGCTGGTCATCAGATCGCGCGCATGCTGAACGCCGTCTGGATAGTAGCCATAGATCGCCTGCAGGAAATTCTTTACCTCGGGCGGGTAACTGCCGCCAATTCCCTTCTTGATGCTATACTCGAGGCCGGACGGACTCGCGGCGCCCGCCTGGAACTCGTCCACGGCGGCGAACAGCGCGAACAAGTTGATCACGCAGCCGGTCTTGTGCAAAACGTTGCCATTGATCGAAATCGTTTCGCCGGTCTGGAGATCCGTGACGGCGAGTCCGACGTCTGTTCCAGTCCTCGCCGTATAGTCCGAAATCGTCGCAGCGAGATCATCCTTCAAGCCCAGCATCTCCGCCGAAACGCCGACGTTCTCCGCGATGTCACCGGCCGTGGGCGGGAGCGGCCCGGTGGGCTGGTCGCCGCCTGTGCCGGGCTCAGCGGTGACGGAGGGCGTTGGCCTCGCCGGCGCCGTCGCAACTACCGGCGCTGTGGGCGTAGTCGTTACCGATGCATGGCTGGTCGGGGTCGGTGAGACAGGGGCAGCGTCCGCGCTCGAGCTCGGGCCGGGGTTGCCATCGAGGGCGATCAGCGTCAACGAACCGGCGAGCAGGCCTACGGTAACGGCGGCGATGCCGACGCCGAAGACAAAGAGCAGCCGGGGCCCCATCTGCCCCTTTAGTTTCGCCGTGCCCTGGACGTTCGCCACCTCTATGCCCTTCGAATAGTGAGACGTATATGTAGGTCTCTTATTACCCGATAACGCGCTAAGCTGCCAGCGAGATACCAAAAGCGGCCCATTCTCTTGAGCAAATCGCGCCCGGAGCGCGTGCTAGACTTCGGCCATGACTGGCCGAAACCTCATTCAGGAGCTGCAGCGGGCGATCGGCAAGCGCTGGGTACTGAACGCCCCCGAAGACCTGCTCGTCTACGAATATGACGCCACAATCGACCGTTCTCTGCCCGAAGCGGTGGTGCTCCCGGCAACGACTGAAGAGCTGGCGGCGGCGGTCCGGATCACGAGAAAGCACGGCTTACCGGTGACGGCGCGCGGGTCTGGTACCGGCATTTCCGGAGGGGCGATCCCGTGCGAAGGCGGCGTCGTCATCGTCACGACGCGTATGAACCGCATCCTCGAACTCGACGCAGAGAACCGGCTCGCGGTAGTACAGCCGGGCGTGATCAATCTGGACATTTCGAAGGCGGCGGCGCCCTTTGGCCTCTACTACGCGCCCGATCCGTCCAGCCAGCGCGCTTGCAGCATCGGCGGGAACGTGGCGGAGAACGCCGGAGGCCCGCACTGTCTCCGCTACGGTTCCACCGTGAACCACGTACTCGCCCTCGAGTTCGTGACGGCCGGCGGCGAGATCGTCGAGGTCGGCGGAGCGGCGCTCGATCAGCCGGGGTATGACCTGCCGGGCATTGTCGTTGGCTCCGAGGGAACGCTGGCGATCGTCACGAAAGTCACCGTGAAGCTCCTACCGAAAGCGGAGTCCACCGTCACGCTGCTCGCGATCTTCGACGAGGTGCCGGACGCGTCGCGTGCCGTGTCCGCCATCATCGCCGCGGGCATACTTCCGGCAGCTCTGGAGATGATCGACCGCAACACGATGCAGGCCGTGGAGGAGTTCGCGCACTGCGGGTATCCGCCGGACGCCGGCGCCGCCCTGCTCATCGAAGTCGAAGGGCTGCGTGAGGAGACGGAGGAGGAGTGCGCCGCCGTCACCACGGTCTGCGAGAAGTTCGGGGCCCGCGAGGTGCGCGCCGGCCACTCGCAAGAAGAACGGGACCGGCTGTGGACGGGCCGCAAAGCCGCGCTGGGCGCGCTGGGGAGGCTAGCGCCGTCGTACTACATCCTCGACGGCGTCGTCCCGCGCACCCGCATGCCCGAGGTGCTGGACGGCGTGTACGCGGCCTGCGAGCGCGCTGGTCTTCCCGTCGCCAACGTCTTTCACGCCGGCGACGGCAACCTGCACCCAAACATTATGTTCGACGAGCGTGTGCCAGGCGCGACAGAGCGTGTGCTGGAGCTCGGGGAAGAGCTGATGCGGCTCTGCACCGACGCCGGCGGTACGATCACCGGCGAGCACGGCGTCGGCTACGAGAAGCGCAACTACATGTCCTGGATCTTCTCAGAAGACGACCTGGAAGTGATAGGGCGCCTGAAGCACGCGTTCGGCGCTGACAAAGGCTTCAATCCCGGCAAGATCTTCCCAACG
>JBGPBZ010000017.1:0-29583 GCA_041481535.1 Dehalococcoidia bacterium | reverse complement strand
GGTGATGCGCTCGTGCTCGCGCAGCACATCGCGGCCCTTCGTGTCGCCGAGCCGCGACATCATTTCCGTGTGGCCGACGAGATCGGTGAAGAGGACCGCGCGGAAGGCGGAAGGTCTCGCCATCGCATCGTCCACTGGGTCGGCGACCGACGCGACTAGCGGCGCACCACGATCGAAGAACCGATTTACCGGTTCTGCGATTGCCTCCATCGACGCGACCTCGACGAATTCACAGTGTTGAAGACGCGATGCTGTCTCTTGTACAGCACGCCGAGGTACTGCCCCGTTCCCGGATTGATAGACGACGAGGGTGGGCGCCTGGACGCGCTCGATCTGGCTCGAAACGTCCACCGCGCCGTACTGCTCCAGATAGCGCGCTGCCATATCGGGTGAAACGGCGCGCCGCAGCGCCTCCGACCATGCAGCCGCATCACGGCCGGGTATCATAGAACCCATCGACCGTCGCAGCATCGGCCAGTTGTTGCGGGCGAGATCCATCAAAGCGCGAAGCGCGTCGGCGGCGGTCACGGAAGACCCCCGTATGTACGGATCCAGGAGCGCCATGCGCTCCACGCACTCCGGTTGCGCCGCCGCAAATGCGATTGCGATTGGTGTGCCATCCCAGTTCGCGCGGATATCGACTGGTTGGTCGCCGAGAGCTGTTACGATCGACGCTACGTCCTCAACCTGACGCTCGATGGAAATGTCCTGGACGTCACGCGAAGAGGCACCCATGCCTCGCCGGTCGAAGTGCACGACGGCCCGCCCCGGCGCGACCCGTGTGTATGCGGGAGCGCCGATCGTCTGAGGCCAGCCCCAGATGAGGAGGATCGCCGGCGGCGTGCCTGCCTCAACCGCGTAGGCGATACGCGTGCCGTCGGCGCTCTTGGCGTAGCGGATCTTTGTGCTCCATGGCGCGAATTGTACAACCAAGGTCGCGAATCAGCCGCGTGCCCTTCTGACTACTGGTCAGATGCTCCGAATTCGTATCTTGAATTTGTCAGGAACTCGCGGTCACAGATACGACGAGGGCTTCTGACACTCGCAAAGAGACCGCCAAAGCGGCGGTCCGTCAGTCCGATTTTGTATCTGGCGCCCCGGCCAGGACTCGAACCCGGAACCTTCTGATCCGAAGTCAGACGCTCTGTCCAATTGAGCTACCGGGGCACCGTAAACCGAGTATAGCATCGGCCCAGCTTCTCTCCGTCAGGCCGACGGACGCTGTGTCAGCGTCCCCCCGAAGGCGTGGCCGAATGGGACCCAACTATCTGACAGCCCAACGCGTTCACAAAGTAGCGAGAGTAGGCTTCATACGTGAAGAAACACGAGCCTGAATTACCACCTCAGTCCAAAACGCGTCTGGAGTTAGTCTGATGCAGCGCACCAATCGATGGGCCGCTCTCGGACTTATCTGCCTTCTCCCTATCGTGCTCTACCTCCCGTTCCTCACGGAGCCGTTCCAAAACGATGAGGGACTGTACGCCTACGTCGGCCGGTTGCTCTTGCACGGAGGCTTGCCGTACCGCGACGCGTTCGACAACAAGCCACCGGCTGTGTTCGCGTGGTACGCGCTCAGCTTTCTCCTCTTCGGGGAGCACGTCTGGGCGCCGCGGCTCCTCGTAGCACTTCTCTTGTCAGTCACGACACTGCTGGTCTACGTCGAAGGCAAGTTGGTGTGGTCAGTTCGGGCCGGCCTGGTCGCCGCGCTGGCGTTCGCACTCTCGATGGGGATCGCCCGCCTGGATTCCAACGCGAACACAGAATATTTCCTTGTGCTGCCGATGACAGCAGGACTGGTTACTTACACCATGGCCCGCAGGCGAGGTGGCGGCTGGTATCTGCTGGCTGGCGCCTTGAACGGCCTGGCGGTAGTCACGAAAGAAACCGCGCTTTTTCCGTTTGCATTTCTAATCGTCTTCCACGCTCGGTCCTACTCGCGCGTGACGGTGCGCAAGGCAACTGGCGAAGTCCTATTGCTCGTGGCTGGCGCCGTCTTCGTTGGCATTTTGGCGTTGCTGCCCTTCGTTATCTCCGGGACATTCGACGATTTCTGGAGTGCCGGTGTTGTCTACACGCTTCGGTACGTAAGCGATGGCTCAGCGGTTGGGCGTGTCTTCGGCGCGGTTTCCCGGACGCTCCTTCTGACCTTCTTCGCCGGACCGTGGGTGGGTCTTTCAATCCTCGCCGTATTGCGCGCGCGCAAGAACGCTCAGTCCGGCGAGCATTGGCTGATTGCCGGTTGGCTCATCGCGAGTTACGCGGGGATCATAGTGGTCGGCCGCTTCTTCCCGCACTATTTTGTTCAAATGCTGCCCGGAATGGCGCTCCTCGTGCCGGCGGGCCTCGTCTATCTACGCGACATGTGGAGACAATCCAATCGAGTGTATCTGGCGTGGGTGGCGGTGCTTGTCTTCTGTGCCGGATCGGCGCTCTTCTTCTCGGCGGACGTCTATGGTCGTGCGTCGCCGGAGGCGCCGCACATCGCCAAGCATCCAGACAATGAGCTCACCCTGTTCGAAGTGGATTCCCCGCGGCTTGGCGAATTCATCCGGCAGAACACCACCGACGACGATCGGATCTACAACCTCGGCTTTCAGACGGAGCTCTATTTCTACGCAGACCGCGAGTCGCCCACCAAGTTCATCCTGGACCGGCCGTTCGTCACGGACTCGGACTACGTAGTGCAGGCTGAGCGTGAACTGCGCGCCGATCCCCCGAAATACATCATCGATTCGGCGCGAAACGATCCGTGGGAGCCCGGGAAATACGATGCATCGGGGTTGCGCGCGTTCATCACTGAGCGCTACGAGTATGTAGGCAAGATCTACTACGCCGACGTCTACCGGCTGCGGGAGTAGAAGCCCGAGCCAAACGTCCTCTCTTCGCTATCGGGTGGACCAATCGCACACAATCTCCGCGGCACAACGGCCCAGAAGCGCCCGGTTTGACCGGCCCAGCGTGCCCCGTTAAGGTGGGTTCGGCGCGCGCTGCCACCAATTTTCGTTCGTTTCGGGGCTAACTATGACCACTGAGCAAGACGCTGCCGCCGTTGAAGACAGCCTGCGTGATCTGCTGCACAGCGATGACGTAGAAGCCGCGCGTGAGGCGCTGGCGACGCTGCACCCGGCGGACCAGGCCGATCTCTTCGACCGCCTGGACGAGGACGAGCGCCAGGCGATGCTCTCCCTTCTTGACGCGGACAGCGTGGCGGGACTCCTCGAGCACATGGACGAGGACCTCCGCAAGGAAGTCACCGAGAAGATGCCGCGCGGGACGCTCGCCCAGATCCTCGACCGTACGGAGAACGACATCGCCGTCGACATCCTGCACGAGATGGCGCCGTCCGAAGCTGCCGCGACTCTGGCCAAGATGAGCACGGCGTCGGACATCCTGCCACTACTCCAGCACTCCGACGAGACGGCCGGCGGCATCATGACGCGCGGCTACCTGGCGTTGCACAAGGACATGACAGTGGCCGAAGCGCTGTCTTTCCTGCGCTCGACAAAACCGCTGGCGGAGGAGGCGTACTACCTCTACGTGCTGGACCGGCAGAACCGGCTGCAGGGCGTGGTGAACCTGCGGCAGCTCGTGGTGTCTGACCCGGGGACGCGGCTGGCAGACGTCATGGTGACCGACGTGGTCTCCGTAGCGCCACACACGGACCAGGAGGAGGCGGCGCGGCTCCTCCAGCACTACCGTCTGCGCTCCCTGCCGGTGGTCGATCCGGAGACGGGCGTGCTGAGCGGCATCATCACGGCCGACGACATCATCGACGTTATCCAGGAGGAGGCGACCGAGGACATGTATCGCATGGCCGGCCTCCCCGGCGACGATAGTATCTACGCGCCGGTCATGGTCTCTGCACGGAAGCGCATCCCCTGGCTGCTCGTGAACCTCGTGACCGCCTTCGCGGCCGGAGGTATGGTCGCGATCTTCGAGGGGACGATCGCCAAGGCCGCCGCACTCGCCGTGTTCATGCCAATCGTTGCCGGCCAGGGTGGAAACGCCGGCACGCAAACGGTCACGATCATCGTGCGCGGTATAGCTCTGGGCGAGATCGAGCCGCGTGACGCGCGCGCGATTCTGCTGAAGGAGTTCCTGCTCGGGCTGATCCGGGGAGTGCTGTTCGGGCTGATCGTCGGAATCGCGGCCTACGCCTGGAAGGGCGAGTGGGCGTGGGGGCTCGTCGTCGGCGGGGCGATGCTGCTGAACATGCTCGTCGCCGGGCTGATGGGCACGTTCATCCCCCTCGGCATGCGTGCGCTGAAGATCGACCCGGCGATCGCCTCGGGCGTCTTCCTCACGACGTTCACGGACATGCTCGGCTTCCTTTTCCTCCTCGGCTTCGCGACGATCCTGATCGGGCAGCTGACGTAGCGAGGAGGAAAAAACCGAGGCTGGCCATCCACCCCCTTGTTCCAAGTTCCCAGTTCCCATTTCCCCGGCGTGGCGGGGGCCGCGGGGCAACAAAAAGCGGCGCCTGTCTGCGCCGCTGTCGCTGACGTCTGGGGTGGACGATGGGATTTGAACCCACGATCTTCAGGGCCACAACCTGACGTGTTAACCGCTACACTACGCCCACCATATGTTTACCCGCGCGTGGCTGCTTGTCCGCCGCGGCGCAAATCGCACATTAAACCATAGCATCGCCCCGCCGAGGCGGTCAACGCGAACCCCTGTTACGATTAAGTGCGATGGCGACCGATTTCGACCCCTATCGCATACTAGAAGTCGACTCTTCGGCGGGCCAGGAACAGATCGACGAGGCGTACCGCCGCCATTGGGCCGCATACCCGCGTGACGCTGCCCCCGAAGCCCGCCTGCGCGAGATCCAGGCCGCCTACCGCATCCTCGGTGACCCGGCCGAGCGCCGCTCTTATGACGAGCGCCGTGCCTCAGCCGTGAGCGCGCCGACGGCTGTGGCAGAGATGCCCACGTTTGAGCCGGAACCGCCGAGGGCAACTGACGCGCCTCTGTGGGGGCTCTCGGATATCGGGAAAGCGATCGCCGTCATCATCGCGATCGTCATCGTGGCCTCGATCCCGATCTACGTTGTGGCGGCTCAGATCGCGGGCTCGTCGGATCAGATCGACAAGGACCCCACCGCGCTTTCCGTCGTCCTTATCGTCAGCGCGCTGTTCCAGGTCTCGGCGCTCGGGACGGCGTGGTGGTTCGGGGTACGAAAGTACAAGCTGGACTTCCGAGCGTTGGGCTTCCGCAAGCCGGAGAGGGGCTGGCCGTGGCTTCCGTTCACGCTGGTGGGCGGGGCGATGGCGATCGTGATCGTCTACAGCGTCGCTCTCTCCGCCGTTGGCATCGAACCGGATACGGACCTGCCGGACGCCGTCTACGACAACATCGTCCCGCTAACTATCGCGCTTATCCTCACGACCGTCATGGCCCCTTTCGTGGAGGAGGTGTTCTTCCGCGGCTTCGTCTACGGCGGGCTGACGCGGCGCTGGGGATGGATCTGGGGCGCCATTGGCAGCGGTCTGTTGTTCGGAGCGGCGCACCTGGCCAACGCTGGCTACTTCTACGTCGTCCCGCCGATCATCGGCATCGGCATCATGTTCGCCTGGGCGTACCACTACTCCCGGTCGCTCTACACGTCGATGGCGGCGCACTTCTTGTTCAACCTGATCCAGATGATCGCCGTGCTGGCCTCCCGATGAGCGAGCCCGGCCGGATCGAAGAGACGTTCGCCCGCCTGAAGCGCGACGGGCGGACGGCGTTCGTGGCCTTCCTCACCGTCGGTTACCCGGACGTCGAGGCGACGCTGCGGCTTGTGCCGGCGCTGATCGAAGGCGGCGCGGACATCGTCGAGCTGGGCATCCCGTTCTCCGACCCCCTGGCGGAAGGTCCGACGATCCAGGCCGCCTCGCAACACGCGTTGGAGCAAGGCGTAACGACATCTACGTGCCTGGAGGTGATCCGCACGCTCCGGGCCTCGGGCGTGACGGCGCCTCTAATTCCGATGGGCTACTACAACCCGACGCTCGCCTACGGGCTGGAGGAGTTCGCCCGTGACCTCGCGGAGGCGGGCGGCGACGGCATGATCGCCGTCGACCTGCCGCCTGAAGAGTCCGGCCCCCTACACGAAGCCTGCACCCGACATAACCTGCGCCTGATCTACCTTCTTGCGCCGACCAGCACGGACGAGCGCATAACGGCGGTGGCCGAGCGCGCGTCTGGATTCGTGTACTGCGTAAGTATCACCGGCGTGACCGGCGCCCGTGACGAGTTGTCGCAAGAATTGACCAGCTTCGTCGAGCGCGTCAGGAAGCGCGTCAGCTTGCCAATCGCGGTAGGATTTGGTATATCTCAGCCTAAGCATTTCCAGGCTGTGGCCCGTATAGCGGACGCTGCGGTCATCGGAAGCGCCATCATAGACGAGATCGCGAAAAGCGCTCCGTCTGAACGAGAAGCGAGGCTAAAGCATTATGCGGAGGTGGTCACCGGCCGGCGGGGAGCAGCTGCATAGGCGCGCTCGGATTCGTCCGATAACGACGGATTCCGTCGGCCGTGTCTATTGTGGTCGCGCCCGGGCCGGCGTCTTTGGCCCCCAATAGCTGTCGTCGTCCGCCTGGGCGGACGGGATGTTCGACATGCTGGTAAGGGGCGTCCGCGGAGCCACCACCGTTGAGGCCAACACCGTCGAGGCTGTACTGGAAGCCACGCGGGAGCTTCTCGGAGCGATGCTGAAAGCCAACGAGATCGACGTCGAGTACGTCGCCTCTGCTTTCTTCACCACCACCGTCGACCTGAACGCCGAATTTCCCGCCCTCGCAGCGAGAGATATCGTCGGTACGAACGTGGCGCTGATGTGTGGGCACGAGATGAACAAGCCGGGTGGCCTTCCAATGTGCCTGAGGATCCTCATCCACGTGAACACCGACAAGCCGGCGCGGGACATCAAGCACATCTACTTACGGGGCGCGAGAGTGCTCCGGCCCGATTTGGACGGGCAGGCGAACTGACCGCTGGACGGGGGATGCCCTGAATGGCGGATCTTAAAACAGGAGATACATACGAAATGATCGTCGTAATGAAGGCAGGCGCAACCGAAAAACAGATAACGAACGTTCAGAAGATCATCCGCGAGCTCGGGTTCAAGGACCACCGCATTCACGGCGAGGAGCGGTCCGTCGTCGCCGTGTTGGGACACGTCTACCCGGAGCTTACCGACGAATTGGGCGTGATCGATGGCGTCGACTCCGTCGTCCGCATCAGCAAGCCGTTCAAGCTGGCCAGCCGCGAGGTGCAGAACGAGAACACGGTCGTGCGCATCGGCTCACTCGCCATCGGCGACGGCAGCGTGACGATGATGGGCGGCCCGTGCTCGGTGGACACTGAGGAGAACGTCCTTCAGTGCGCGCGGGCGGTGAAGGCTGCGGGCGGGCACGTCCTGCGAGGCGGCGCCTTCAAGCCGCGGTCCTCCCCCTACGCCTTCCGAGGCCACGGCGAGAAGGCGCTCCACATCCTGGCCACCGCTCGGGAGGAGACCGGCCTCCCCATCATCACGGAGGTGATGGACGCGCGGGACGTCGACATGGTGGCGAAGTTCGCAGACATCCTGCAGATCGGCGCTCGCAACATGCAGAACTTCACGCTCCTGGATGAAGTCGGCAAGTCCGGCCGTCCGGTGATGCTGAAGCGCGGTCTCTCCGGCACGATCGAGGAGTGGCTGCTGGCGGCGGAGTACGTCCTTTCGCACGGCAACCGCGACGTCATCCTCTGCGAGCGCGGCATCCGCACGTTCGAGACGGCGACCCGCAACACGTTCGACGTGAACGCGATCCCGCTGGTCAAGAAGCTCTCCCACCTGCCCGTCATCGGCGATCCAAGTCACGCCACCGGCAAGTGGTACCTGGTCGAGCCGGTCGGTCTAGCCGCCATCGCGGCGGGCGCTGACGGCCTGATGATCGAAGTGCACCCGAACCCAGACCACGCGCTATCCGACGGTGCGCAGTCGCTCACGCCGGCGAACTTCGAGAAGCTCGTGCAGAAGACCGGCCTGATCGCGAATGCGCTCGGCCGCTCAATGGCGAAGCAAGCCGACGCCGGCAAGCCCGAAAGGGCTCGCAAGGCCAGCTAGCCGAAATTGGTACCGTGCTGTAGGTGTAGGGGCGCAGCATGCTGCGCCCTACACCTACGAAGTCGCGCTCAACGTCCAGATGTCGCCGTTCCAGGAGTCCTTGGAGCCGGTGTGCTTGCCGGCAAAAACAAAGAGCTTACCCTTGTAGACGATCGATATCGGGTCACGTGGCGTCCACGGCGCGTGCTCTGTCTGCTTGACCCACGTCTTGCCGTCCTCCGAGTACCAGATGTCGTTAACGCCATTCGTCGATTTTCCGACGTAACCGCCGAAGACCCAGAGTTTGCCGTTGAACATCTGGACGGCGTAGCCTTCCCGGCCCCCACCCCAGTCCGCTTCGGCGGTTAGTTCCGTCCAGTCCTTGCCGTTGCTCGTCTTCCAGACGTCGGCGTGGCTCTCGCCGCCCACTAGGTACATCTCATCGTTGCGGATGACAATGCGCGGGTAACTCCGAGGTGACCAGGGCGCTGACGCCGTGACCTGCGTCCAGTTCACCCCGTCGTCGGAAGACCAGACGTCGTTCAGGAAAGCGTCCGTGGCCAGGCCTGGATTGCGGTGGTTCGCTCCACCGAACAACCAAAGCTTGCCCTGGAAAGTAACAATCGTCGCGCTGTCGCGGCCGGGCCAGGCGGCGTTACCGGCTTTGCCCCATGTCGTGCCGTCCGAGGACGACCAGATCTCGTTTGAGAAATTCTCGGTGCGGTAGTCGCTCCCGCCGAACAGCCAGAGCTTGCCATCGAAGAACGTATAGGTCGGCGCCAACCGCCCGGGCGTCTCGTACTTGTCGTGTTTGATCCAGTTCACGCCGTCGGAGGACGAGAAGGCCAGCGTCGTCGATGAGGTCATCCAGAGATCGCCGTTAAACGCGATCAGCGGGTTCAGTGTCATCGGCCACTTACCTGCCTCCCATTGCGGCTTGTCTCCAGAGCCGGGATATGGCATGAACCCGCCGCTTCCCGGCGGCGCGATCTGTTCCCAGCCAGCGTTGTCGGCGGCCGCGGTTGTCGGTGACGGCGAGTCGCCGTCGTCTCCACCGCAGGCAACGGCAAGCGCTAAGAGCACGGCGAGTAGCGTGGTCAGCGCGATTCGGACTTGCATGGTGATCACCTCACGGACTGGGCTATGCGGATCGCCTCATCTTTCTCGATGTTCCCTTCGATGCGGTAAACGAAACGGTCGCGTACCCAGACGAGCGTGTTCTCCTCGGTCACGCGCTCCGAGCCCATGATCGCGCCGCCGTTTGGGCTGAGCGACTCGACGATGCGGCGGCCTGTGAGCCAGTAAGCCTCGCCGCCAAGGTTGTCCACTGGCTCGACGTCCGCCGTGCCGCCGATGAGAAGTCCCTTGCCGACAGACGCATTGCTCGCGAACAGCACGAAGTTTGCGTCGCCGCGGTAGAAGATGGCGATCGTGATCACCTGCCCGAACGTCTGTCGCAGAACGTGATCGGCCGTCAGGTTCTCTGGATACGCTGGTTGCGCGATCTGCCCGCCGAGCGCGGTTTCCGCGGCGATGAGCGTCGTTGGCGTGCCCGTGATGTCAGTGGGCAGGCCTTCGGTGCTCTGGCTCGTCTCGAAGATGTTGATGCGATGGAACAGGTCGGCGGCGGCGTCGCGGGCCGGGGCGGCTAGGGCGAACGTAACGGCAACGACGAGCACGATAACCGCCAGCACTGCGCCCGCAAACGCGAGCCCCCGGGCCGGGCGGCGTGCCTGGGTCTCCCCCAGGCGCTGCCAGAAGCCGGAAGCGAGGTCCGGCGTCGGCGGGTACTGCGTAGCCTGGCTAAACGTCATCAGTTGCTGCTCCAGGCGGTCCATGCTGTTCATCATGGGGATGGGTCTCCGATCAGTTGCGGGTATTCGCTCGCGATGATGCTGCGCAGCTTGGCGAGCGCGCGGTGCAGGCGCGACTTGACGGTGCCGGGCGGGCAACCGAGGTACTCCGCCAGCTCACGCTCCGGCAGGGCGAGGAAGTAGCGCAGGTAGACGACGATCCGCTGTCCCTCATCCAGCGACTGGAGGGCGCGCCAGATCAACTGCGCCCGCTCGCGGTCGATCACCGTCTCATCGACATCCGGGCAGGGGAGTGGTTGCTCAGCGGCCGCGCGCTCCGTGGCGGCACCTCGGCGTTTGCGCGAGCGGGCGGCGGTCAGCGCCTGGTTCGAGACGATCTTCAGCAGCCACGGCCGGAAGGCGCCACCTTCGCGGAAGCGGCCCAGCGCCCGGTACGCCTTCACGATCGCCTCCTGCGCGGCGTCCTCAGCGTCCGCCGGGTCGCGCAGGATGAGGTAGGCCGTGCGGAAGGCAACGTCCTGGTGCCGGCGCACCAGTTCCTCGAAGGCGCCGATGTCGCCGAGGCGGGCGCTGGCGGCGAGCTGTTGGTCGTCCATCTGCCTGTTTATACACCGCCCGCATCGGAGTGGTTCCCGCGACGTTATTACACTCGAGAAATGGGCCATCGGCCCACCGAGGAATGTGGAAAAGCGATCGGCGGGTGGGCCTGATAGAATGATGCGCGAGGACGGCGGCGATGCCCAAAGGACGAAACGTTAAAGAAGATATACAGCAGCCCAATTCATTGCAGACGCTGCTCTCCCTGTCTATCATGGGAGAGATGGTGCAGATCAAAGTCGAAGGCTTCGACGGCCCCGTCGACACGCTTCTGGAGCTGATCGACAACAACCAGCTCGATATCTGCGCGCTCTCGCTAGCCGAAGTCACAGACCAGTACTGGCGCGAGATCGAGACGCGTGAGATGGACGCCGACACGCTGTCGGAGTTCATCAACATCGGATCGCGGTTGCTGTACATAAAGTCTTGCGCACTGCTTCCGGGCGCTCGCCAGCCGGCGGCCGACCTGCGCGGTGAGATCGAACTGGCGAGCGAAGAGCTGGCCGCGCTTTTGCAGGACCACAAGCGCTTCAAAGACGCCGTCGACCTCTTCCGCCAGCTGGAGGACGAAGGCCGCCACACGTTCGCCCGCACAGCGCCCGTGCGAAACGTGCCGCTCCCGGCCGGCCTTGAGGGCGTGACGATGAACACGCTTCTCGATGCCGTCAAAGAGGCTCTGGCAAAGGCGCCACCGGACAAAACCGCCAACGGCAAGAACGGTAAGAACGGCGACGACGAGGGCGTCCTCCACATCGAGCCTGTAACAGTCACTGAGAAGATCGCCGAAGTATCGAAGGCGCTGACGCACGGTCGCGGGCGCCTGGCGTTTCGGCCGCTGCTTGCCGCGTGTCACACGCGCACGGAGATCGTCGTGCTGTTCCTGGCCGTGCTCGAGCTGATCAAAGGCGGCACTCTCTGGGCCGAGCAGCGGCAGGCCTTCGGTGACATCGAGCTGATCGAGTCGGCAGTCGAGGCGGCGGCTCAGGCCTAACACTGACTGCCACGACGAGGCGAAGGCCAACACTCAGCGAAGCAGAACGCCATCCCTTCCGCTCACCCTGCCGGCCCGCCGCGGAGGGAGGTTCTCGAAGGAGAGCGTAGCAACCACCTCTCGATCAGCAACCTGGCGGCGCGACCGTGTGCCACCTACCCCTTAGAGATCCCGGTCACGTTCGCTATGCTAAACGCATGCCGCCGGCGCATCTGCTTTCTCGCCTGCCATCCGGCCGACCAGGCCTCTCTGATTGTCCCAATACCCTCAAACTCTTGAGTGCGGAACAATCGAACGAAATCCCGGCGCGCAGACACGAGACAGGCGCAAACAGAAAAAGAGAAACGAAATTCAATCAAACTCCGTATCTGCTGCCGCTCAATCAATCAAACCGGTTTCGGACAAAACAAAAGGGCCGCTCTGCGGGAGAACGGCCCGTGTGTTGTGCGTTTGTGAAACGCTAGGCGGTGGCGCGTCGGCGCCCGAACTTCCGCTTGCCGTAGCTGCGTCCAGACGCTGCCGGGCGGACGCCTCGCGGGGCGCCGCTGGGCTGGCTGAAGCCGTTCTGCTTCGCGCCGTTCTGGGCGGCCATTGGCTGGCGTGAGCCATTCGAACGGGCTGCGATGCGAACGGGTTCGCGCGACTGTTGGGGATCGACCGCCTCGCCGTTCGACCTGACGCGCGGGAACCTGATTCCCAGGCCGCGCTCGATCTCCTGTAGCTTCGAGATGTCCGTGGCGGCTACAAGCGTGATCGCCTGTCCGGATCGGCCCATGCGACCCGTGCGGCCGACGCGGTGGGTGAAGAGTTCCGGTGTGTCCGGGATGTCGTAGTTGATCACCCGCCCGATGTGCAGGATGTCGAGGCCACGGGCGGCCACGTTCGTTGCGACCAGTACCTGCGAGTGGCCTGAGCGGAACCGAGCGACTTCCTTGTCGCGCTGGTTCTGGCCAAGGTTGCCCTGCAGCACGGAGACGGGGAAGCCCATCCCTTCGAGCTTGCGCCCGACGTTGCGCACGCCGTGCTTTGTTCGCCCGAAGACGACGGTGGTGCCTTCGATCGGTTCCTTCAGCAGGCGGACGAGCACCTGGAACTTGTCTTCGCGGTAGACCTCCATCACGACCTGCTCGATGTCTGGCTCGGCCGATTCGTCGGACTCGGAGTTCTCGATGTGCGGGTCGCGCAGGTAGCGCTTCGAGATCTTGTGCACCCATTCGGGGGTCGTCGCTGAGAAAAGCGCCGTCTGGCGGTCCTTCGGCGTCATCGCGAGGATGCGCTCGACGTCCGGGCCGAAGCCGCGGTCGAGCATCTCGTCTGCTTCGTCGAGGATCATGACGCGCACGCCGTCGAGCTTCAGAGTGCGGCGTCGCAGGTGGTCGAGGATGCGGCCCGGCGTGCCGACGACGACGTGCGAGCCGGCGTGGAGTGCCTTCTCCTGCGGGCCGTACGCGACGCCGCCGTAGAGCAGCGTCACGTGTAGGCCGGAGCTTTTGTTCAGGTTCTCGAACACGGAGCCGACCTGTCGGGCGAGCTCTCGGGTCGGGGTGAGGATGAGCGCCTGGACGTGCCTGGCGCTGGGATCGGCCTTCTCCATGATCGGGAGCGCGAAGGCGAGCGTTTTGCCGGAGCCCGTCATGGCCTGGGCGATGAGGTCTCGGCCCTCGAGCATGACGGGGATCGATCGCTCCTGGATCGATGTGGGGGTGTGGATATCCATGCGTGCCAGCGCCTTTTTGCTGGCATCACGCAGGGTAAAGTCGTTGAAGGTGGTCAAGAAACGGGGTCCTTTCGGTCGGGGTGGAAGTGTGTGTGGTCGAAGATGACTGGTACCGGATTCGTGGTGATCTTGGCGCTATTGTAGCCGATTTCAGGTACGATTTCAAGCCGAACCGGCACTCCGGGCGGACTGGTGACGTAATGTTGATGTCCCTACCAGCCTTTGCGCGTATCTCGTACACTAACTCACGCTATGGCGGCCTCAATGACGAAAACAGCGCGTGTGGACGCGGCCCTGCACGGCAAAGCAGCCGATCGCACGCCCGTGTCTGCCTGGTGGCACGATTACCCCCGCGAATGGTCCGCTGCCAGGCTGGCCGAGGCTACGTTGGAGTACTACCGCACATACGGCTGGGACTACATCAAGGTGAACCCGCGCTTCTCCTACTACGCGGAGGACTGGGGAGCCACCTACCGCCGCTACGACGACCGCATGCCCGAAATCGATAAGCCAGCCGTGTCGTCGCCGGAAGACTTGCGCAATATAGAGCCGTTGGACGTGACCCGCGGCGTCTACGGGGAGCAACTGGAGGCGCTACGCTTGATTGCAGACTCGCTCGGCGGCGAAGCGCCGTTCATCCAGACGGTCTTCTCGCCACTGGCCGTCATGACGCGCCTGACCGGCTCGACGAAATACGTACAGAAGTTGATTCGCGAGGCGCCCGACGACCTAGAAACCACCCTTGAGCCGGTGACCGAGACGCTGATTGCTTACTCGAAGGCGTGCCTCGACACGGGCGCGAGCGGCATCTTCTACGCTGCTGTCGAGTGGGGCTCAGCCGACAACATCTCGTGGGGGGACTACGAGCGCTTCGGTAAGCCGTTCGACGCGAGGATCCTGGCTGCGGTCAGTGGGGCGCCGTTCAACGTGCTCCACGTCTGCCGTGAGCGAAATCATCTACTCAACGCGCTCGACTACGACGTCGCGGCCTTCAACTGGGACGTCTGGGGCGAAGGCAACCCGACGTTCACTGACGTCCTCGCCCGCACACGAAAGTCGGTGATCGGCGGAGTCCGCGTGCGCACGCTGCTTGAGAGTGAGGCACCGGACGCAGCCGCCGAAGCGAACAAGGCCCAGGCGGAGGCTTCCGTGCGACTGTTGCTCGCGCCGGGGTGTTCGATCGATCCAACGACTCCGCCCGCGAACCTGCACGCCATGGTCGAGGCTGCGGCGTGAGCGTCACGCTGGCCCGCCGAGAGCTCGCCCGGATTGCGCCCGGACGGCCGTCGGCGGTGACGATTGGCGTTTTCGATGGCGTGCACCGCGGGCATAAGCACCTGGTCGGCCGGCTCTGCGGAGAGGCACGCGCGAAAGACCTGGCGGCCGTCGCGCTGACGTTCAACCCCCACCCCCGCACTGTGATCCGGCCCGGCATGGCGATGACGTACCTCACCTCGCTTGAAGAGCGGGTCGAGCAGTTGCAGGCGCTTGGCCTGGACGCTGTCGGGATCTTGCCGTTCACGTCCGAACTTGCACAGCTTTCGCCACGCGACTTCCTGGCGTTACTCGTAGATGAGCTGCAGATGCGGCTGCTGATGGTTGGGCCGGACTTTGCGCTGGGCCGCAACCGCGCCGGGACGATCGGTGTGATGCGGCAGGTGGGCAAGGAGCTAGGCTTTGATGTCGAGGTTGCGCCGCTGTTGGCGGAAGACGGCGAGAAGGTGGGATCGAGTTCCATCCGGCAGGCGCTGGCGGAGGGAGACGTGCTGAGGGTGGCTAAGCTGCTCGGGCGGCCGTTTTCTTTGCGTGGACCGGTGGTGGAGGGCGACCGGAGGGGGCGAACGCTCGGGTTTCCGACGGCGAACATTGCGATCGGGTTGGACCGGGCGCTGCCGGCGTACGGCGTCTACGTGACGCGCGCTTTCGTGGGCGAGACGGCGTATGCGTCGTGCACGAGCATTGGGATACGGCCTACGTTCGATGTGGAGCCGCGAGCTACGGTAGAGACGTTCATCCTCGATTTTGATGAGGACATATACGGGCAAGAGATGCGCATCGATCTGCTAGAACGCCTGCGCGGCGAGCTGCGGTTTGAGTCGGTGGACGACCTTGTCGCGCAGATGCACAAGGATATCGTCCAGACGCGTGAACATTTTAAATTGACCGGAATTGGCGATGGATAAGGCTCGAGTTCCAACCGAACAGGAGCTCGATTGGATCACGCGGCGGGCGGTCGCGGAGATCATCCCCTACGACGAGTTCGTGAAGCTGCTGCAGTCCGGCAAGTCGCTGCGGCTGAAGATGGGGTTCGATCCGAGCGCGCCTGACCTGACGATCGGGCACGCGGTTGGCCTGCGGAAGTTGCGCCAGCTGCAGGAGCTGGGGCACCGCGTCGTGATCATTGTTGGGGACTGGACGGCGCGCATCGGCGATCCGTCGGGGCAGTCGAAGACGCGGCCGATGCTGACCGAGGAGCAGGTGAAAGAGAACGCGGAGACATACCTCAAGCAGTTCTTTCGCATCGTCGACCGGGAGATGACGGAGGTGCGCTGGCAGAGCGAGTGGTTCAACCCGTTCACGCTGACGGAGGTGGTGCGGCTTGCGGCGAAGTTTACCGTCGCGCAGATGCTGGAGCGGGCGGACTTTGCGGAGCGCTTCGCAGCGCAGAAGCCGATCAGCCTGCACGAGTTCCTGTACCCGCTGCTGCAGGCGTACGACTCGGTCGCGGTGAAGGCGGACGTGGAGTTCGGCGGGACGGACCAGAAGTTCAACCTGATGGTGGGCCGCGAGCTGCAGCCGGACTTCGATCAGAAGCCGCAGGTGGTGTACACCGTCCCGCTGCTGGTCGGCACGGACGGCGAGATCAAGATGAGCAAGTCGCTGGGCAACTACGTAGCCGTCGAGGATCCGCCGAACGAGATGTACGGGAAGCTGATGTCGCTGTCGGACGACCAGATCGCCACGTACATCGAGCTGCTGACGGATGTGCCGGACGACGACGTGGAGGTGATCCGCAAGTCGATCGGAGAGCGGACGGTGAACCCGCGCGACCAGAAGATGCGCATGGCGCGAGAGATCGTGGCGGAGTTCCACGACCGGGAGGCGTCGCAGGCGGCGGAGGACGCGTTTGTGCGCACGTTTAGCAAGAGGGAGCTGCCGGAGGACGTGCCTACCGTAAGGGTCAACATCGCGAGCTACGACCCAGACGTTGTAATTACGCCGGGTGGAAGACCAACTGGCCGTCCTGCGAAGAGCAAGCTGCCGGGACTGATGGTCGATCTAGGTTTGGTACCGAGTAGATCGGAGGCTATTCGCCTCATCGATGCCGGTGCCGTAGAGGTCAATGGTCAAAAGGTGACCGCTCCCATGTGGCAATTGTCGGACGGTGACGTAATCCGAGTCGGCAAGCACAAGTTTGTGCGGGTGGTGGACGCCGACAAGTAGGCTCACAACGCTTGCCTGCGGCAGGCAGGGATTCGAGCTGATAAGCGGATACGCGTGATGGCTGGGCGGGGGTTGCTCACAACGAATTTGCCTCGGCGGAACGGATAAACGGATTACTGTTTGTGCTGGGCGAATGTCATGGCTCCGCTCGTCCTTCGAGAGCCTCCCTCCGCGGCGGGCAGGCAGGATGAGCGGAGGAGATGTGGTTTCTTGGTCTGGCGTGTGGCCTTCGCCTGGTTGGGGTTTTGTTGGTGTTGTGGCCAGCGAAGGGCGAGCGCCACTCGCCCCTACACCTAGAGGTCGGAAGGTGAGGGTAGGGGGTGGCCGTGCTATATTCGGGCCGTTATGCGGCGGGAGATATACCACCTCGAAGGGCATGTGCCGGGGGCGCGGGCGCGGAGCGATCCTTACGTTTACCTGCCGTTTTCGGTGCCGACGGGGGCGAAGCGGATTCATGTGGCGTACGACTACTCGGACGAGGTGACGGCGGCGTTTGGGCAAGGGCCGGGGAATGCCGTTGATATCGGTGTGTTTGATTCGCGGGGGCATGAGTTCCTGGATGCGCCGGGGTTTCGCGGGTGGAGCGGGAACGCTCGCCGTGAGTTTGAGATTACGTCGGAGCGGGCGACGCCGGGGTACATCGCTGGAGCGCTGTTTCCCGGGGAGTGGAATGTGCTGCTGGGGCTGGCTCGGCTCGATGAGGGCGGTGTGCGGTATGACGTGCGCGTGATGGTGGATGTGGATGAAGAGGCATTGCGCTTGACCAACGAATTGGCCCGCGAAAGGGCAGAAGCTGCTGCCGAAGGCAGATTGTTCCGCAGTGGCGGCGGGATTTTGCGATCCTCAAGTCAAGCTGATAGGCCTGCCGCAAGCCCAGGCGAAGGGCGCTGGTTAAAGGGCGATCTGCACTGCCATACGGTCCATTCGGACGGCGCCAACCCGGTAATTGAAGTGGTGGAGGAGGCGCTGAGGCTGGGGCTCGATTTCCTGGCGATAACTGATCACAACACGAGGTCGCACTTCGACGACGTCATGATGTTGAATCGAACTCAGCCGATTATCCTGATCCCGGGCGAAGAGGTGACGACGTACTGGGGGCACGCGAATACGTGGGGGCTGCGCGAGTGGGTGGACTTTCGTTGTTCCGATAACGAATCGATACAGGCGGTGCAGCGGTGGGTGCAGGAGCGCGGGGCGATGCTTTCGATCAACCATGCGAAGTGTATCGGGCCGCCGTGGCTGTTCAAGGGTTGGGACGGCTATGACTGCATGGAGGTGTGGCAGGCGCCGTGGCGCTTCTACAACTGGGAGTCGCTGGAAAGGTGGGACGGGCTGCTGCAGCGCGGAGGCCGCGTGATCGCGGTGGGCGGATCGGACGCGCACTCCGTGCCGCCGGCGGCGCCACGACACCCGCACGGGCTCGCGGAGCCGACGACGTGGGTGTACGCTGACCCGTCGGAAGCGGGTATCCTCGCGGCAATTCGCGCCGGGCACGCGTTCATCAGTGATGCGCCTCGCGGGTCGCGCCTGGTGTTGCGGGCGGATGAGGATGGCGATACGAAGTACGAGAAGATGATGGGCGATACGGTCGCGCCCAAAGTCGTGCGGTTTCGTGTCGACATAATCGGTGGGATGGACCGGCGACTGTGGATCGTGTCGGATGGGGTGCCAATCGACATCATCGAGATCGATCGGGTGGAGACGCAGGTGGAGTTTACGCTGGATATGTCGGGACGGAAGTACGTGCGGGCGGAGTTGCGCGGGTGGCGGGGGAACCCGTCGCGCGGCGAGGTGGTGTGGGCGATGACGAATCCGATTTGGAATAGTGAATTGTGAAGAGTGAATAGTGAAAGACGAAGGAAGGCTTTAGCGTGGGCGTCCAGCTGTTTCGCGTGATCGTACCGGTGGAGGACGTTGAGCGCGCGCAGAGGTTCTATGCGCACGTCCTCGGCATGACGGGGGAGCGAATCGGGCCGGGACGGCATTATTTTCACTGCGGGCCGGTGATACTCGCCTGCGTGCACGTGACGAAGAACTTCCGCTCGAACATCGAGAACATCTACATTGCGGTAGATGACCTCGACGCTACCTACAAGCTGTTCCTGGAAGCGACCACCAACAGTCTTGGCGGCGAACTTCTGGAAGGCGAATGGGGAAACATCGAGAAGCGAGCGTGGGACGAGCGGTCGTTCTACGTGCGCGACCCTTTCGGCAATCCGATCTGCTTCGTCGAATCCGGCACCGAGTTCACGGGAGGGCGGTTCGTACCCTGATGGCAACTGAAACGAAGACGCGGAAGTTCATCGTTGTCTCGCACACGCATTGGGACCGCGAGTGGTACCAGCCGTTCGAGGCGTTCCGGGCGAGGCTGGTGCGGATGTTCGATGCGTTGATCGACCTGTTCGAGCGCGATCCGGAGTTCAAGCACTTCGTGATGGACGGACAGACGGTGCCGCTCGATGATTATCTCGAGATTCGACCGGACAGGCGCGAGACGGTCGAGAAGCTGGTCCGCGACGGCCGGCTCGCTGCGGGGCCGAACTACATGCTGCCGGACGAGTTCTTGATCGGCGGCGAGGCGTGGGTGAGGAACCTGATGTTCGGGATCCGGTCGGCGCGGGCGTACGGGAAGGTGATGAACGTTGGATACTCGCCGGACGCGTTCGGGCACATCGCGCACCTGCCGGCGATCCTGCGCGGCTTCGGCATCGACTCTGTCGTGATCTGGCGCGGCGTTGGGCGTGAGGCGAAGGTGAGCGAGTTCCGTTGGGCGTGCCCGGACGGGTCCGAGGTCCTCGCGGTGCACATGCCGTTCGGCTACGGGTATATGGCTGAGGTGCCGGAGGATGAGGCGGCGCTGAAGAACGCGCTGGCAAACATGCGCCAAGCGCTGGAGCCGTTCGCGACGACGAGCTACGTTCTCGTACCGAATGGGACCGATCACCTGCCGGCGCATACGGGCCTTTCGCAGGTGATCCGGACGGCGAACAAGCTGATGCCGGACGCGGAGGTTGTGCACGGGACGTATGCGGACTTCGTGGAGGGCGTACGCAAGGAGCTGGGGGCGAGGGGTTACGAGCGGTTGCCCGTCATCACCGGTGAGTTTCGATCGAGCGAGCGGTCGAACGTTATTGCGGGGGTGCTTTCGACGCGCATCTGGCTGAAGCAACGGTACGCGCTGTGCGAGGACCTGCTCGCGCGCTACGCCGAACCGCTGACGGCGTGGGCGCACATCGCTCGGCGAGCGTCCTTCGAGAGCCTCAGGATGAGCGAACCATTGGAGCAGCGGACGGCGTCGGACAAGGGGCTGCTGCACCAGGCGTGGAAGCTCCTTTTGCAGAACGGTCCGCACGACTCTGTGACCGGCTGCTCCGTCGATGAGGTGTACGACGACGTGGGGCTGCGCTTCGAGAAGTGCGAGCAGATCGCGGAGGCGCTGATTTTCGATGCGCACGGCACGATCGCCGGGCTCGCCGCGCCGGAGGGAGTTGAGACAGCGGTTGTCTTCAACCCGGAGCACGGCCCGCGGACGGACATCGCGACGTTCCGGCTGCCGGTGCGAGCTGGGCGCTTGCCGACGCACGTGATCGACGAGGCGGGCACGGAATCGCCGGTGCAGGTGCTGTCACGTGGCGGCCGCTCAGCGCGCGACAACCGTGAGCGGGTGGACGCGGCGTTCGTCGCGCAGGAAGTGTCGGGCTTCGGGTACAAGGCGTTCAGCGTCGCATACGACGGTGCCACCGCAAGCGGTGAGAGCGCGGCGGGCGAAACCGGCGGAAACGCGATCGAAAACGAATTCTTCCGCGTGACCGGTGAGACGGACGGGACGCTGACATTGGAAGACAAACGGTCCGGCGCGACGCTGCGTGGACTTAACCGCTTCGAGGACGGCGGCGAGGGCGGCGACGAATACACGTACAACCCGCCGGACAACGACGACATCATCCGCGATCCCAACGGCCCGGTGCGCGTTTCAGTGACTGAGGCTGGGCCCGTGCGATGGACGCTAGAAGTCTCGCAGACGTACTCGCTGCCGTCGAAGCTCACGGAAGATCGCAAGTCGCGATCGAAGGTGCTGGTGGAATGCGCGATCACGAGCCGCGTCCGCCTCTACCCGGGAGTCGCGCGCGTGGCGATCGAGACGACCGTCGACAACAGGTCGGAGGACCACCGGCTGCGAGTGCTGTTCCCATCGGGCCTCGTCGCCGACCGCGTGCAGTCAGAGCAGCACTTCGGTGTGGTGGAGCGGAAGGCCGGCGAACCTGAGCACGACGAGTCGTGGTTCGAAGTCCCGGCCTCGACGCAGCCGCAGAAGACGTTTACCGATGTGTCGGACGGGGAGCGTGGGCTGATGCTCGCAAACCGCGGACTCCCGGAGTACGAAGCGGTCGTGGAAGCGGACGGCACGACTACGCTGGCGCTGACGTTGCTGCGCTGCGTGTCGTGGCTCTCGCGCGCTGACCTGCGGAACCGGAAGGACCACGCCGGGCCGGGGATGTACACGCCCGGCGCGCAGATGATTGGGCGATGGACGTATGATTACGCGCTGATCCCGCACGAGGGCGGCTGGCAGAACGCTTTCGGCGAGGCGCACCGGTTCGCGCGGCCGTTCCGGGCGGTTCGTGTCCCGGGCGGCAGCGGTGAGTGGCCTCGGGAGAAGGCGCTGCTCTCCATCACGAGTACCAACGTCGTGCTCTCGACGGTGAAGCTCGCTGAAGATAGCGACGGGCTGGTCGCGCGCGTTTACAACATCGCGAACGAATCAACGGCCGCCGGGATGACGCTGCGCGAGCCGTTCGCCGGCGTCCATGAGGTGGATCTCAACGAAGAGAACGAGCGCCCGGCGGTGCAGCAGGGCGGCGCGATCCGGCTCGGCCTCAGCCCCAACAAAATCGTCACGCTACTCTTCGGCGCGAAGTGATGTCACTCGAAGACAACAAGGCGTTGGTGCGGCGGATGCTCGAGTGGTGGCCGGCCGGCGACGTTTCGGGGCTGGATGAGACTTGCGCTGAGGTTTACGTCCTGCACGCTCGAGGCAAGACGCTCTCCGGTCTGGACGCGATTAAAGCGCGACTACGCGGCCACATCGGCGTGTTCAACGAACGGAAGCTGGAGATCGAGGACATCTTTGCGGAGAGGGATCGTGTCGCTGTGCGGTATGTCTGGTCCGGCGTGATGAAAGGGTCTGGGCGGCATGTGGCGCTGCAGAATATGCACATCTTCCGCCTCGCTGGTGGGAAGATCGTCGAGGAATGGGAAGAGCAGGACACGCAGAGCCTGAGCGAGCAGACCGATGGCTGACCTCCCCTCGTTTGCCGAGCTTCCTGCGAAGCCGGGGAAGCCCGCGCGGTCAGCCTGGGGGTTGTGGGGCGATGACGACGAGCTCGGTTGTCTGAACCTGCTGACGCCGGAGCGAATCGCGGCGGCTGCGAAGCTCGTGCAGAAGGGCGCCGTGTTTTCGTTGAACCTGCGCATCGATCAGCCTGATCCGCCGCTGTACGGGCGTGGCCGCGTGAAGCATACGATCGTCGGTGAGGGCGGTAACGGTCGCGACGACTACCTCGATAACTTCTGGCCGCAGGCGGCGAGCCAGTGGGACAGCCTGCGTCACATCCGTCACCCGGAACACGGCTGGTACAACGGCGTCCGCGACGACCAGATCGTGGCGGGGGATGGGGGCAAGCTCGGGATCGACGTCTTCGCGCGCAAGGGCTCTGGTGGCTCGGAATATGCGCCCTCCGCAGGTACCAGCGGCACCGATTCTGGTGTGGGCCGGACGTCCCGCGTTGGCCAGAGGCAGGTATTCTTACGTGCAAGACCTACAAGAATGTGCTTGATAACTAGTGTTGTTGGGTATAGCCTGCAGGTGTAAGGCGGGACTGTGAAGTTTAGAACTTGGGGTTCTCTGCCTGCGGCACTAGCCGTTGCGGTCGGTCTGGTGCTGGCATCTAACTCCGTTATGGGTGGCAGTGGCCCGGCGGCGTCACCCCCGCCATTCACGCCGGGGCCCCCGGCGTCAGGTAGTCAGCCGTCGGACCTGTACGGCAACGTCAGCCAGGTAACGATTAGCGGACAGACGATACCCGCGCCACCGGGAGCAGTCGAACAGCCGATCACTCTCTCCCCCTCAAAGTGCGCGCTGGCTCTGGGCGTGGAGCCGACCCAGGCGATCACTCTCTCCGTAGGCAAGTCCTACGTAGTATTCACGCCCGACGGGAAGCTGTACGACTCGCACGTTGACCCGCAGGACGCGCTGGCCCTCTCGGCGCTTCTCCAGGCGTTGACACCGGCCGACCAGTCCGCGTTCGATCCTCCATGTATCATGCTCCCCGATGGCAGCGGGGTTCGCCTGCCACCTGGGGCCAGCTTAAGCTCCGTTATCGTCGAGGCCCCTGCAGGGACGGTATTGCCGTATCCGCACTCCTATAGTGTAGTGAGATTAGGCGAGTCCTGGCTTGGCTTTACTGGCAACACCTTGTGGCTAAGCAATGTCCTGCCGCAGGATGCCCAGGCCCTCCAGCCCCTGCTGAATGTCTTGAAGGCGCCGTCCACCCCGTACTACAGCGGGCCTGTCAGCTCGCCATGAAGGCTGTGTCCTTCGGTCTACGCGTGGTCCTGCTGTCAGTGGCCGTGGCTGCGTTGTGGCTCTTGGGGGCACCCTCGGCGTACGCTCATCACCACAGATTCTTGGCCGAGAATGCGGATTATCTTGACACGAACCCGCCTGACCCTCCTGCCGCCTCCGCCCCCTACTATTCAGACCCCACTTACACCTGGGCCAGGCAAGAATGGACGCTGGGTTCGGCACCAACCTACTACTGCGACGGCCTAGCTAGCGGGGCAGCGGAAGACGCCATCGCCGACTGGGTGTCTCATTATACCACCTGGCCCATCAATCCAGTCCTTAGAGCCCGCTGCGGGACGGGTCAGACCATGGATATCGTGAACGATGTAAGCTGGAGCGGCTTCCCCTGCGGCGCGGGCGCCGTTTCTTGCGTAGAACCCAGCTGGTATTACGATATAACGGCTGGCGGCTACTACTTCAACTACACGCGCATCTGGGTCAACATGAGCTACTACAATAGTTACACCTATAACGGGATGCGGTCGACGATAGCTCACGAACTAGGTCACACGTTTGGTCTAGATGAGGCGTACTTTGAAGCTAACTTCGGCTGTGATTACTCATCGACTTCAATAATGAACACGGCCTCAATAAATGGCCGTCAGGTAACAGGTGGTTGCAACGGTGCTGTTGGGCCAAGCCAATCGGACGTAAACGACGTCCAGGCATTCTACGTGATGGCTTCTACGCCTTACCAACCTCAGAATCTCACGTCACTCAAGGGCACGACCAACAGCATGGTCCTTTATTGGAATGACGCCAGCCCCACGGAGTCGTTCTACAACATGTTTCGATATTATTGGACGGGCAGCTCCTGGCACCAATATGTCGCCTACCCCCGTCCGGCTTCAGTGGCCCGAGGCGACAGCTGGGTGCCTTCGCAGTTGAACGAGACCGTCACACGCCCGCCTAGTCTCCCTGTCACCTGGTACTTGTCCTGCATGCAGATGTTCAATGGGATCATCGGATATCGCTACTGGTTCTGCTTCCCGTACCAGTGGCTGGGGAGCTGACCGTCCTCCTGCCAACCGGGGCCCATCGGATCAGGCCCCAGTAGTACGCCAGTATGGATATCGATGCCGCGAAACAGGCCGCGAAGGACGCCGTGCAGGAGGCGCGCGAGGAGCTCGTTGAGGTCAGCCTCGACATTCACTCGCATCCGGAGCTTGCGTTGAAGGAAGAGCGCGCGGCGAAGCTGCTGGGCGATCACCTTGAGCGGCACGGCTTCAGCGTGGAGCGGGCGGCGTATGGCGTGAAGACGGCGTTTGCGGGGACGTGGGGCGAGGGGCCGGTGACGATCGCGTACCTGCTGGAGTACGACGCGCTGCCGGAGATCGGGCACGCCTGCGGGCACAACCTGATCGCGACAGCGGGATTTGGCGGGGCGCTCGGGTTGAAGGCTGCGGTCTCGCCGAACGACGTGCGGCTCGTTGTGCTGGGGACGCCGGCCGAGGAAGCGCTCGGCGGCAAGGAGATGCTGATACGAGCGGGGGCCTTCGACGGAGTCGACGTGGCGTTGATGGCGCACCCGGCGCCGGTGGAGATCGCGAACCCACACATGTTTGGCGTGGAGCAGGTGAAGGTTTACTACAAGGGCATCGGGGCGCACGCTTCGGTGGCGCCGGAGACGGCGGTCAACGCGCTCGACGCGCTCGTTATTGCTTACCAGGCCGTCGGACAGTTGCGGCAGCACATCCGACGCGACGCTCGGCTTGGCGGCGTGATTATTCGCGGAGGCGCGGCGAGCAATGTGATCCCGGACCAGACGGAAGGTCAGTTCGAGGTGAGGGCGCTTTCGCCGCAGTACCTGGCCGACCTCAAGCAGAAGATGATCGGTTGCTTCGAAGCGGGCGCGAAGGCGAGCGGCGCCACTCTGGAGATGGACTGGCAGGGCGCGTCGTACGCACCGATGAAAAACAACGCCCCGCTCGCGAAAGCCTACCGCGCGAACGCTGAGGCGTTGGGGCGGAAGTTCCTGCCGATCCCGCTGGAGTCGACGGGCAGCAGCGACATGGGCAACGTGAGCCAGGTCGTGCCCTCGATCCACCCGACGTTCGCGATCGGCAACTTCGCGCTCAACCATACGGCGGGCTTCACGGAGGTCTCCGCCACGGACGCGGCGCACGACAACATGGTGCAGGTCGGCCAGGCGCTGGCGATGACCGGAATCGATGTTGTGATGCAGCCGGGGTTCCTGGACGAGGTGAAGGCGGCGTTTGGCGGACGGCGGCCGTGAGGGAAATAGGAAGTAGGAAATAGGACTCAGGATCGCCGTCCATCGATCACAACCCATTTCCAATTTCCCATTTCCTATATCCTCTCCGTTGTGCTATCGTCCGGGCGAACTGGGGGCGCAATGCGAGTCAAGATACGCGAAGCTCGGGACGAAGATGCTGAGCGATTGATCGAACTGATCGAAGCCTGCTACAGCGAGTACGACGGCTGTGTGCTGCGTGTGGACGATGAGGCGCCGGAGCTGCGCAAGATCGCGACGAGCCACTTGCAGAAGGGCGGCCGCTTCTGGGTGGCCGAACACAACGGTGACCTCGTCGGGTCAGCGGGGATGCTGCCCGGCGACAACGGGGTGGTTGAGATGAAGAAGCTGTACGTGGCGAAGGACGCGCGCAAGATCGGGCTTGGCGCACGTTTGTGCAGCCTGATCGAAGTTGAGGCGATGAGCCGCGGCGCGGACGCGGTCGAGCTATGGAGCGACACCCGCTTCGAGGACGCGCACCGTTTGTACGAACGGCGCGGCTACGCGCGCGGCAAGACGCGCGAGCTGCACGACGCCAGCAAGAGCGTCGAGTGCTACTACCGCAAAGAGCTTTCGCAAGCGAAGTAGAGGTCTAGTCCGCCACCACTGCCATTTGCCCCTTGGAGATCGCCCCGCCCATGCGGCATGCTGCAACGACACGGGGGAGGTGGTGGACGTGAGCGAATCGCTTGCAGGGAAGTGGATCTGGGTGTGGAACTGGCGCCGCTGCGACGGTGGCGACCCGCAGGCCGTGGTCAATCGGCTGAAGTCGGCCGGGTGCCGGGGCGCGCTGGTGAAGGCGTTCGACGGCGGGTACTGGTTCGACCAGGGACTGGCGTTCCGCGACATCGCTCGGCGGTTGCACGCGCGCGGCGTTAGTGCAGGCGCGTGGGGTTATCTATACGGCGAGGACACCGCGGCGGAGGCGTCGCGCGCGATCGAGACGGCGCAGTACGGGGAGGCGGACCTGCTCGTGCTGGATGTCGAGTCGGAGTTCAAGGGCCACCCGGAGGCGGCGCTGGACGTTTGCCGACGCATCCGTGAAGCGCTGGGGCCGGAGTACCCGCTGTACTTCAGCAGCTTTGCCATCGCGCGCTGCCACCGTTCGTTCCCGTTCGAGGCGTTCCGGGAGTACTGCACGGGGACGGCGCCGCAGGTGTACTGGAACGCGTTCCGCTGGCCGCTGGCGCAGGCGGTCGGGTGGACGTATGACGACTACGCATCGATGCAGATCGGGAGCGGCGACGTGTTCCCGGTGGGCGGGCTGTACGAGGAGGGCGCGACGACGTACCCGACGGCGGCGGAGGTGCGCGAGTTTGTCCGCTCGGCGGCGGCACGCGGCTCGCGCGGGGTGAGCTTCTGGTCATACGAGCACATGGACGACGAGATGTGGTCCGCCGTCGGCGGATCGCCGCTGGACGCAGGGGAGGAGGACGAGATGTCGAGCCAGGAGTACGAAACGCTATCGCAACAGCTGGTGGCGGTGGGCGCGCGGGTACAGCGGCTGGAGTCGGAGGTGGCGTCGCTGACCGGCGGCTCGCCGAGCCCGCCGCCGGCCCCGACGCCGGCGCCATCGCCGCGCACGTATACCGTGCAATCTGGAGACACGCTGTCTGGCATCGCGCAGAAGCTGGGGCTGGGCGGCTGGCAGCGGCTGTACGAGGTGAACGTGGGAGTGATTGGCGGGGATCCGAACAAGATTTACCCGGGGCAGGTGCTGGTGGTGCCGTAGGCTAGAAGCAGCGAGGTGTTGGAACAGGCGTGGGTGTTGCTTCGCGCGTGGCCATGGGCGCGTCGTAGTAAGGAGTGGGTTGCGAGAAGTACACGGGATCTGCTCCCCGAAGTTGCAGCGCGTTCGCGAGTGCTCTCGCCAAGAGATCTCGATCGCACAGATCGCTGGGTGACAGATACAGACCGAGGGTAAAGCTGTCGCACACATCACCGAGGCAATGGTCTTCTTCGCGCGATACTCTGGTCGGTAGATCGCGTAAGTCAGCGTCAGGCAAGACGTACACGAAAACAGAATAGTAACCTGGGCCGTCCACCAGCCGACCTGTTGCGGCTTCAATCGCGAGCCCGCCTAAGTTGCCACGTTCGTCGATCCCGTGGAACGCAGGCGACGGGCAGCCTTCGTCAATCTTTGCTCGAGGCAAGGATGTCGGCGGCGAGGTGATGTCCCTTCGGTCGTTCAAATCGTCGAGAGCCAGAGATATGCGGTCCGGAATCGCACGGTGAACCGAGTCTTCCACGTTGACGGTCTGGTAACAGATGGCGGGCTGTGCCGGGTTTCGGGTTGGCGTTGGAGTAGCTCCAGATCCGCCGCCGCATGCAATTGCCGCACTTATCCAAAGAGCGCCAATAAACAAAGTCGCCATTGGCAGTCTCATCATCGTGATTTTATGACGGATCGCGGCTCTGGGAAGTTCCGAGGAGTACACTGTACCCAGTGCTCGATCCAGCCCGGGACTGCGAGGAGTTACCAATGCCCAATGTGCCAGCGTTCCATTCTGTTCAACAGGCGAAGAGGCCGGCGGAGAACCGCATCTATCACGATAACGACAGGTGCTTTTCGGCGCGCGATATTCCGGGACACGATCGCCGCGAGGGCGACGCGGGTTATCGGCTTTGCGTTGAGTGCACGCGGCTGGACGCAGCGCTGGTGGCTCCGGCGTCGGCGCCTCGTAGCTGAGCGGGCGTAAGGCGGGTCGTTCGCGAACGACCCCTACGGTCGGGAATCGCTCGTTTCGGAAGTGCTGCCTATAATCGACGCATATGACCTTTGACTGCGATGTCGCCGTGATTGGCGCGGGGCCTGCGGGCTCGCGGACGGCGCGGAACCTGGCGCGGGCGGGGTTGCGCGTGCGGTTGGTGGAAGAACACAGGGCGGTGGGCGTGCCGTCGCACTGCTCGGGGCTGATCTCGCTGCGGACGCTGCGAGAGGCGGAGATCGGCGAAGAGGCGGCGATCCACAAAATCACGGGCGCGTTCGTACATACGCAGTCGGGGAGCGAGGCCTCGCTCGGCGGAACGAAGACGCAGGCCGTGGCGATTGACCGCGTGAAGTGGGACCAGACGCTCGCGGAACAGGCACTGGAGGCTGGCGCGGAGATGGTGCGCGCGCGGATGACGCATGTCGAGCGCGAGAATTCGCACACCAGACTTCGCTTGCAGACGGACGGCCACGACTCGACAATGACGGCGCAGATGGTCGTCGGTGCGGACGGGACGCACTCGCGGGTGGCGCGGACGCTGGGGATGGCGCGGCCGGCGGAGTACGCGTACAACCTGGGGATCGAGGGGAAGCTAACGCCGGGTGCAGGTGCGAACTGGCGCGACGATTTCGTGCACGTGTTTGTCGGCAGCGACCTGGCGCCGGGGTGGTTCGGCTGGATCATCCCGACTGGCGATGGCATCGTCCGCGTCGGCATTGGTTCGAGCGGGCCGGTGAAGCCGATCGAGTGCTACCGGCGGTTGCAGTCAGCGTTCCCGGCGCTGTTCTCGGACATCGAACCGTGCCGGATGTATGGAGGGACGATCCCGCTGACGTTCGCCCCGAGGTCGTACGCGGACAACGTGCTGCTGGTCGGCGACGCGGCGGGCCAGGTGAAGCCGTTCTCGGGCGGCGGCATCTACACAAGTCTCGTCGCTGCGCGCCACGCCTCCGCGACGATTGAGAGGGCGTTCGCGAAGGGCGACTTCAGCGCGACGGCGCTGGCCTCGTACGAGCGTGGCTGGAAGCGCGAGATCGGGCGGGAGCTGCGCAAGTCCTGGCATCTGCGGCACTTCGGGCTCGCGCTGAGCGACCAGCAGGTCGATCGTGTGGTCAAGGCGTTGCGAGGGCCGAAAATGCAGCAGCTTGCCGCGACACACGCCGATATCGACTACCCGTCGCGCGTGCTGCTGCGGCTGGCACGCTCGCTGCCGGCGATGGCGACGCTGGGCCTGGTGTCGCTGCGACGGCCGGGTGCGGCGATGAACCTGGTGCGGGCGCACCTGCCGTTTGGGGCGTGATTAAAAGTAGCCGCGGATTAGCGCGGATGTTTCGCGGATTGGGTTCGTGCTTCGCC
>JBGPBZ010000016.1:0-29844 GCA_041481535.1 Dehalococcoidia bacterium | reverse complement strand
CCGTTCAACCACTTCCCCCTCGATGTAGGCCAGCTGCTCGGATGTGAGCCACTCGTCCGGTCCGGCGGCCGCGCCACAATACGGACAGAAATACGCGGGAGCGGTCTCAGGAACGTTGTCGTCTGGGCCGGTCGGGCGCCACTTAAATTCGCGCTCACAACCTGGGCAGGCGCGGCGCAGGAACCCTTGAGAATCCAACGGAAGTGAAAGGGCGAACTCGATATCGCTCATTGCGTCGTCTCGCTGCATCGTAGCATATTTGTTCTAAACATGTACTTCTTGCCGGGTCACTGCCGCCTATTGGCTACAAGCACACGGTCGCCTATCCATGCGGAGACGACGCAGATGGCCACAAAATGGCCACTATTGATAAGCCCCCTAATCATCTAACTCGGCTGACTAGGGGGCTTATCGTATCTGAAAAGTTGGTGGCGCATGCGGGATTCGAACCCGCGATCTCCGCCTTGAGAGGGCGGCGTCCTGGGCCGCTAGACGAATGCGCCGGATGCCTTGGCTGCGGAACAAGGATTCGAACCTTGACTAACTGATTCAGAGTCAGTCGTGCTACCGTTACACCATTCCGCAACGGGCCTCAAGAATTGTAGCAGACGCCCCGATTTTTGGGCCACACATGGCGATCCTAGCTAGTCATCCCTGCCAGGCCTACTAGCGCGCGGCCGTGCTCCACCTCGCCCATGTGGCGGAGGCCGTGCTGGTAGACGAAGCACTCCAGTATCTCCAGCTTGCGGAGCGGGTTTCCCGGACCGACGACGATCCCGCAGAAGATGTTCTGCATGTTCGGCGGCAGTTGCGGAAAGACAACGTCCGACAGCAGCTCTGGCGTGATCGCCTTGAGCGCCTTGCTGGTGCGGGCGATCACCTGCTCCTGGTACTGGCGCCAGGCGTCGAGGTCGCTCACGCGCAGGTGCTGCATCTCCTCCACCGTCTCCTCGCGGCCGAGCTTGTCGATGCTGATCCCGACCTTGGCCGCCCAGCCGCCGGTCACCCACAGGGCCGGCTGCTTGAGGAAGACCCCGCTCACGGACTGGTCCTGGGACTTGATGTAGTGGCTGAAGCTGAAGGCGATCGGCAGCACGCCTTCGCGTTCGTGGTGGTTGAACTGTTCCGGACTCATATCGCTCAGGGCGCGCTCCCAGAGGATGTTCATCGCGCGGATCCGGTTGCGGAGCGAATCTACGAACATATCGGTGTCTGGCATGGCGGCTCCTCCCTTTCGTGCGTTAAGCGCTAGATTACGCGTCCTGGTGGCACCTCGTCGCGTCTCGACATACCGGAACTCTGACGTACGAAGCGGTTGACATGAATGTGAACGTGCCTATAATTGCGCCATACCGAGCGCTCTCTCAGTTTACCGAGCGCTCGCTATCCTTGGCGTTCCGAGAGGGGCCGGATGCCGAAACTTAAACCTGAAGAGCTGGAAACGCGCCGACGCGAGATCATCGAAGCTGCTCGCACCTGCTTTCTGCGCTCCGGGTTCCACCGCACTACCACGGACGAGATCTGCCGCGAAGCGAACATCACGCCGGGCGGACTGTACCACTACTTTGGCTCGAAGGAAGAGTTGATCGCCGCCGTGATCGACCAGTCGGCCCAGAGCGCCGTCGATCGCATGCGAGAGCTGATCAGCGATGCGATCAACGCCGAGTCGGCCTTCCGCCAGGTGTCGCAGTTCTTCTCTCAGACACTGATGGACCCGGACATCGACAACGCGACCCGCTTCGAGTTGGAGGTATGGGTGGAGGGCCTGAAGAACGACCGTCTGTTCGAGAAGAGCAAGAAGGCCTGGACGATGCGCATGGCCTGGCTCGAGGCGCTTATCAAGCGTGGGATCGAGGATGGGATCTACGACCCGGAGACCGTCGACCCGCGCGCGTTCGCTTCGCTGATGCTGTCAATCTCGATAGGCCTCCGGCTCGGGAAGTTGCTGGCGGATGATTTCGACGTGCCGGGGGCGCTGCGGTCGATGTTTATCATGCACGAAGGCCGGCTGCGGCCGAACCTGCCAGAGGGCCATTCGCTCGGCTTCGGCAAGTAGTTTCGCGCAAAACAGTAGGCCGCCCCTTTCGGAGCGGCCCACCCGTTTCCGGAGCCGCCGTGCGAGCCCAATTCTCACGGCGGCTTTGTCCGCGTCTTCTACAGGGGGCGGCTAACCCCCGAGGGTGCGGCGAGACCCTTGTCTTCGAAGACGCCTTGCCTGTACCACTCCTGGCCAGAAGTGGCGAACGCCTGGAGCCCCCATCCCCTTGTTACGGCTGCAGCTTCCATCGACTTGCCCCCAAACATTTCTGCATCCATGCGTTCCATCACCATGCTATTTATGCCCCACGTCACACTTCGTCAATAGATTTAGTGATATGTGCCAAGGTTATATAGCGAGCGCTCATAATACCGACGGAGCGCTCGGTTAAGTGAGGGTGCGCTCGGTTAAGTGAGGGAGCGCTCGGTCATCACCGTTCCGTATCTGTTTCAGGCGTTTCCGATCAGTTGACGATCACCGTTATACTCGTTACCACGACGTCCACCCTCGCGTCGAATCGAAAAATGCGGTCGCCCGAATTTGAAAAATTTCCAACTTAAGCGCATACGTGTCGTCGCGCAGCGAATGATGTTGGCGGTTTCGTTTGCGATGGTTATCGCCGCCGGATCCGCCGCGTCGTGGGCAGTTTATGACTCGCTGGAGGCAACTCCGGAAGTTCAATCCGCGGCGATCGACCTGCGCGCGCTAGCCCGCGACCCCGGCGCCGTCTACGACCGGACGCCGGTCACGCCGTCCCGATCGCCTGTCCCAACACCGTCGCCGACTCCGGCGCCAGCGTCCGGATCATATTTGGTGCGCACGCCATACGTGCCACCGGCGCAAGAGCCGTACCGCCTCGTGATCGACAGCATCGGTGTGGACGCGCCGGTTGTTGCGGAGTACGCGGATGCGAATGGCGTGCCGCAGGTGCCGCACGATGGGTACGAAGTGGCCTGGTACGCGTTCACAGCCAGGCCGGGCACCGGAGACAACGCCGTATTCGCGGCTCACGTAACGTGGAACGGCGTGGCTGTGTTCTACAACCTGCACTTGATAGCTGTGGGAGATCAGATAAAGCTGAACGATGAAGATGGCACCACGCTTATCTATACCGTTACCGATTCGTTCCTGGTGAACGAGGACGACCCCAATTCGGTGCTGGTGATGCGGCCGACCGGCTACGACTCGATCACGCTGATCAGCTGCGACGGTTCTTTCTTCGCCGACGGCTCTTTCGGCGACTATACGAACCGCCGCGTGATCCGCGGCAGCCTCACCGAGAAACATTTGGCGTCCGGTGCGCAACCGGCTAACGGCTCCTAGCGTCTACACTAGCAAGTAAGACGAGAAACCATGCGGGCAAACGAACGCGCTATCAAAGCGAGACTAATCCTGATTGGGCTGGCGTCACTCCTCCTGATCGCGGCGACTGCCGCCGGCGGTTACGTCGCCTTCAGCGCGGGCACGTCGGATCATTCGAGCACGTTCGTCGAAACGGTCGGCGACAAGTCCAACGTCCAGCCGTCGGCCAGCAAAGCGCCGAGCCCGACGCCGGTCCCCACGCCGGCGCCAACGGCCACGCCGCCGTTCGCCAACCAGCCTTTCCGCATCGAGATCGATCGCATCGGCGTGGACGCGCCGGTCGTGCCGGAGGGGATGGATGAGCAGCAGGTACCGCTCGTCCCGCTCAACGGTTACGACGTCGCGTGGTACGACTTCACGGCGCAGCCGGGCACGCCGGGGAACGCCGTCTTCGCGGGCCACAAGACCTGGTCGGGCGAGGCCGTCTTCTATGACCTCGATCAGTTGCAGCCGGGCGACACCGTGCGACTGCGCGGCCAAGCGGACGGAGCGGAGCTTGTGTACAAGGTGACGGACAGCTTCACGGTGAGCGAGGACGACCCGAACGCCGTGCAGGTGATGTCGCACTCGCCGCTGGACATCGTGACGATCATCACTTGCGACGGCACTCGCTACTACACCGGAGACCCGACGTTCGGCCACGACTATACGGAGCGCCGTGTCGTACGTGCAGTTCGCGCGGACATTCCCCAGCAGCCGTTGGGCTGAGCTCGTTCGTCGTGCGATAGACTCGACGCGTATGAAGTTTGGAACGCGCAGGCCGGGCGATCACGTGCTCCTGCGCGAGGTCTGCCAGGGCAAAGTGTGGACGCTGCGCCCCGTCACCGTCGTCGTCGATACTCCGGATCTTACCGCGCTCTACCTTCCACACGGAGTTACCTGGCGCGGCGCCGTCACGCTAAACGGCGAGATTCTCCGTGTTCCCTGGGAACCGTGGGAAGTTGGCCCGCCCAAGATGTGGGAGAACCACTTCCTGCGGCTGAGTATTCCCGGCGAGGACTATTCAACCGCTGCGATCTGGCACTCCTCCTGGATGATGTTCGGCTGGTATCTGAACATCGAGGAAGCTCTGCATCCGACGGAGTTCGGGTTCGACTACATGGACTGGACGCTGGATGTCTTCATCTCGCGCGACCGCCGCTTCCACACGTGGAAGGACGAGGCGGAGCTGGAGGAGGCCGTGCGCCGCGGCGCGTACACACCCGAACACGCTGCCCGGATTAAAGATGCGGGAGAACGCGGCCTCGCGCGTCTTCTCGCTCGCGAGGCCCCGTTCGATGAGCTGTGGGAGAATTGGCGTCCCGATCCGGCGTGGACACCGCCGGTGCTCCCGGAGCGCTGGGAATAGATGCGGCGCTTCAACCCGGGCGAGACGATCGAGATGCGCGAGGTATGGCGCGGAAGGACGTGGGAGCAGCGCGCCGCCATCGTCGCAGAGGACAACGACGAGTTGATTGCTCTATATACTCCGCCTGATACCGACGCGCTCGTTGCCATCGATCGCGAAGGAAACCGCCTCCGCATGCCAACGACGCTCGACTGGTCGCTCGAAGGCACGCGCACGTTCACGAGCGGCGTTATAGCCGTCCACGTGCCCGGAACACATCACTCCCTTCTCGCGATCTTCGATCCACCGGTTGGATACGGCCCGTGGTATATCAACCTGGAGTCGGATCTGGAGCGCACGGAGTGCGGCTTCGACTACGAAGAGCATGTGCTTGACGTAGTTGTTGAGCGCGACCTGAAGACGTACCGCTGGAAGGATGAGGACGAGCTTGAGGAGGCTGTTGAGCTCGGGCTGTTCACGCTGGAGCAAGCGGCGGAGTTCCGCGTGGAAGGTGAGCGCGCGCTGGAGCGATTGCTTTCGCGCCGCCCGCCGTACGACCGCGACTGGTTGTCGTGGCGCCCGCGGGCGGAATGGGGCGTCGCGTAACGAAAGAGGCGGTTATAACAACCGCCTCTGTGATCTTGTGAAGCGCGCGGTTAAGCGGCCGCAGGCTTTAGCTCGTTGACGCGCGCGCGGACCGCGGCGGGGTCCTTGTACCACTGCGCGTTCAGCGGCGTGAACTCCTTCTGCGAGTCCGGCACGTCGTCTTCGGCGAAGATCGCTGTCACCGGGCAGACCGGCTCGCAGGCGCCGCAGTCGATGCACTCGTCCGGGTCGATGTAGAGCATGCGGTCGCCAGCGGCCTCGTCCTCGTGGATGCAGTCTACCGGGCACACCTCGACGCAGGACTTGTCCTTCGTGTCGATGCAGGGGTCGGTGATCGTGTAAGTCATTGCGTCACGGCCTTTCGCATTAACAAACCGTTTGCTTTCTAAATTGCGTAGCCTAGGAAACCATATCGTGGCGAGGTTTCAGGGTCAAGGAGCGCGATGTTACCGTTTCCAGAACTGCCAGGACTTCTTGTGCGTGCGCCGCTCAGCCTCCGCGGCGAGGCGCTCCTCTTCCAGCATCTCGCGGGCCCGGGCGAAGGGCAGCTCGCGGCGCAGGAGCGCCATCTCCTCCGCGAGGAACGATGCATACCCCGGATCGCCCGCGATCTCAGGGAAAAGGTTGCGCAGCCGGTCATCAAACCCCGGCGCCGTCGAGCGTGGCCGCCTGCTGTCTCCCGCCATCCGGTCGAAGACGGAGTACATCTTCAGCTCGCTGAGGCAGGACGAGATTGCTGTCGAGAGCAACACCGCCTGCAGCGCGTTCAGATCAAAGATCGCGTGCGGCTGGTCCAGCTGCGCATCCACGACCGGCGCAAGCTCCGCCAGCCCATGCTTGTACTCGGCCATCGTGTCCGGATCGAGCTCCGCCCCCGGCCGCGCCAGGTGATAGCCCACGGCCAGCGCCAGCAACTTCGCCTGGTGCTGCGGAATTCGAATGCGGAAAGAAGCCATGGCGGGGGAATCGTACCGCCGTTTTGTCTGGAGTGACAATTGTGGGAGGGCCTAATCCCGGCAGGATACACAATGGTGACAAGAAAGCTCTTGTCCCATCTCGAAGGATTCCCGTTCGTCCGGGTCAAGCTGATCACGAATCTCTCGTTCAGAGATCGATAGGGACAGGAAGACGGCATCTGGCTGAGCCGGGTTTGGAACGATGGAGATCTCATCAGCACGGTATTCAGTGACGATGTGAATAGCCTCGATGCAGTCGTACGGATGGCCAAGCTCGTGTTCGCAGGACACCTCTAAACACACGTTGCAGATGGAACCGATCCTGAGCGCGACAACGTGATCATAGAAGCGGCCCTTAACGTGATCGCAATCGAACGGGTCATCGCCACAAATGCTGCAGACGGACTTCGACGTGCCACCCATACTGAGCCCGAAAGGCACGTGCGCCAGCCTCACAGGGCATTCACGGTAGTAAGTGCCATCCCTGTAAGGAATTGGACAGCCAAACCGGTTGTGAATCTCTCTCCCGAGACGGTGGAGTTGGTGCATCAACTCGGGATCCCGGTCGGACCAGTCAAAAGCCCGCCTCAGATGCCCCAGTGCTTCCCTAAAGCTCTTTTCTGCGTCACGAACCTCGCCGATTTCCACCTGGAAGCGAGCACGACGAACAAGCGCCTTCGCCTTCTCGTGCTCGCTTGAGATGGTCTCGCGCGATCTTTTGTCTCTAGCAATCACTTCTTCTTCTTCTTCTTCTTCTTCGATTCGGATCTCAGAATCTTCGCAACCTCATCGGCCGGACCCTCGTACTTCACCCTGTGCAGCGTCATTGAGTCCGCCTCGATATCAAGCACTTCGACTCGGACTCTGCGCAGTCCGAACACCGCGATGAAGTCCTCATAGAGCCAGTTGGCCAGAATGTTGAGCCCGACGGCCAAACCAGCTTGCGAGAAGAAAACTATTGGTGGTAGCAGGACGTCGGCAGCCTTTCGGAGAATTTCGCGACGTTCTACCCCTTCCGGAAGAGCAAATCCAACCGATAGTCCCTGGCCTCGATAGACTTTGCCGATATCTGAGGCCCAACTCGAGAATGCAGCGTAGGAAGATGGCGCATCTATACTCTCGCCGGGTAGGCCCGGCGCCAAAACCACGTCCTTGCTCGTCATACTGCTGAACGCATCCTCGTCGAATCCGAGTTGTGCCAGATAGATGTTGACATCGACATAGCCCAAGTCGTCTACTTCGACCCCGCTGTCAATCATGCTCATGTCGTCACTCTTCGTCGGTCTACCGTTTGGCAGTCCCCGCCCGCTCACGCTTCTTTTTCGTTCCGTTCGCCGCCTTCGCCCTCCCGTTCCCGTTCGCCCTCGCATCCGCCATTCCCAGCGCCGGGCGCAGGTACTTGCCGGTGGCGCTCTTAGGCGAGCGCGCGATCTGCTCCGGGGTGCCTTCCGCCACGATCTCGCCGCCGCGGTCGCCGCCGAGCGGTCCGAGATCGATGATGTGGTCGGCTTGCTTGATCACGTCGATGTGGTGCTCGATCACGAGGACGGTGTTCCCGGTGTCGACGAGGCGGTGGAGGACGCCCATCAGCGCGTTCACGTCTTCGAACGACAGTCCGGTCGTCGGCTCGTCGAGGATGTACAGCGTGCGGCCCGTCGCGCGGCGCGACAGCTCCGTCGCCAGCTTCACGCGTTGCGCCTCGCCGCCGGAGAGCGTGGTCGCCGGCTGGCCGAGCTTGATGTAGCCGAGACCGACGTCGTTCAGCGTCTCGAGCTTGCTGTTCACGCGGTTGAACGCGGAGAAGAACTGGCATCCCTCGGCCACCGTCATGTCCAGCACCTGGGCTATGTTCTTGCCCTTGAACAGGATCTCGAGCGCTTCGCGGTTGTAGCGAGCGCCGTGGCAGACCTCGCACGGCACCTCAACGTCCGGCAGAAACTGCATCTCGATCAGGATGTAGCCGTCGCCCTGGCAGGCCTCGCAGCGGCCACCCTTGACGTTGAACGAGAAGCGTCCCGGGCCGTAGCCGCGGAGACGAGCGTCCGGCACCGAGGCGAAAAGCTCCCGGATCGGCGTGAACATGCCCGTGTACGTGGCCGGGTTCGAGCGCGGTGTGCGGCCGATCGGTGATTGATCGATGACGACAACCTTGTCGAGGTGCTGGAGGCCGAGGATAGCGTCGACTTCACCGGGCCGTTCGCGTGCGTTGTACAGGATCTGCGACGCCTTCTTCGAGAGGATATCCGTGACCAGCGTGGACTTCCCGGAACCGGAAACGCCGGTCACGCAGACAAACGCGCCGAGCGGGATCCTCACGTCGATGTTCTTGAGGTTGTTCTCGCGCGCGCCCTGGATCACGATCTCTTTGCCGTTCCCCGGCCGTCGCGCCGGCACAGCGATCTTCTTGCGCCCGCTGAGGTAAGCGCCGGTGAGCGACTTCGTGCTGCGCTTGATGTCCGCGAGCGCGCCCTCCGCGACGAGGTGGCCGCCCTCAGAGCCCGCTTTCGGGCCGAGGTCGATGATCCAGTCAGCGGCTCGCATCATCGACTCGTCGTGCTCAACGACGAGGACGGTGTTCCCCAGATCGCGCAGCCGTTTCAGCGTCGCGATCAGGCGCTCGTCGTCCGCCGGATGCAGGCCGATCGACGGCTCGTCGCAGACGTAGAGAACGCCCATCAGTGAGGAGCCGATCTGCGTGGCGAGGCGGATGCGTTGCGCTTCTCCGCCGGCCAGCGAACCGGTGCGCCGGTCCAGCGTCAGGTAATCGACGCCGACGTCGCGCAGGAACGTCAGGCGGGAGTCGATCTCCTTGAGGATCTGCGTGGCGATGTGCATCTCGCGCGAGGTGAGCGGCGTGTTCTTGCCGCGCAGGTTCGCCGCCCACTTTTGCGCGACTCCCACCGAGTCCTTCGTGACCTGCGAGATGTTACGCCCGTCCACCGTCACGGCGAGCGACTCCGGCTTGAGGCGGGCGCCGCCGCAGGCCGCGCAGGGCACCTCCGCCATGTACTTCTCGATCTCGGTGCGGACGTAGTCGGAGTCGGTCTCTTTGTAGCGCCGGGTCAGGTTGTTGATGACGCCCTCGAAGCTGGTGTCCCAGCGGTTGGAGTGACCGCCCGACGACGTGTAGCTCAGCGTGATGTTCCCTTCGTCGCCGTACAACACGAGCTCCAGGTCGGCCTCGTCCATCTCTTTCACCGGCACGTCCACGCGGAACTTGTGCTTGCGCGCGAGCGCGTTCAGCAGGCGCATGTACCACGTGCTGGTGCTGGCCGCGCGCGACCACGGGACGATGGCGCCCTCCTGGATCGAAAGCGTCCGGTTGGGGATGACGAGCGACGGGTCCAGCTCCATCTTCACGCCGAGGCCCGTGCACTCGCGGCAGGCGCCGTGCGGGCTGTTGAACGAGAAGTTGCGCGGCTCCAACTCGCCGAAGGAGAGGCCGTCGTAAACGCAGGCGAAGTGCTCGGAGTAGACGCGCTCCTGGTCTTTCGTCTTTGCTTTCGCGTCGCCCATCAACAGCAGCGTCATCGATCCGCTGCCCAGGCGCAGCGCCGTCTCCACCGAATCGGTGAGCCGCATCCGCCGCGAGTCTTCTTCGCCTTCTTCCGGCGCGGCCTCGCTGACTATCCGGTCGATGACAATGTCGATCTTGTGGCGCTTGTTCTTGTCGAGCTTGATGTCTTCGTCTAGCTCGCGGACCGTGCCGTCGACGCGGACACGCACGAATCCGGCCTTGCGCGCGTCCTCGAACACCTTGGTGTACTCGCCCTTGCGGTCCGTGACGATAGGCGCGAGCAGCATCATCCGCCGTCCAGCCGGCACCTCCAGTATCGAGTCGACGATCTGCTGGACGGTCTGCCGCTCGATCGGGCGGCCGCACTTGGGGCAGTGCGGGTGGCCGACGCGCGCGTACAGGAGGCGCAGGTAGTCGTAGATCTCGGTCTGCGTGGCGACGGTCGAGCGCGGGTTGCGAGAAGCGCCCTTCTGGTCGATCGAGATAGCGGGCGAGAGACCGTCGATGTAATCGACGTCCGGCTTTTCCATCAAGCCCAGGAACTGCCGGGCGTACGCCGAAAGCGACTCGACGTAGCGGCGCTGGCCCTCGGCGTAGATCGTGTCGAAAGCGAGCGAGGACTTGCCCGAACCGGAGACGCCCGTGACCACGACCAGCTTGTCGCGCGGTATCTCTACGTCGATGTTCTTCAGGTTATGCTCGCGAGCGCCGCGTACGACGATGCGGTCATGGGGCATGCGTTTCCTCCCAGAACGGCCGGCGCCTGAGGCGTACCGGCTCAAACATCCATTTTACGAGAAACACCGATTTAGAACAACCGTTTTAGTACCGCCGAAATGCGGATGGTCAGCCGCCCTCCGGCGAGCGCCCGGTCCCGCTGGTTCGATTAGCGGACGGGCCTGCGACACCGTCGTGTCAGTAGCGATATTCCGGTGGCTTAACCGGCGCGTAAAGAATAAGTGAAAGCGAGGTAAGGCCCACGTTTATCGGTAACGATGCGTTGTGCTTGGGCCGTCTTGCTTTCCGAGGGGACATTCGAAGCGCGACGACCCGGGGGGAACTGGGGAGTGACGCAGACAAGAACTGAGGGCAACCACGTGGCACGCTACATGCGGGACCCGGACGAGATCTTTACAGACGAAACAAGGCGCTCCCTCAGAGGGTTTCGCCTTCTCACGCTATTAGCATCGTTTGCGGCTGCGATTTGCGTTGGAGGGGTGGGGGTCGCCTTGAACGGCGACCCGGCGGCGACGATTGCGGCGGTGGGGGTGGTCGTAGCCCTGGCGTTCCTGACGCACTTGTTTCTCTACCTGGCCGAGCGCAGAATGCGCCGCGATCAGTACCGGATGCAGAACATGTGGATGGCGCGCCGCGCGGAGCTGCAGGAGCTGGCTGGCCGCGACGAGTTGACGCAGCTCCAGAACCGCCGCTTCTTCTACGAAGAGATGACCCGCGAGCTGGAGGTAGCGAACCGGTTCAAGCGGCCCCTTTCGCTGCTGATGATGGACGTGGACGACCTCAAGCTAATTAACGACGAGTTTGGGCACCAGATCGGTGACGTTTGCCTGCGCGCGTTCGGGCGCGTGATGAACGCATGCGCCGGCGAGCGCAACATTACGGCCCGCATCGGGGGCGACGAGTTCGCGGTGATCATGCCGGGAGCAGACCGCAAGGAAGCCGACAAGCTGGCCTGGCAGATCTGGGAGGCGCTCGCGAAGGAAGCGATCTGCGAGACGGAGAACGCCAGCATCTTCCTCGGTGTTTCGATCGGCACGGGCGGCTATCCGTGGGGCGGAAACACGCTTGACGAGATCGTGCACTGGGCTGACACGAAACTGTACGCAAACAAGCTCGAACGCAAGGGATTTAAGCGCCGCGAAGAAACACTACCGGATGACTCGCGCCTCGTCGGCGCTGTTGTCGACGTGCTTTCAACCGCGCTCGACATTCGTGACAAGATGACGCATCGGCACGCTCGACGCGTCGCTCGCATGTCGGCGTTCGTCGCGCGTGAGCTCAAGATGAGCGACGAGGACGTACTCGAGATCGAGTACGCGGCGGCGCTCCACGACATCGGCAAGATCGGCGTCGCGGACCGCATCCTCCACAAAGAAGAAGCGCTGGACCACGACGAATGGCAGGAGATGAAGCGCCACTCCGAGCTCGGCTACCAGATACTGAACGGCATCGACTTCCTCCACCCCTCCGCGGAGATTGTGTACTCCCACCACGAACGCATCGACGGCACCGGCTATCCGCGCGGACTGAAGGGCAAGGAGATCCACATCGGCGCGCGCGTATTCGCCGTCGTCGATGCCTACGACGCGATGACCTCGCGACGGCCGTACCGGGAGGCGATGACGCGAGAGGACGCGCTGGAAGAGATCATGCGCAACTCCGGCACGCAGTTCGATGCGGACGTTGTCTCCGCCTTCCTGAAGATGGTCCGCAGCAACCCGGACGGCTTCCGCGACGAGAACGAGGAGTACGGCTCGCGTGTGGTGGAGGGCGAGACCACCCACGTGCACAAAGGCAAGCACCGCAAGGAAGAGCTGACCCCGCTCGACGCGCACTAGCGTCCGTGGCGACTGCCGTTCGTAGACACTAGTTTGCGCTGGTGTTATCTTTCGGCGCGTCAGCCGCTGCAAGCGCTTCAGCCAGAGAAGCCGCGGCGCTGGTGTTCGGAGGCTTACCGTGACTACTCGCATCCTCGTCGTACTGGCCATCCTCGCACCCTGTTTCGCACTGGGCCTGGCGAGCCCGACTTCGATCCGCGCGACCGGCACTTTCACGGTAAACAGTACCGACGACGCTGTCGACGCGAACCCGGGCGACGGCACCTGCGCGGCGGACGGCGGCACCTGCACCCTGCGCGCCGCGATCCAGGAGAGCAACGCGCTCCCCGGGGGCGATCTCATCCAGATTCCGGCGGGCACATACAAGCTCGAACTGGAACAGCAGGTCGCCGGTGGCCAGCTTCCGCCCGACACGATCGCTGCGAACGACTTGGATGTCACCGACACGGTGGCGATCCACGGAGCGGGCGAAGGCGTCACGTTCATCGATGGCAACCACATCGACCGCGTCTTTGATGTCAAGCCCGCCACGACGCCCATCTCTGTAACGATGACCGACATGACCGTTCAGAACGGCCTCGCCATCAACAACGGTTCGGGCGGGGGGCTTCTCCTGCGTGGTCAGACCGGGACATCTCTATCGCTGTCGAAAATGATGTTCACGATGAACCAGGCGCAGTACGGCGGCGGGATCGAGATCGCGGATCAAACCACGGCACTGCTGGACGATGTTCGGATCGTTGACAACAAGGCGGCAATCGATGGCGGCGGCATTAACGTGGCCGACACGTCTGATCTCCATGTCTTCGACTCCGCGATCACTGAGAATAAGTCGGACAGCGGCGGCGGCTTCATCAACACGCAGAGCGGCACGGTCACGATCGCGCATTCGACCATCGATAACAACTTCGTTGACACTTACGGCGGCGGCGTCTTCACCGGGGATGGTGGCACGACTACGATCACCGACACTTCGATCTCGGACAACACCGCGGAGCACAATGGCGGCGGAGGTGTCTACGCAGCGGGCGGCGCGCTTACGATGGAACGGGTCACGATCGCGAACAATAGCGCCGGCGGGGAAGGCAACGGAGGGGGCGGCGTGCAGCAAGACTCGGACGGTACGATCGACATAAAGAACAGCACTATAGCCAACAACACCTCGGACACCATCGGCGGCGGCATCTTCATCCAGGACATGGGCCCGGCAACCGTCACCAACACCACGATCTCCGGAAACTCACCTGAGGGCATCTACCTGCGCGCCGACGGCCCTATCACGCTGACGAACACGATCATAGCCAACAACGGGCCGCACAACTGCGGTCACGATTCCGGCGTCGGCGATCTCCGCTCCGGCGGGCACAACCTTGCTGACGACACGTCATGTTCGCTGCACAAGCCCGGCGATCTGGTCGGTGACCCGATGTTGGGTTCGCTCGCGGACAACGGTGGGCCCACAATGACGATGGCGCTCTCTCTTGACAGTCCCGCGATCGACGCCGGTGACAACAACACCTGCGAGGATCTCGACCAGCGCGGCGCTCCTCGGCCTTTCGACGGCAACGGCGACACGGTCGCTACCTGTGATATCGGCGCGTTCGAGTTCGGACTGATCGCGCTCGTCTTCGGTGATTTCGGGTGCGACGGCTCACTGGGCGCCCTCGATGCCCTCGCCGGCCTGACTCAGATCAGTGGCATCGCGAACATCAGCGCGGCTCCATTGTGCCCTGGCCTACAGGACACGATCGACATCGTCGGCCTCTCGGGGCACAAGTGGGGCGATCTCAACTGCGATGACACGGCCGACGCAGCCGACATTCCGGAGATACTGCGATATCTCGCAGGCCTGCCGACGATCACCCAGGCCTGTCCTGTCCCCGGAGAGAACATCTTCGTGACTGCGCTCGCGTGACCTCCGCTAGACCGCGAACTTCTCCATATCCTTCCCAACGCTGATCTTCCCCGAGAAGATCTTGTCGAGCTCGGCGGTGAACTGCGGCGCCTGCTCGTCAGTAATCGGCGGCATCACGTGCGAGAGCAGCAGGTGCTTGACGCCGGCCTTCTGTGCGACTTCGGCCATGCCGGAGATCGGGGCGTGGTAATCGTGCGCGTCCTCAAGTAACGCAGCCTGCTTCGTGTTGCCGATCCCCCTCAGTCGGGTCTCCAGCCCCTTCATCAACTCAAGGTTCATCGAGTCGCAGACCATGATATCGGCGCCCTTTGAGCCGTTCAGCAGGCCGGCGCACGGGTTCGTGTCGCCGGAGATCGTGATCGCCCGGCCCTCTAGCTCGAAGCGGAAGCCGTACGCCGGCTTGACCGGACGATGGTCGACCTCGAACGCCTTGATCGTGATGTCGCCGTAGCGCGCGATCTCGACCGGGTCGTCGCCGGCCTCGAACTCTGTGATGTCGGCCGCGAGGCCACCGGACCAGAGCTTGTCGCCGTGGTGCGCTAGCCGGTACCCGGTGTCGGCAGCCATCGCCTCCTGAAAGCCGTGGATCATGCGCTTCGTGCCGGCAGGGCCGTAGATCGGGATCGGCTTCTCAATGCAGCCGACCCAGCGCATCACCAGGAAGTCGGCCATGTCCGTCGTGTGGTCGGAGTGAAGGTGCGTGATGAACACGGCGTCGATCGTCTGCGGTGGGATACCGGCCTGGAACAGCCGTGCCGTCGCGCCCCAGCCCGCATCGATGAGCAGCCGCTTGTCGCCGGAGCTGATCACCTGGGACGGACCGAAGCGGTGCGGAGTGTGCATTGGGCTGCCGGTGCCGAGAAGCGTGAGTTCGAGTTGGGCCATGGTTCTCTCCTTAGTCGAGTCCGTACTTTGCGTTGATTTCGGATAGGCGCTGGCGGTCAGCCTTCCCCGAGCGAACCTCTGCGTCCACTTCATCGAAGAACCCCGGCGCCACAGAAGGCGAGAAGAAGATCAGCGCGTGCGCGGTCGTTTCTCCGAGTACGCGCCACGAGTGCGCCACTCCCTTCGAGGCCTGCACGTACATCCCCGCGCCCGCCATGAACTTTTCGTCGCCGATGTCGAACTCAAACTCGCCGTCGAGGACGTAGAACGCCTCAATCGCACGCTTGTGTGAGTGCGGGAACGAAGCTGCGCCCGGCGGCGCAGTCCGGTGGTGTAATGAGAACGCGCCGTCCACCGCCGACTCGCCGATGATCTGGCGAATGTCATCGCCGTACGGCATGCGCCGAGGCGGGTTATCGCTGTAATCGACAACGACCGGTCCGTCTCCGTCTGCCATCGATCGAAGCTCCTAGGCCGCCGACTCAACCGGCAGCAGCGGGTTGCGCTCCGCCGGCAGGTTGGCGTAGAGGTCTTCGATCAGCTCCGAGCGCAAGGTGGCGTACTTCGGGTCGTTCCAAAGGTTGTTCCACTGGTGCGGGTCGTCGTCGTGGTTGTAGAGCTCACCCTCGGTGCCTTCGTAGAAGACGTCCGTCTCCGGCATGCGGAACTTCGGCAGCGGGATCATGTCGGCAGTCAGACCGTTGGGCGTGCGCGTGCTCTTCTCGTAAACGGTGCAGGTGAATCCGTCACGATAGATCGTCCGCAGGTGCATGCCGTACGTCGGGAACTGCGAGTCCCACTCCGTGATGATCTGTTCGTGGCCGCCGCCCGGCATGTTCGGAAGCGCCTTACCTTGCACCCACTCCGGCGTCGGGACGCCGGCGATCTCGCAGAACGTGGGCGCGAGGTCGACCTGGCCGACGGGGTCGCTCACTTCAGCCGGTGTGACGCCGGCAGACGGCGCGGGACGCCAGATCATCGGGATGCGCATGAGCGCATCGCAGTGGTACGGGCCTTTAAACATCAGCCCGAAGTCACCCTGCAGCTCGCCATGGTCGGTCGTGAAGAAGACGTCGGTGTCCTCTCCCCAGCCGCGCTCTTCGATGCGCTTGATCACGCGGCCGCACGCCTCGTCGATCAGCTCGTTCTGGATGTGCGTCATCGCGTTCACTTCGCGTACCTGGTCGTGCGTCATCAGCTTCGGCACGAACTTCACTGGCCCGCCCTCGACGTTGCGGAAGCGCCCCTGATAGTAGGCGAGCCAGTGCTCCGGCTTCTGCGCCAGGATCTGCTCGCACTTCTCAACGCTGCCGGGGTGGCCGTCCGGCAGATCGAGGTCGCGCCAGTTGACGCGGTTGATCTCGCTCGCCGGCGGGTCCCACGGGTGGTGCGGATCCGGGAACGACATCCAGAGAAACCACGGCTCTTCGGCGTCGACGGTGTCGAGCCAGCGCGTTGTCCGCTCGCCGACCCAGTCCGTGTGGTAGTACTCGCGTGGCAGCGGGTTGAACTTGACCTCCGGCGCGCCTGTGTCACCTCCGGGCTCTTCGTTCAGGCCTTTGGACGTAAACAGCTGATAGAAGCCGCTGACGTAGGCGGGATGGTTCTCGGCGAGCCACTTGCCGTAGTGCCACATCGGCTGCGGGCCGTGCATCGCCAGCTCCATGTAGTCGAAGCCGCGGTACGGCCCGTTGGAGTTCTCGCGCGCCATCCGGTTTTCGATCCAGCGCCCGCCGAGGTCGAGTGCGGGCTGGAAGTGCGCCTTGCCGATGAGCGCCGTCTTGTAGCCGTGCTCGTGCAGGTGCCCGGCGATGCTCGGTGCGTCTTCCGGCAGCGCGACGCCGTTCGCGAAGACGCCGTGCGTGCGGACGTACTGCCCCGTGATCATCGATGAGCGCGCGGGCATGCAGACAACGTTCTGGTTGTTCGCGCGGCGGTAGTTTATCCCCTCCGCCGCGAGCTTGTTGGCGACCGGCGTGCGCGCAATCTTGCCGCCGTTGCACTGCAGCGAGTCGTAGCGCATCTGGTCGGTCGTGATGAGGAGGATGTTGCGTCGGCGTTTGCCGTTCTCGTTCATGCTTCCGTACCTCCGGGGAGCTCCCGGCAGGCGATCAGCACCGTGCGCTCCAGCCCGGCTTCTCGGTTGTGGTGGATGTCGCCCATCTGCTTGCTCATCGCCATCTCCAGGAACGCCTTCCGGGAAGGGTACTCTACCAGCGCGACGGCGTCCCAGTCCTCTTCTCCGATCAGCAGCTGGTCGGCACGCCCGTGCCAGATGATCCGCCCGCCCAGCGCCTCGACCATCGGCTTCACGTCGCGCCCATACCGGTTGTAGGACTCGCGCCCGCTGACGTCGCCGCTGTCTGCTCGCTCCTTGAACTTGAGAAGGTTCAGCATTACAACGGGCCCCTCGTCCCTGGACGCTGCCAGTTCCTGGAAAGCGGCTGCGTTTGGTCTGATCGCGCTCATAGTTGTGCTCCTATCCGGCTGCTTCGATGATGCGTTCGACTAACGTTTCCCGGGGACGAGCGGCGACGAGAGGGATGCGATGCCGTTCCGCTTGCTCTCTGATCCAGTTCCCGTAGAGCCAGGCCACGCGCGCTACGACCAACTGTCGCGCGTCCGGTTCCGTTCGCTTGCTTCGCTCCAGCATCGACGCCATGATGTCGTCCGCGACGGGCTCGTCCAGGAAGACTGCCCTCACTTCGTCTGAGGCCGCGCATCGCCGCGCCGCGAGTTCGGGCGTGATCCAAGCGCCCTGGAAGATGAAGCGGTTCCCTTCCTTCATCTCCCAGTTGATGAACGCCTCGAGTGCCGGCGTCATCGCTTCCGCTTCCTCAATGTGTACCTTCAGCAAGTGTTCTGGGTCGTCTGGGACGACTTCCGGCCGCGGCCATTGGTGCAAGGCGGGATGCGTCTCGGCCGTCGTCGACACTGTCAGCGACCGCCAGACCGAGTCGGCTGAGAGGCATGGGGCACCCAGCGCGCGCGAAAGCAGCCGTCCGGTGGTGCTCTTCCCGGACGCCGTCGTCCCGCCGAGTAGCAGCAGGCGCCACGTTGGTCGCGCTATCTCTTCAGCCATTCGACTATGACCTTCGCCAGCTCTTCGCCGCGGTCTTCCTGGATGAAGTGCGTTCCGCCGGCGATGATCGTATGCGGTTGGCCTTTTGTGCCCGGGACCATCGCCTGGAAAGCTCGATCGCCGCCCTTGGTGACCGGGTCGGAGTCGCCAAACGCACAGAGGAAAGGCTTGTCCCACTTCGTCAGCACCTCCCACGCCTTGCGGTTAGCGGGCGACGCCGGATCGTCAGGCGACGTTGGCACCAGCTTGGGAAACTGCCGCGCGCCTTCCTTGTACGAGTCGTCCGGAAACGGCGCGTTGTAAGCGGCCACGATGTCGTCCGGCAGGCTGGGCTGGCACGTCCTGCCCACGATCCGCCCCGCGTCGAAATCAGCGGTGGTCTGCGAGTACTGCTGCCAGCGAAGGAACGCCTCACCTGCGGGCTGGTCGCCCGTCGGAAGAAACGTGTTGGCAGCAACGATGCGCGTGAAGCGGTCCGGGTTCTCCGCCGCGAGACGGAGGCCGATCAGCCCGCCCCAGTCCTGCCCGACGAGCGTCGCGTTGCGCAGGTCGATCCGCCTGATGAAGGACGTCATCCAGTCGACGTGGCGCTGGTACGTGTAGTCTTCGCGGTTGTCGGGCTTATCGGACCGTCCGAAGCCGATCAGGTCCGGCGCGATCGCGCGGTGTCCAGCTTTCACCAGCACAGGGATCATCTTGCGGTACAGATACGACCACGAAGGCTCGCCGTGCATCAGCAGGATCGGCGCAGCATCTCGCGGCCCTTCGTCGATGTAGTGAACGCGGAGCGTGCCGTCGTCTCCGTCCGGAACCTCGACATAATGCGGCTCAAAGTTGTAGCCGGGCAGGTTCTTGAAGCGCTCGTCCGGCGTGCGCAGAGCTTTCATCGTAGTGGCTCCTTTCGTAGCAGGGCAGAGAGCATTCGTGTCATCACTTTTCGCGCGTCCGGTTCGGAAAGGCCGTCGTGGGCGCGCAGCGTTTCCCATGTATACCACTCGCTGGCGGTGTGCAGCGCGGCGGCGAGCTCGCGGCGCTCCTTCGCGGGCAACGCGGCGATCTCCGGCGCAAACACCCGCTCAACCTCCGCGCGGTTCGACTCACGCGACCAGCGCAGGCGCGCCGCGATCTCTGCGGAAAACGGCTCCTGCAAGAGCGCGGATCGGCGCACCGGCGAAACCGCCTCCAGCAAGCGGCAGCGCGACTCAACGAAGAGCCGCAGCCGTTCGGCGAAGGGCGCGTCGGCTGATATGCGCATAGCGAGGGGAGTCAGGCGTTCCACCTGGCGGTCCGCGGCCGCGGCGAAGAGCGCTTCGAGGTCATCGAAGTGCTGGAAGACGGAGCGTAACGAGACGCCGGCGCGCGCCGACACCTGCCGCGCAGTCGGACGCAGGTTGCCGCTGTCCATCAGTGAGAGCATCGCGTCTACGACAGCGTCGCGGGTGCGAGTGGCGCGGGCGGCGCGACCGTCAGGAGAGCGGACAGACGTCGTCATCGCCGAGAGCATACGCTTCTTGCACTACGAATGCAAGTAGTTGTGGAAACGAATTTGGAAAATTGCGCCGCGAACGTCTTGACACCGCTGGACAATGCGCTACCATCTGGTTACACGTAACCGAACGGTTGCAGGAAAAAGGAGGGAGCAAATGACGATGGCAACGAAGATTGGGGAGCTCGCGGTCAGGCGGTCAATCGAGATCAACGCCCCGCCGGAGCGCGTCTGGGAGGAGTTCGCCAGCGCCGAGCGATTCCGGCTCTGGTACACGCCGGCCGGTGGCGTCGACATGCCCTGCAAGGAGTTGGAATACAAGCCGAGCGTGGGCGGTCCCTTCATCACCCACGTTGAGCACGGCCCGGGCGGGAGGCGCCGTTTCGAAGGGAAGGTCCTTGTCTACGATCCGCCCCGCGAACTAACCGTGGAGTGGGGACCGTTTGACTTTGCGGGGGACAAGGCGGTTTCACTGTTGAGCTTTCTCCTCCATGAGTTGCCTGGCGACCGCACGCGTGCGGAGATTGTCCACCATGGCTTCGAGAGCTTTGGCGATGCAGCTCGTAACGTCTACCAGGCGTTTGAGGGCGGCTGGGACATGACGGTGCCGACCGCGTTGCGCAACCTGGTCGAGACCGGAAAGGCGACAGGATAATGATGACCGCAACGAAGATCGGGGAACTGGCAGTCCGGCGCTCGATCCTGATCAACGCCGCGCCGGAGCGCGTCTGGCAAGAGTTTGAGACGTTCGAGAAGCTGCGCGAGTGGTTCGGGCGCGGCCACCGCCTGCTCGAGTTCGAGCCCAAGCTGGGCGGCAAAATGCTGCTGGAGGTCGACCTCGAAGGCACCGCCCATCGCTACGGCGGGAAAGTCGTCGTCTTCGACCCACCGAACGAATTGACGTTCGAGGACGACTGGATCCCGAACAACGGCTAGGAGAAGCCGACGCTGATCACCTTTCGGCTGAAGGCGACTCTTGGCGGCACGCTAGTCGAGCTGTTCCACCACGCGATCGAGAACGTCGGCCCGGGCGCGGACGAGTGGCACGCCGGCTTCGAGCGCGGCTGGGATATGAAGCATCTGATCGCGCTCAAGCAGATCATCGAAGGGCGGGAGAATGTCTCGCGCTGACCCGTTCGCGGCGCTGGCGGACCCGACCCGCCGCACGATCATGGAGGCCCTGCGCGATCAGCCTGAGCTCACGGCCGGCCAGATCGCGGGGCGCTTTCCGCGCATGAGCCGGGCCGCCGTCTCGAAGCACCTGGGCGTCTTGCGCCGGGCGCAGCTCGTGCGAGCCACCCACCGCGGCCGCGAACGCCACTACCGCCTCCAAGCCGAGCGCGTGGCGAAGGTGATGGAGTGGCTGGAGAGCTTCGCGCCGGTGATGGAGCAGAGCCTGGCCAACCTGAAGCGGAGAGTCGAAGAGAACAAATGACGCTGAACCGGTCTTGAAGAACGGGCCGCAGATGGACGCAGATTTTCGCAGATGATTCCTGTCCAAATGGCCAGGTCGGCGTCTACCAATCAATCTGCGCTCAATCTGCGAAAATCTGCGGCTCGTCGTTCGCGCTACACTGAAATGGAGCGGGCGATCTTGTCCGGCGCCGGTTCGCTGCCGAAATGGAGGCGTACATGGCGAATTGGGAATACAAGGTCGCGTATATAGACTTCCGGGGACGCATATCCTCGGAGGGCGTCGAGTTCATCCGCCAGCCCGGTGAGCACCGCACTTCGTTCGCGAAGCGCTACCTGGACGCTGTCGGCCGTGAAGGCTGGGAGTTCGCAGGGGTGCAGCCGTTGCTGAGAATGGAGACTGGCTACTTCGTCTTCAAGCGGCCCGCGCAAGCGGCGGCTGGGGCCTAAGGTTAGCGAGTCGGTCGCGCCGTCAAACGATGGCGCGTCCTAACGGCGATTAGAGAAGTTTGATCTGAAAGGCGGCTGACGGCGCCGGCCAGATCGCCCGCTCGGATTAGCCCGCCTGCGCCTCCACACACGTCACACCCGCCGGCCCAACCACCGCCGAGTGCGGCGTCCCCCTCGGTATATCGAGCCGGTCGCCGGCGTGTAGCTCGTAGTCGCTCCCCTCAAGCTCGATCCGGAACTTGATACCGCCCTCCGCGCAGAAGAGCACCTTGTTGTACGCGTGCGAGTGCGCGCCGTAGCGGTCGCCGGGACCGTTCGACCACCAGTTTGGCGAGAGGTTGTCCTGGCGGAGCACGGCGTCGAGCTGAGAGCGGGTAGGCGGTTCGTCGTGCGGCCAGCGCGTGAGCTCGACCGCGGCCATGGGCTTACGCCTTCTCGGTGACGCGGTACTCCAGGCGCTTGCCGATCGCCAGACGGGCCTGTGCATCGAGGCCGGGCATGGCGGAGGTCCAGAATGTGATGAACGCCATCAGGAACCACTGCGCGTACTGCACCGGGAAGAGCCAGATCGGCCACTTCGCCGGGCGCTTCGGGCGCGACATCGTGTCGAGGATGATCATCAACAGCAGCGTGCCGCCCGTCGGGACGAGCAGCCACTTATCGACGAACTTGTACCACTCCGGCAGCTCGACGAGGCCGATCGCCATGAGCGCGAACGGGATCGTGCGGCCGGCGGTGATCAGCCACCACTGCGTCGACCAGAGGATGTGTGACTCGACGAGCGACCAGAGGCGGCGGAAGCGCGCGAAGAAGGGGATCTCCGGGTGGTCGATGAACTGGCAGGCCGCGTACGGGATATCGGAGCAACCCCAGGCGTGGCGACGGTTCTGGTCATAGTAGTTGGCGAAGGTGCGGAAGTAAGTCTTGGAGCGGATGCCATCCATGTAGATCGGCGTGTACATCGTCTCCGTGTCGACTTTGCCGCCGAGCGCGTAGTAGCACTTGAGGAACATGTGCCAGTCCTCCGGCACGATGTCCGGGTCCCAGAAGCCGACGTCGTGCGCCATCTTCAGACTGAGGCTGTACGTCGACTGCGGGAACACCATCCGGAAGAAGCTGCGGGAGAGCCGCCCGAGGTGCGTCATCCCGGAGAGCGCGTGCTGCAGTCGGGCCGGCGCAGGCACGTGCCAGATGTTGTTGTAGTAGAAGATCGGCCCCTGCCAGAAGCGGAGGTAGCGGTGCGGGTTCGTCGCGAAATGGTATGCGAGACAGGGGAAGTAGTCCGCTCGGAAGACGGTGTCGACGTCGCAGCTGGTGATCGTGTACGCCGTGATGTCCCCGCCTTCGACGTCGATCAAGCGCTCGGTTGCTCGCCGCGCGGCCCAGTTCTCGTTCGACGACTTGCCGACGACTTCGCCCGGCAGGCCGTACGGATGGAACGTCGGAAACACGCGCCCGATCTTGCCCGCGTATTCTTCGACGAGCGTCGCCGCTTTCACTCGCGCCGCGGCGCCTTCGCGTTCCTCCATCGCCAGCACGGCGACGATCTGCTGGGCCACGGGCGACGCCGCGATCGAGTCGAGGCCCATGCGCAGCTTGTCGATGCCCTCCGTGTAGTTCGGGATGATCACTATGTGGCGGATCTCAGCCCAAGCGAACGGCACCTTGCCGCCGGCACGTGCAATCTCGAACTTTGCGCGCCAGTCCGTGTTCTTGTAACGGTTGAGGAGGATGTACCCCTTGAACGCACTCGCCCCGTTGATGAGCGCCCGCCACAGCCAGTACACGTGGAACGCCAGGATCGCGAAGATGAACGGCATCGGCGCGAGTAGCGGGCCCCAGACCAGCGAGCTGATGATGATCAGCGCTGCGCAAAGCGGGAAGCACTCGAGCAGCCGGATGAACAGCTTCCGTTGCCGCGAGAGGATAGCCGGGATGTCCGGCATATGCAGCGGCTGGTCGAGCGCGATCTCTCTGACCGCGACGCGCGGAGCCACGGCAACGGCGATGCCACCCGTTGTCTCGTATGTGATTTCAGTGTCTAGATAAGGCTCGTCCGGGGCTATCGGAAGGGCCGGCTGAGGCTCGATCCCATTCCCTCCTTAGAATCGCGCCGCCGGTCGGGCTGATAAAAGGTCGTGCCCGAGCAGCGGGTCCGACCTTCCCTAGCGCCTACGAGGTTAGCTGTCGGGTTGGGGCCGGAAAGTAGCCCCTCCGCCTTTCGGCGAATTCACCCCACGTAGTGGGTCCCCCGCTTCTCGCCGCCCGGGCGAGAACTCGGCGCACTTGTTTAGTTTTAGAGATTGTACTTGAGACGCCTTCCGTAGTGTCAATCGAAATTCGGCCCGCGAAGTGGATTTGTAGGCAGTTCGTAACACACTATCGTCAAGTAGAACGCCTCGCGCATCCGCTACTTTGCGGGCTGCACCGGCTCCCAGTAGCGCTTTCCCTTGCCTGCCAGCACGCGCCCGAAAGTCAGCCCGGGGAAGTGCGCGGCGGTGAGCAGAGCACCGCTGGCCTCCGCTTCCTTCGCGACGGCTTCTTGCGTTCGGCGAGCGAGGTCCTTGTCCATGTCGCCCATTCCGGACCACTCCGGCTGCTCCAGTTGCACAGGACAAGCGATCGCGTCGCCGAGGATGAACGCGCGCTCGCCGCCGGAGGAGAGGATGACGCCGGCGTGTCCGGGTGTATGCCCCGGTGTGGCGATCGCGTTGATCCCGGGCGCAACGATGTCGCCGTCGTCCGCCGCTTTGTACTTACCCTCGATCGCCGCGAACATCTTCGGCATCATGTCGCCGGCGCCCGCCATCATCAACCGTTGCTGGTCGGCGTTGCGCCAGAACGTGTCTTCTTCAGACGACCACATGTACGTCGCCTTCGGAAACGTCGCCTTGTGCTTGTCGCCGTCCGGCAGTGCGACGTTGCCGGCGTGGTCGATGTGCAGGTGCGTGATGAACACCGTGTCGATGTCGTCAGGTTTGAGGCCCGCGCCCGCGAGCTCGTTGAGCAGCGCGCCGCCCGTAAATCCAAACATATTCACGGGGCCCAGGCCGGTGTCTATCAGTACCGTCCGGTCTCCCGTCTGCACGACGAAGCAGCTGAACGGGAACACGACGTTGCCCTTATGGTCCAGCCAGCGCTTATGTGGCTCCCACTGTTCCGCCGTCGTGCCCTGGAAATAGATCGTGCCCGGTGCACTCGCCTCGCCGTCGCTGATGACCGTCACTTTGATATCGCCGATCTTGAACTTGTTAGGCATCTCGTCCCCTTATCCAGGCGCTGCCGCGCCGTCGCTTATCTCCACGCTCGTCGCCCCGAGCTTCCGTAGCCGTTCGGCGAGGGCTCTGGCGTCGATATTAGCGCAGCGGACGGTGAGCGTAACATGCCCGCTGTTCCGAACCTCCCGTCCCGAGCGGTCGGCGAGCAGCAGGTAGCCGGCCCACATCCCGATCAGCAGGTGCATGAAGATCGCCCAGCTCACGATCTGGATGACATAACCGGACGTGCCGGGTGGCCCAATCGTGAAGGCAAAGGCTGCTCCGAGAGCAGCCCCGAGCGCCGTACCGGCGACGCTTGCCAGCGCAATAATGACGACGACGCGTCTCATGAATCGCCCCTCGCCGGCTGTCTCTTTGGCCATGCCCGGCGTGGTGAGCGCCATGTCGGCGCTCCTGATGTCGCGCGCCAGTTGATCGCGGACGATGGCGGCCCGGCGCGAGTCGGAGAAGTCAGCGACGACTATGGAATCCACTACGCACAAAGTATAAGAGCCCACGCGCCCGACATTAAAAAACTCCAAGTAACTTTAACGCTGCTCCAATCTCCGGCCTGTAGTTTGGACGTCAGTTGGAGTGATTGTGATATCGAGAGAGCGCGCCTGGACCGTCTCAACGCTGATCGTCGCGATATTCGTGGCCGGCGCCCTCTTCCTCGGCACACAGACAGGCCGGTTCGGGTTCGATGGCGACGATGCGATCGTCGGGGCCGTGCTGGCGGGAGGTTGGTTCTAATGGCGAAGCGTCCCAACCGGTATCTCGAAGCTCGGATGTACATGGCCGGCGGAAGCGTTGGCCTATTGCTGATCCTCTGGTCCGTGTTCGCGATCAAAGACCGCTCTTTCCTGTCGCAGAACGCGTCAGCCACCGACGGGCAGGTCGAGGCCGCAGCCACCGCTGTTCCGGCGGCAACCGCTGCGCCTGCATCCAGCAGCTCATCGAGTCGCTCGTCCTCCACAACGGCTCGCGCGACTACCGTGCCGACAGCCACTCCGCAGCCACAGACCCGCTCGAAGGCATCGTGATGACGTACGAGACGGCAACATTCCAGGCGATGGGTACGGAGATCGAGCTGCTGGCGGCACCCATGCTGGACGCCGAGACAGTGGAGCAGATCCGCCTGGAGTTCGAACACGTGGAGGCGCGTTTGAGCCGCTTCCGGCCCGATAGCGAGCTGTCCCGTCTCAACTCACGGGCGGGCGAAGCCTTCGCTGCCTCGCCGATGTTATTGCAGGTGTTGCGCGAGGCGCTCTATTCGGCGGAGGAGTCGGACGGACTGTTCGACCCGGTCGTTCTGCGAGCGGTGGAGGCGGCGGGCTACCGCGAATCGATCGAGCAAGTGCGCGGGTCGACTCAGGTGCAGACGCTCGTCCGCCGGCCCGCTACCTACCGCAACGTTTCGCTCGTCGGCGGGATGGTCCGGATCCCGGAAGGCGCGGGTATCGATCTCGGCGGTTTCGCGAAGGGCTGGACGGTGGACCGCGCGGTAGCGTTGATGGACGGCGACAACTGGGTGATCAACGCCGGCGGCGATCTGCTCGCGCGCGGCGATGGGCCGGACGGCGGCGGCTGGATCGTCGGGATCGAAGACGTCTTTGCGCCCGCGAACGACGTAGCCGTTGTGCGGCTCGAAAACGCAGCGCTGGCGACGTCGTCGACGATGCGGCGTCGCTGGCGGACGCAGGACGGCGCGGCCCACCACCTGATCGACCCGCGCACGCAGCGGCCATCGGAGACCGACATCGTTTCAGTGAGCGTGATCGCGCCGACAACAGCCCGCGCTGAGGTGCTCGCGAAGACGCTACTCTTGCGCGGAAGCATTGGCCTGACTGACTACCTGTCGACGAACGAAGTGGCCACCGTCGTGATGAACGAGCGCGGCGTCGTCACGATCACCCCGGCGATGGAGCGATACCTTGTCGCGTGAGCGGCTGTTGCGGATGTGGCCGTTGGCCGTAGTGTTGCTCGCTCTCGTGCCGGCGGCGGCGCAGGCTGCTGACGGATCTACTTCGGCGACTCTGGACTTCCGCATCTGGGAGATGATTCGCGCGTCCGGCCTGATCGCCTACGTCTTGCTTTCGGTGTCGATGATCGTCGGCATCGGCGTTCGCGTCCGTGCGCTGGACTGGCTCATGAAGCGTGCGTGGGTGCTGGAGGGTCACCAGACGCTCTCCGTGCTGGCGGTTGTCTTCACCGGCGCGCACATCGCCTTCACGCTGCTCAACCAGCACGTACCGTTCTCCGTGCTCGATATCCTCGTTCCGTTCGCTTCCGGTTGGCGGCCGGTTGCGATCGCGCTGGGGATCATCGGCTTCTACTTGCTCGTGCTGCTGACCTTCAGCTCGTGGCTGCGCCCGGTGATCGGACAGAGGACCTGGCGGACGATCCACTACAGCGGGTTCGCCGCCTGGGTGCTGGCGCTCGGGCACGGCGTTTTCTCCGGGAGCGATACAAGCCAGGCATGGGTGCAGTGGCTGTACCTGCTGAGCGCTGCGAGCGTCGGCCTGCTGATCGTCTTCCGGGTGCTTACCGCGGGCAACCGGGCCGCCCAGTCGCCAAAGCCAAACGATGGGCGGCTACAAGTTCAGCAGGTCGAAGTAGAGACCATCGACGGACTCCGGGGCGCCTAGCGACGGTGTGAACAGCGCAATCGCCGAGCGGCGGTGCGGCAGCACGGGCGTGATCGCGCCGGTACCCGGCTCGCAGACCGTGAGAGAGGTGCGCCCGAGCGTCCGCGCGTCCACCGCAAGCGCGCCCAGCAGCTCTGCGAAGGCATCGTCATGCCCCGGCGCGTATCCCCAATCCACGACGGCTGCACCGCGCGTGCGTTTCTCCTCGCCTGTCCCGCGGTCGACGCGGATGCGTTCCGTGTAAAGCCCCTTGTCGATGACGCCTCCGACTGCGACTAGCCTGATGCCATCGAACACGCTGCGCAGACTGTTGGGTGTATACGCCGCATCGCGGGTCAGCCGTCCCCGCAGCGAGTCCAGCGTGAGCGGCTCGAAGAAGTCTTCACCGTGGTGCGTGCCGTTGATGAGGTCGACCGCCTCGCCGTGGTGCTGTTCCGAGAGCCGTTGCGCGGTCGCCCTCGCCGCTTTCGAAACGTCGATGTCGACGAGCGAGAGGTCGCGCGGCCAGCGCCCGCCCCCGCGCTCGACGAACGTGAGGGATGGCGCGTTCCCCGGCGCGATCGCGTAGCACGGACCTTCGCCGCCTCCTTCGGCGCACCACCGGAAAAGCTCCGTCGAGAGCGCCATGCCGACACCGCGGCCCTGGTACTCCGGGTCGACGCGGGCACGGTGGATGTAGACCAGCGAACGCTGCCTCCCCAAGAGGGTCGGACGAAACATAACACCGGCGAGAAGCCCGACGACGAGCCCCTCCAGCTCCCCGACGATCACCCGGCAACCGTCCTGTATCCGGCAGCAGGCGAAGGCGTCCGGCGAGCGGTCGAACACCTCCTCCGCCTCGCCGAGGACGAGCGCGCTCCGAAGCTCGAGCGCGATGATCGCGTCGTTGTCTTCCGGAGTCGCTGTGCGGACTGTGACTTCGCCCTTCGTCATGCGACGGCATTGTACGCCGCGCGAGGTCAAACGGAACTTCGGGAGCGTCGCCGTCGTTAGACGGAGGTAGGCGATTGCGATACCTTGTTCTAGCACTCGCTCTGCCGCAAGGAGACAGTTGAACCAGACGCCCGCCCAGTTGCGAAACGCTGCCGCCCGCCGCTTGATGGCCCGGCGGCGCTTTCGCGAAGCTCTTGACGTCCTGAACGAGGCGATCCGGTCTGATCCGCGCTACGCTGAGTCATACGACAATCGCGCGCAGGTGTTCGAGGCCATGGGGATGAACCCCCAGGCTGAGGCCGACCGGCGGAAGGTCGAGGAGCTCGGCGGAGTTCGCCTGCCAGCGCCGGAGCCAACGGACGAGCCCAAGCCGCAAGCGAAGCCGAGACAACGTCCGGCACAACTCGCGATCCGCTATCCAGCCGCTCCACGGCCTCGCGGCGCCGGGTCGGGCCCGGCAATGCGCGCCATCGGGACAGTTCTGATCACGATCGGCCTGTTCATCGCCGCCGGCATCGGCATCTACCTGGCGCTAACCACGCTAAGCAACGCGATCGACAGCGGAGATAACAGCGGCGCAGTCGCCGGCAGTCCGACCCCGAACGCCTCGGGCTCGGGCTCGCCCGGCGCGAGCGACGCCCCAACGGAATCGCCGACGCCGGTCCCGGAATCGGTCGAACAGGCGCTCAACGGATCGCCGTTGTCGTTCCCGGCAGTGCGCTCGGCCTGGGAAAGCAAAGGACTGAGCGTAAGCGTTGACGCCGTCAGCAACGAAGTCACCGGCTTCGGCACGACGGCTGCCGACGTCACACTTTCAAAGAGCGGCGCCACGATGAAAGTGGCGGTGCTCTTCTACGACAGCGCGGAGCAGCTGGTTGGCGACTGGAGCGTGGGCGAGACTGTGACTCCGAAAAAGGGGCACACTCCGAGCGGACCGTCCCCCTGGGCCAACCACAACGCCGTCATAGTAATGCTGGCGGACGACGGCACGATCCACGCAGACGCCCGCGACGCTTTCCTCGGGATCCCGTAGTTCGTGATCAGTGGCTAGTGGTTAGCACTGGAAGAAGGGGTGCGCAGCGGGCGGAACGATTCACACGGGTGCTAGGGACACGTTCCGGTAACACCGCAGTTAAGCGGTCGATGATCCCGCGCTAGCGGACGCTGTAAAGGAGCGAGGGTTGAAGGGGGCGGCAGCCCCATACCGGGGGTCTGGGGGTGTCCCCCAGGTCTTATTTTTCCTGGGGTAGGGTGGTGCGGGGGAGGCCGCCCGTCTTCCACGCAAAGCCAACCTAAGATCGCGGGCAAAGAAATGGAGCGGAAGACGGGATTCGAACCCGCGACCCTCGCCTTGGCAAGGCGATGCTCTACCACTGAGCCACTTCCGCTCGCT
>JBGPBZ010000015.1:0-31018 GCA_041481535.1 Dehalococcoidia bacterium | reverse complement strand
GACTACGGCATCACGCAGCACTTCATCGACACTGGCGTCGACGGCCCGATCACAATCGACATCTGGATCGGCAAGGCCGACTATCTCCCTTACAAACTGGCCATGACCGCCAGCGGGAACACACCCTTCGGCCACATGGAAGCCACCGCAGACGCCGGCTTCGACAACTACAACAAGCCCGCGCCGATCCCAGACGCGCCGACAGACGCGGTCTCATTCACAGACTGGATCTCCGGTCTCTTCCCGGACGCGTCGCCCACCCCATAGCCTTCCGTTCGTCCTGAGGAATCGAAGGACCGCTCCCGCGCCAGCGGAGACTGAGGAATCGAAGCCGTAGCGCTCCCAGCGAGCGCGCTACACCAACCAGCTACCAATAACATCGCCCTTCAGCGGGAGAAGAGAGGCCGGCCACCTACCGCGCGCGCAGATCGCGTAACAGCAACTCCATTCGCTGCGAGGAAATCACCTCGCCGTCCTGCCGCACTTCCACGACGACATCGCCGTAGTCCGCCACGCCGATGATGTAGTCTACCAGCGCCGTCATCCGCCGCTCGAAGTTGCACTGACTTTCGCCGGGCGCCGGAGAGTAGGTCTGCTGCGGATCCGGAGTTGAAGGCGAATTCGGATCGTCAATCCGAGGCTGTCCCGGATCCGGAAACTCCAGCGTCGGAAAGATGAACGCCGTCGCCGTTGCGCCGTCCACGCTCAACGGCACGGCCTGCCCGCACTCCGTGTCGACGATGATCTGCCCCTCCCGCGTCGCCAGGAAGTTCTGCCAGTCCTGCTTCCGCCAGAGAAACACGTTTACCGTCGGATATCCCGACCCGGCCTGATATCGCAACTCTCCAGCCACCGAGTACGTCTGCTGCACGCCGCCGGTCTGCCCGCCGACGTTGATCCGTGACAGCGTTAGCGCCCCCAATCCGTCGCCTCCCGCGAACTCCTGACCCAACCAGTACACCGGCAGCTGCGCCGCGATCTGATTCAGCTGCGCCTCCGCATCTCCCTCGGCAACCCCATACCCGATCGAGCTCGGGTCAAGCAGCGTCTGGATGTCCTGATCGAGCGGCACGAACTGGTTGTCGTAGGTCGCCTCGATCGCCACGCCAAACCCCTGCTCATCCACCTGTGCGTACTTGTATCCGATCGGCAGGTACGTCCCGCCGTCCAGGTAGATCCGCCACGAATACCTGATCGTCGCCGTCACGTCCGGAGTTCCCCCGGTCGAGCCGAGTGGCGGCGGAGTAAGGTCTACCGGCACGGTGGGGTGCGCCGCGTTTGGATCGATGCTCGGCAACTCGGCATCTCCGTACGCGATCACAATCGCGCCACGTCCGCCAAACTCGCCCGACTCGATGCGCGGCTCACCGATGGGCCCCGGCACCGCCGCCGACGCACAGCTAAGCAGCACCACCAGCCAGATCGAGCCAAGGCCCGCGCACGTGGTATCTCGCGTGGCGTTCGGCTCCGCCTCGTACCGGTACGCCTTGCCCAGGCTGTCCTGCACGTAGCTGTACTTTCCGGCGATGATCTCCGTCGATTCGGTGGCCTGGTCGTACCGGTAGCTCGCTGGATCGAGACGATATTCGTAGCGCACCGTCTCACTCGCCGCGTCCACCCACAGCTCCGTCGTGTAGTACGGAACCGTCACGCCCTCCGTCGTACTCACCGCCGTGATCTTCGAGTGCAGCGCTTCGCCCGGCCGCGTCGCCGCCCCCTGCACCGAGCCCACAACCGAATCCACCGTCAGGCCCGACGCGTCCGGCCCGTCCGAACCGCCCGATTTCAGCACCCCAAACGCCAGCAGCGCCACGAACACCACTACGACGAGCGCGGCGCCTGCACCCGCAACCCTCAGCAGCGTAGACGCGAGCACCGACTCCCACCACCGCCGTCGCCTCTCCCCAAATGCCGCGTCCACCGCCTCATGCCGCGACGAAACGCCCAGCTTTGAAAGCACCTGCGAGACGTGGTACTTCACGCCGTCGCTTGTGATCCCCAGCCGCTCCGCTATCTCGTCGTTAGTCAGCCCCGCGCGGACGAGCTCCAGCACCTCCCGTTCCCGCGCTGTCAGCTCCGCCGTCGCATCGCCCATATTGAGTGGATTATCCGCCCGCTTCACCTACCGTCGCACTACCAGAAAGCTATGCAAAGCGGACAATCCCACAAACCGACAACCCAGCAAACCGGGCCTGGCTCAGCGGTTTGCTGGCTCTACTTCCTCTTCCCTCTTCCCTCTTCCAATGACCTCCGTCGTACAATCCCTTCATGCCTGACGACTGTATCTTCTGTGGCATCGTCGCGCGCAAGGTGAAAGCGGACCGCCTCTACGAGGACGACCTCGTCGTCGCCATCCTGGACATCAACCCGCGCGCGCCCGTCCATTTCATGGTCCTCCCCAAGGAGCACATCGCCGACGCCCGCCACATCAAGGGCGAGCACGGCCCCCTCATCTCGCGCATGTTCACGACCGCCGCCAAGGTGGCCAAAGACGAAGGCGTCGCCGAAAGCGGCTACCGCCTCGCCTTCAACGTCGGCCCGGCCGCGGGCATGACCGTAGACCACCTGCACCTGCACTGCCTCGGCGGCCGCCAGCTCGGGCCGGAGGGCTGACGTGCGCAACGCGGCTGCCCTCGCAATCCTCCTCGCGCTCACGTTCCTCATCGCCTGCGGGAGCGGCGCGCCAGCGGCCTCGCCCACACCGCACTTTTCCGTCCAGCCCGGCGCCGGCACCTCCGCGACGAACGATTGCCCCTTCGAAGTCCCGCCCGGCGAAACGGTTAACTGCGGGACCCTCACGGTCCCCGCCGACCGCAACGACGCTTCCAGCGGGACGGTCACGCTCCCCATCGGCGTCTTCAAGTCGCACAGCACAACGCCCAAGCCCGATCCCATCATCTACCTCGATGGTGGCCCCGGGGGTCGAACCCTCGAGACGATAAAGTACTCCTTTGAAAGTCTCGTGAAGCCCTACCTCGACGAACGCGACTTCATCGTTTTCGACCAGCGCGGAGTCGGCTTTGCCAAACCAGCGCTGGACTGCGAAGAAGACAAGGACGCCTCCGAGGACTCGTATACGAAGGACCTCTCGGACGAAGAGCTCACCGCCCGTCTCGTCGACGCCTTCAAGAAGTGCCGCGATGGGCTCGTCGCCCAGAACATCGACCCGGCCTTCGCCACCAGCGCCGAGAGCGCCGCCGACCTTGAAGATCTCCGCCTCGCCCTCGGCTACGACTCGTGGAACCTCTACGGCATCTCTTACGGCACGCGGCTCTCCCTTACCACGATGCGGGACTTCCCGGCCGGCCTGCGCAGCGTCATCCTCGACTCCACCTATCCCCCGGAAGTCGACCTCACGTCCGAGGGGCCCGCCGACTTCCAGCGCGCCCTCGACCAGCTCTTCGACGACTGCGAAAACGATGACCGCTGTTCAATCGAGTACCCCAATCTCCGCAACGAGCTTACACAGCTCGCCGGCAGCCTCGACGCGCTCCCCCAGAAGCTTGATCTCGGCCAGATCTTCCTCGGCGTACCCCTCAACGATCCGAAGCTCGTCCTCCGCCTGGACGGCGATGTTCTGCTCTCCGCCGTCTTCAGCGCCCTCTATTCAACCAACTACCTCGGCTCGATACCGCAGATGATCTTCCAGACCTTCCACCGCGACTACACGATCGTCGGCCAGACGCTCGCCCTTCAACTCTTCGAGGACCAACACTTCAGCGTCGGCATGTACTACTCGGTGGAGTGCGGCGAAGAGGTTCCCTTCAGCAACCGCCAGCTCGTCGACGCCGAAGAGAAGAAGTACTCCGACATCCAGGGCGCGCGACGCGGTAGCGGCTCTGACCTCTTCACCATCTGCGGCGCCTGGGACGTACCCGCCGCCCCACCCATCGAAAACCAGCCGGTCCTCAGCGATGTCCCAACGCTCGTCCTCTCCGGCAACTACGACCCGATCACCCCGCCCGCGTGGGGCCGCGCCGTCGCAGACAGGCTGACCCACGGCCACTTCTTCGAGTTCCCCGGCACCGGCCACGGCGTCTCCGTCTCGACCGACTGCGGCAAGAAGCTCGTACAGAAGTTCCTCTCCGACCCAAGCGCAGACCCAACGGAGAACTGCGTTGATCACCTCGGCCCGCCCGTATTCGTTGTAACGCCTTAGTAACGCTGGCCCCGCCGCCGGCAGACCGTCGATCACCTGCACCTGCACTGCCTCGGCGGGCGGCAGCTCGGGCCGGAAGGCTGACCCGGGTCCTTTAGCACCTAAGGTAAATTTAGGGTCTGACCGATCAGAACACCTTACGGAGCCCCGCGAGCGGCGGGCTGGAAGAGCTCAATGAGATTGCCGGCGGGGTCCTGGACGAGGATCTGCCGACCGCCCGGTCCGGTGACAACGTCGTTGCGAAAGCGCACTCCTTCTGCTTTAAGTCGAGCGACCTCGCTGTCGAGCTCGTCGGTGATGAGCTGGATGCGATTCCACCCTCCGGGCTCTGGACGGGTACCGTCGGGCATAGGACGTCTCCCGGAACTCTGCGGCCCGCTCAGAAGGAGGCGCAGGTTTCCGCGCACGACGTCGGCGAACGCGGGCACCGCATTTGTGTTCACCACGAAGCCGAAATGGCGCGTGTAGAAATCGACGGCGGCAGCGACGTCGTCGAGCATGTAACGGACATTTACCGTGTCATTGGGATTCATTGGATGTTCTCCTTTCTCTGGGCACCATCAACTCACCGATCAAGAACGGGATGCGCCATTCGAGTTCCTCAGCCGTGTGCTTGAAAGCTGCGTAGCTCACCTCCCCAGTTGCGCACTCGGAAGCTGGATCGGGCATGCTCCAGTGAGCGTTCGTAGCCGGCCCTGGGAACTGCGGGCAGATCTCCCGCACCTTGTCGCAAAGCGTGATGACCCGATCGAATCGCCTCTGCCTGAACCGGTCCATGTGCTTCGTCGTGCACGTCGAGATGTCGATCCCGCGTTCGGCCATCACACGCACGGCGCTGGGATGCAACGCCTTCGGATGGCTGCCCGCGCTGCGAGCTCGGATCGTCCCGCCGGAGTGATGCTCCAGTAGTGCCTCGGCGATCTGAGAGCGAGCGCTGTTTCCGGTGCAGAGGAAGAGCACGCTTGGTTTGCGCCGAGGTGCTCGCCCAACCGCAATCCGCGGACGGGCCACGTCGAGGCGCAAGCCCGTCTGCAGAGCCGGGCCAACCGCACACAGCAAATCGGCGCAGCGGCGCAAGTCGATGCGGTAATAGGTATCGCGCCGATCCGCAGAGCTACGTCGAGCCGAGACGATCCCTGCGTTGCGGAGACTGGCCAGGTGGTACGAAGCAAGATTCTGCGGAATACCGACGAGCTCCGTCAGCTCGCTGACCTTGCGGTCGCTCCGCGTTAACTCTCGAAGCAGTCGCCAGCGTTGCTCATCAGCCAGCAGTTGAAGGAAGCGGGACGGCGAAACGGACTCCACGTCAGTAACCATCCACACGAGCATACATCAGGGCACGCCGATGCATCAAGTTAGCCTGATGCGTTTTTACACTACAGCCACCGCACCTTTTGCGCCGGATGCGCAACACCAAGGAGTCGGTGGTCTCCGCCAGTTAGAAGGCTTGACGCGCAGGCTATGAGTCAGCAGCTGAAACGGGGCATTTCCCGGCGTAAAACGTCCCTTCGAGCAAGATTTGTATCTGAAGAGCCCCCCGTGGCTCATTTCGACAGAACCGCTGACTTCGGATCAGAAGGTTTCCACTCCCTGTAACCCCCACCCCCTCCTGCCGTCTACTTAATCGTGCCTTACATGAGGGGGTTCTTCCGCCCTGCCTTGCTCGCGGTCCTGCTACTTGCCGCGTTATCGTTCGCCTGCGGCGGCGGGAGCAGCGCCGACGGCCCCACGCCCGCGCCATCCTTTACACCCGGCGCCGGCACCTACGAAAAGGGCGACTGCCCCTTCGCCGTCCCCCTCGGCGAGCATGCCGAATGCGGCAAGCTCACCGTCCCCGAGCACCGCTCCGACCTCAACTCCCCGAAGATCGTGCTGCCGGTCGCCGTCTTCAAGTCACACTCGAAGGAGCCGCTCGCCGACCCCATCATCTACCTCGAGGGCGGTCCCGGCGGCCACACCATCGAAGATATCCCCAACCTCTTCCACTACCTCGCCGAGCCCTTCCTCGACCAGCGCGACTTCGTCTTCTTCGACCAGCGCGGCGCCGGACTCGCTGAGCCCGCCCTCGACTGCCCGCAGATGGGCACGTTCGATCACACGACTCTCATCACGGACATGACCGACGCCGAGTACACAGCCGGCTTCGTCGCCGCCGTCCAGGCGTGTCGCGACGCCCTCGTCGCCGCCGGCGCTGACCCCGGTCTCGCCACCAGCTCCGAAAGCGGCTCCGACGTCGAAGACCTGCGCCTCGTTCTCGGCGTCCAGCAGTGGAACCTCTACGGCATCTCGTACGGCACCCGCCTCGCGCTCACGATCATGCGCGACTACCCCGCCGGCGTCCGCAGCGTCATCCTCGACTCCACCTACCCGCCCGACGTCGACCTCTTCTCCGAAGCGCCCGACGACCTGGACCGCTCACTGGACAAGCTCTTCGCAGACTGCGCGGTGGACTCCCACTGCCTCAACTCCTACCCCGGCCTCGAGGGGAAGTTCACGTCCCTCATCGGCGACCTTGCCGCCAACCCGCGCACGCTGGACATCAGCAAAGAAGCGAAAACTCCCGGCGCCACCTTCGTCCTCACCGACGACCTCTTCCTCGGCTGGCTGTACGGCGCCTTCTACTCCGCCAGCGCGCTCGGCCAGCTCCCGCAGCTCATCTGGGAGACCGCCAACGGCGACTACGACTACGCCAAGTCCATCGCCGCCGGCCAGCTCACCGACGACACCCCCTCTGACGTCAGCTGGGGTATGTACCTTTCGATCGAGTGCGCGGAAGAAGCGCCGTTCGGCTCACGCGACCGCGTCGCCCTTGAGCTCAATCGCTTCCCGCAGATCAAGAGCGTCTTCCGCGGCATGGGCACCGACACCTACGACGCCTGCGCCGTCTGGAACGTCCCGCCCGCCTCGGCCGTCGAGAACAACGTCGTCGAAAGCGACATCCCCACCCTCGTCCTGAGTGGCGACTACGACCCGATCACCCCGCCCGGCTGGGGCCGCGCCGTCGCCAACTCCCTCGAGAATTCCTTCTACTACGAGCTCCCCGGCGTCGGCCACGGCGTCATCATCTCCGAGCCGTGCGGCGAAGTCCTCGCCCACAACTTCCTCACCGACCCCAAGACGGACCCCATGTCCTCCTGCATCTACACCCTTTCCCACCCGGTGTTTTACTGACCCGAAGGGTCATCCTGATCCGCCGCGGCGGAGAAGGATCTAGCCCCCACCAACAACAGGCCGATCAACGCCCGACTGCCATTTCCCCCTAGCATCCTCACCCGCACGTCCCCTACACTAACCTTCCCCTCAGAGACGACCGTTCGTCGGTTTGTCGGCCTGTCGGTTTGTGGGTTTGTCGTACGGAGGTGTGGTGGATGGGATGGCGAACGTTAGCATCTGCGCTCGATGCAGGCACCGCGATATGCTCGGGCATAAACTCGGCCTATTTCTCTGACCGGCTCTTCTTCGGCGTCGATGGCGCCGCCCGGCGTCTCGCCGTCTTTGTGCTGGCCATCGTCTCCTTCGGCGCCTTCATCGAAGCCATCGCCCTGCTCGCCACAGCCGCCGGCCCGGACGGAGCGCCCGTCACGGCCTCCGCGTCCTGGGCCGCCGTCCGCGTCCTCCCGTTCGCCGGCGCGGCCGGCGTCTCGGCTCTCATCGCCCGCGGAGCCCTCTTCCGATGAAGCGCCGTAAGACGCTCCTCGCCGCCGCGATCGAACGAGAAGACTGGGACGCCGCAGCCGTCGTCCTCCTCCTCGGCGTCGTCGAAGCCGCCCACGCCATCCCGTCTGGGAGCCTGGAAGAGATGATCGCGGAGCTAGCCGAACGACAGACCCGACGAGGGCGGTCGAGGAAGCCCCGCCGTGCCCAATAAGTGGGTGCCCGAGCACAAGCGCTTCTACGACAATGCCCTGGACGAGGATGAGCGGCGTTCCCTGAGGTCTGCCCGCCGTGTCGAAGGCCTGGCTGAAGAGATCGCTGTCCTGCGAGTCAAGCTGCGCACAGCGGTCGCGGAACACCCCGAGGATATCCGCCTTCTCACGCACGGTATCGACTTGCTGGTCAAGGCCGTCGCGACCCAGTACCGATTGTCGCCTAAGGCCCGCAAAGACCTCGCCGACCACATTACGAATGTGCTGAACAGCCTGGGCGACCAGCTTCTGCCCGCGGGCCGGTAAGGGGCACGCTTGGAGCGCCCGAACGCGCGGCGTACGGTATACGTCGGATTCCCGCAACAAACGGACGGCATCGTAGGGACGCGGCTCGCTGCGCCGGACGGACGTTCGCACACGAAGACCATATGAATGCGGTAGGCGCAGCGTTCAGGCGCGCCAAGGCGACGCCCCTACGATCTCGCCGCTACCTGACGATTCGGGGTTGTTTGGATCTTCGTGCCACTGCGACGATTTTCGAACATACGTCCTCATCTTGACCAATAACCCATTGACAGCTTTAGCACGCCCGTTCTATCATTCGCAGCACGGATGTTCGCAATGAGCCAGCCTCTCGAACGCGCGATTTCACGATTCCGGCGTCTCCCGGCTGACGGGGGCCGTGACGACGGCAACCGCACGTCTGGATTGGCCTTTCGGGCCGCGGTAGAGGTGCGAATGCAGAACCTGGAACGCGATATCGGCGAGCTCAAGAGCAGGCTCAACGGACTGATCTTTGTGGTGATCGGGGCCGTTATCACCCAGCTGCTCCTCAAGGTGGTGCAGTGATGACGGCCCCTCCCACCCTCCGCCCTTACCAGGCCGACGCCGGCCGCGCCATCGTCGACTCCGCCGTCAACGGCCGCGGGCTCACCTTTACCGTCGTTATGGCCCGCCAGGCCGGCAAGAACGAGCTCTCCGCCCAGATCGAGCTCTTCCTTCTCTTGCGCAACGCTCGCAACAGCATCGACGCCATCAAGGCCGCCCCGACCTTCGAGCCGCAGGGCAAGATCAGCATGGACCGCCTCTGGTCGCACGTCGCCTACGCCGGCCTCGGGCCCATCGCCTCCCGCGAAAACGGCCGCACTGTGCGCGTCGGACGCGCCGGCGTCGTCTTCCTCTCCGCCGAACCAACCGCGAACGTCGTCGGCCACACCGCCGGTCTCCTCCTCGAAATCGACGAGGCCCAGGACGTCGACCGCGACAAGTTCGACCGTGAGTTTCGCCCGATGGCCTCGTCCACCGGCGCCACCACCGTCTACTACGGCACGCCCTGGGACGACTCGACTCTCCTCGAGCAGGCCGTCCACCACAACCTTGAACTACAACGCCGCGACGGAATCCGGCGTCACTTCGCCGCGGACTGGCAGGAGGTCGCCCCTCACAACGCCGGCTACGCCCGCTTCGTCGAAGCCGAACGCCAGCGCCTCGGCGAAAAGCACCCGCTCTTCCTAACCCAGTACGCCCTCAAGACCGTCCCCGGCGCGGGCCGTCTGTTGACCGCTGCTCAGCGCGCGCAGCTCGCCGGCACGCACGCCCGACGGCACGTCCCGCTCGAGGGCGAGACCTACGTCGCCGGCCTCGACATCGGCGGCGGCCAGGGCGACGGCCGCGAGCACGACGCCACCGTCCTCACCATCGCCCGCGCGGTCTACCCACCATTCGATGCCATCATTCGCGCCCCGCGTCTCGAAGTCGTCGAGCAGATCGCCTTCACCGCCGTCCCCCACGACGAGCTGTTCGCGCGCCTCGCCGACGTCCTCGGCCGGGTCTGGCGCGTGCGCCGTCTCTTCGTCGACGCCACCGGCATCGGCGAGACCCTCGCGCACATGCTCGAACGCACGCTTGAGGTAACGCTCGGCAAAGACGTCGTCCGGCCCCTCAAGCTGACGACCGAATCGAAGTCCAACCTCGGCTACGAACTGCTCGCCGCCGTCAACAGCGGCCGCCTCCAGATGTTTGCGCCCGACGGCTCCATCGAGCACGCCGAATGCTGGCGGCAGCTCGAGCTCGCGCGCGTCTCCTACCGCCCGAGCCAGCAGATGAACTTCTACGTCGACCCCGCCGAGGGCCACGACGACTACCTCGTGAGCCTTGCGCTCACCGTCCACGCCGGAAGCGAAGGCATCGCCCAGCCCCGCATCGCCCGCGGCCGCTATCACAACGCAACCAAAGTTCCGGTGCTGATTAGCACCAACTGAAGCGCAAGAGAAACAAAGGAGGGTTCGAGAATGCAAACAGGAGTCGTTTCAGAGAAGACCGTAGCCGTCGCCGAGGCTTTCCAGCCACGCTCCGGCGCCGCGCCGATAGCAATCGCCGTCCGCCCGCGCCGCGAGCCGAGGCCGCGTCTGCGAGGCGACACGCTGCCCGAATACACCCGCTACCGTGACGACGGCTGCGACATCAGCGAGTCGTGCTTCAACTGCCCGCTCCCCCGCTGCCGCTACGAAGAGCCGGGCGGCTTGCGCGCGCTCCTCAACGAAAGCCGCGACCGCGAGATTGTCCAGCTCCGTCTCAAGGGCATGCCCGTCGAAGAGCTGGCGGATCGCTTCGGCGTCTCCCGCCGCACCGTCTTTCGCGTCATCGGCACAACGAGGCTCCCCGCCCGCGTGCGCGCCTACGACACCACGCCGATCCCAATCCGCAGCGACCGGACCACCAACCCCGAGCGTAGCCGAGGCTTCGCAGCCTCGGAGCAGAAGGAGGCACTCAGTGCGTAACGTCCTCTCCGCCACACTCCAGACCGTCGGATACCTGGCCATGACCGGCGCCGCCATCTGGGCGATCGTCAACTTCACGCCGTAACCGCAAACACCGGGGCCTGCCTACCGCAGGCAGGCTTCATGGGCCCGGGAGCGGAGACTGAACAGCCTTCCAGTCTTCGGCCCCGGGCCCGTCACACTCGCAGCAGACAATCATTCGCGTGGCCGAGGCTTTCCAGCCGCGGACCAACGCACCACACACGCAGAACACTCGACATCGAGACGTACGGACGGAGCTTCAGCTCTGTCGAATGGGGAGGGGATGGGATGGGAACAACAACACTCGCCGTCGAAACGCCGCTGCCGCAACAGCTCGCGCGCCTGGACGCAGAACGCTTGCGCAGCTATCGCGAGAACCTCGACTTCTACCACGGCGAACAGTGGCCCGACGGCCGCCGGCGCCGTGACCGCCGCCTCACGCTGAACTACGCCCGCGCCGTCGTCGAGAAGACCGCGTCATACACAATGGCCGGCGCGTCCTTCGTCGCCGACCCCGACGACGACTCGCCCGAAGCGATCGAACGCGCCCGCCGCATCGAGCGCGCCATCCGCGAGGTCTACGAAGCCAACGGCCTCGAGCACCTCGACTTCGACAATGAGATCGACTGCTCCGTGCTCGGCGACGCCGCGTACAAAGTCTGGTGGGACGCCGCCGAGGAGCGCGTCCGCATCAGCGCACCCGACGTCCAGGGCCTCTTCGTCTGGCCCTGCGCCGGCGACCACGCGCGCTTCTGGAAAATCGCCTCCCGCTATACCCTCTCGCAAGCCGAAGCGGAGGCCACGCTCGGTCCGCTCCCCGCCAAGCCGTCGTCCTGGTCCGCCCCCGCCGAGCACACGATCGTCGAAGCGTGGACGGACGACACCTTCGAGTTCTGGCTCGACAACGACCTGCTCGAAGAGAACGCCAACCCTTACGGCTTCATCCCCTTCGTCATCTACCCCAACGTCCGCGAGCCGAAGCGCTTCTGGGGCGTCTCCGATCTCGAAGCCATCAAGGAGCCATTGCGCGAGCTGAACCGCGCCGTCTCCCAGCTCTCGACGATCCTCGAACTGTCCGGCAACCCGATCGCCGTCCTCGAGAACGTGACTGAGGCGCAGGACATCGCCGTCCAGCCCGGCGCTGTCTGGGAGATCCCCGAGAAAGCGCGCGCCTACCTCCTCGACCTGCTGCAGGGAGGCGGCGCAGGCCTCCACGTCGAGTACGCCAACCTCGTCCTCCGCTTCCTGCACGACCTCGCCGAAGTCCCGCGCAGCGCTTTCGGCGAGACACACCAGGCGCTCTCCGGCATCTCTTTCCAGATGGAGTTCGACCCGCTGCTCAAGAAAGTGCAGCGCAAGCACCTGATCCGCGGCGCTGCCTTCCGCCGCCGCAACGAGATGATCCTCCGCCTCCTCGAACAGCACGCCGGCGAGACGTTCGCCCCCTACCGCACGCGCGTCGTCTGGCCGCAGTCCATGCCGCAAGACCGCTCCCGCCTCGTCGACGAAGAAGCGCGCCTCGTCGCCAGCGGCATCCACTCCCGCCGCACCGCCGCCGTCATCCTCGACGTCGCAGACCCCGACGCCGAGTGGCAACGCTGGCAAGACGAACAGCGCGAGTTGAGTGAAGGGGGTCCGGAATGACGAACGACGAACCTCTAGGGCTGCCCAACGGAAGCGTGCGGGCGCTGATGTCGCTGGTCGTAGTGGTGGGGGCCGCCGTGGTGGCGGCGTTCCTGACGGTGCGCGACCCGGACTCGGACCTGACGAAGATACTGGTTGGCGGCTGGGGGACGGCGCTGGGGAACGTGATTGGGTTTTATTTTGGGGCACGGGCGGCGTCGAGCTAGCGAGCCGGCGTCGCGGCGCGGTATGCTTCGCCGCAATGAGACCCAGATTGGCGGCGATTGCGGTGGTGGTAGGCCTGGTGGGTTTGTTCGCGGGGAATGCGACGACGATCGCCGGGCCGCCACCTGCGCCGAACATCGTCGTCGACGTGAACTTTCCGTCGTGTGATACCGCCGCCTACGACACAACCAGCATCGCCGACGCGATCGCTCACGCGAACCCCGCCGACGTCATCTACGTCTGTCCGAGCCTGAGCCCGTACGTGGAGCCGCTGATCACCGTCAACGTGGGCTCGCTGAAGATACTCGGGCCGAGCGCGAATGGCCACCCGGGAGTGGCGACGGTGAAGCGCTCGTCGATCGGGCCATCGGGCATCGTGTTTGACGTGACCGCTGACTCCGTTGTCATCCGCGGGCTGGACATCGACGCGACACCCGCGGCGGGCCACGTCGGAGCGACGATTGGTGTCCAGGTGACGGGCTCTTACGGCGAGGTCTCGGACAGCACGATCCACTCATCGCTGGGCGGGTCCGGGGTCAACGTCGACAACGCGATAGACGTGACAATCCAGCGCAACTACTTCAGCCTGGGCGACCGGGCGCTGGACTGCTACTGCGACTTCTCATACATCCTGAACAACACGTTCGATCACCAGACCTCCAATACCGCGGTGCTAGCGTATGGCAATTCGATAACATTGCAGGGCAACATGTCGACCGGCAATACGATATCGGTCGGGAGCACGAGCGGGTTAATCGATGGCAATACGATCGACGGCACGGGCAACGGCGGAAACAGCCTGTTGTTGGCAAGAGGTGACCCACTGACGGTCTCCAACAACACGCTAAAGAACTCGACCACTGAGGGGCTGACGCTGCCGGACAACGCACTGACCAGCGGGACGAATGCAACTGTCATCAAGAACACGTTCGATTCGGTAGCGACGGGCATCCTGATGTTGCAGCAAAACTCATTGTTCCCGGTGATTGCGACGATCGGCGGCACGGCGGCGAACGCGAATCACTTCATCAACTCCGGCGACATGTCGGTGCAGGCGATCGGATCCGGCCAGCTTCTGTACCTGAGCGGCGTCCCCGCAGACATCGACGCTCGGTACAACGACTGGGGTCGCTGCTCACTGGCGGCGATCGAGAATGTGGTGCATCACCACCCGGACGACGCTAACCTCGGCACCGTGGACTACGATCCGTTCATCCTGGGGCCGACTTGCGCGACGCCAACGCCAACCCCCACGCCCAGTCCAACGCCGAGCACGTCCCCGACGCCCAGCAACACCCCAGGTCCAACCTCTAGCCCACGGATCCAGGGCGACCTCAACTGCAGCGGCTCGATCACCGGCGCCGACGGCCTGCCCCCGCTGCTTAAGGCCGCGGGCATCGCGCCGAACCCGCCGCCGGACTGCTCACACCTCGGCGACGGATCACCCGAATTCGGAGACGTGAATTGCGACGGCGAAGAAGACGTCGCCGACACCGTCGCCATCCTCCAGCACGCCGCCGGCCTGCCGATCAAGCCTCCACAGCCCAACGGGTGCACGCCCCTCGGCGAACAATTGCCCGCTTAGCTTCTACTTCGGCACCCGGTCAACCCAGACCTAATGGAACGGCGGCGGAACGTTGTCATCTCCGCAAAGCTGGCCCCTTCCCATCGGACCGATCGCATCGGGGTCGTATCGTTGGCACTCCCGCGCATCGAAACCGTCGTCATGAAGTCGATCTGCAGCGATCATGATCATCGGCGCGATCAACAAAATCAGCACCACCACCAAAGCCCGCCGCCCAACCGCCGAGACCACATACTGCGCAAGCCCCCTCGTCGCAAATCGTCATCGCGCCCGCATTCTACACCGCCCTCGGTAAATGTAATCGGCTTTGCTCCGGCGACGGATCACGGGAATTTGGCGACGTAACCTGCGACGTCTTCGGCGTCTTGGTCAGCCCCCTTGAACTGTTCCGTTAGGCTGCTCGCAAGGGGCGATCGCGATTGAGTGGCATCCGACCGAAATCACGTCCTGCGACTGCCATGCCGCCGCCACGATGAGTGGCATGATCAGTAGGAGCACAAGGATCACCAGCCACGCCCGGCCGACTACTGAAAGCGCCCGCCCGGCGAATTGTGGTCGCGTTGCGGCACACTCCGCGCATCGACAGTAGTTGGGTCTTGTGCGGTTCGCTACCGACATCTTGCTGTTCCGGTTAGGGCCCGCATAGGAATGACCAGTGCTTGAACGCTTCATTGAGCGAGAGGATATAGAACGGAGCGAACGCCACAATCGCGATGACCAGTGAGGTCAACCGGCGCTCAATCGCTTCGACAACGTATCGTTTCATCTGATACCCCCCTGGCCGCATCCAGCGCGCCTATTCTACACCCGCACCGCAACCATCCACCGGCCCCAACACTCCGCGGCTCGTCCCCCAAATCCCATCTGCGCCCCATCTACGCCCCGTCCGCGTCATCTGCGTTTAAGTAGCGTCCCGCCCCACCACAAACCTCTCCCACCGCTTGCGGAAAATCGCCGTCCCCCAGCGGTACCCCAGCTCGTCGCCGACGCTGTTCGCCAGGTTCGCCGACAGCAAATAGAAACCGAACATCAAAACAAAGAACGCCACAAACGACCACCACCTCACCCCCGCAAACGCCAGCGGCAGCAGCGCCACAATCACCCCGATCGTCAGCCCCACCCACGCAAACGACCGCACCACCATCCCCTCACGCCCGCGACGCCGCCGGAACGCCTCGATTATCTCCGCCGGCACCGCCGCTACCGTTGCCCGCTCCGACACCCGAGTCCCGCAGTGCGGGCAAACGTCACGCTCTGGCGCCAGCGGGTGATAGCAGTTCCCGCAGAAGCGGCCGGCGTTCGGCGCGCTGCCCGCCAGCATATCGTCCAGCAGCTCCGTGAGCCGCTGCGAGATAATCGCCCGCTCATCCGGCGCCGCGCGTTCCTGGATCGGGATCCGGACCATTACAGGTCGATGCCCTGCCCGCCCACATGCTCCGCCTCAATCACCATGATCACGCGCTGCTCGCCCTCCCGGTGAGGATACGACGAGCCCCAGTACTTCTGAGCCATCTTCTCGATGTGTTCCTTCGCTCCCTCGTGCGTCAGCTCCACCACCCGTCCGCGGATGAACGCCTCGCGATACGGATTCGTCGCATCCACAATCGATATAGCCACCCGCGGATCGCGACGCACATTGCGTGGCTTCGCCCGGTGCTCCGCCGTATTAACAAGAATTCGGTCCCCATCCACATCCACCCATACCGCGCTCGACTGCGGCGACCCATCCTTCATCAGCGTCGCTACATGCGCCAGATTCTTCCCCTCAAGCAACTCTCGTACAGCAAGCGGCAACATCTTTCCCATCTCGGAGCCTCCTTCTGAGTCCAGATTACTTCGCCCCCCTCCACAAACGCACGTAGCGGTGCGCCTTCAGGCCTCCACCCCCCGTACGGAAAGAAACCGCGCAGATTTGGTTAAGGCCCTCGCCGCCACGTATCGCCCAACGTTCATAAGTCGTCTACCCCTGTGAGCGGGACTGCCGCCCGCATATGCCTATCGGAAGGGAAGGGAATGCCTGGATGGCGTGGTTCTCGAAGAAACAGCCCGTAGCCGTCGTCGAACCTGAGCAAACAGTCGCACAGCAGGAGAAGCGAAAGGTCCTCACGGGGCCGCGCCTCGCTGTCCTCACTCCCGACATCGCCGGCATCAGCTCCTTCCGCCTCAGCGTCCGGGACGACGCCGCCGACGCCGAAAATATGGTCGCCGGCCTCCGGGCCGACGTCCGCCGCGGCACACACGCCTTCTGGGCCATGCACGAAAAGCCCGTCGTCGACGAGTCCATGCACGTCGAGACCCTCGTCCTCATCCGCGCCAAGGCTGAGTCCGACCTCGTCTACGTCGTCTCCTTCCTTGACCTCGAAAGCGCTCTCTCCTTCACCCGCTTCGAAGTCCGGCGCGGCCTCTACATCGGCAACGTCATGATCTACTGGGCCGCCTTCACTCAGATCCGCGAGGAGCTTGAGGGCGTCTCGATCCTGCCCAGCATCGCGCCACCGGCCGAGAAGTATCTCGCTCCCGAGCCGAGTCTCGCGCCTCCGCTGCCGCAACCGCAGGCGCAAGCGCCGGCCACAGTCGCCCCGCCCGTCGCCGAACCGGAGCCCGCGCTGGAGTCCATCGCTGAGGCCGAGGCACGCAAGGCCGTCGAGCGCTACCTCGAAGCGAACCCAGAAAAAGCCGCCGAGCCGATCGCCGAGCAGCCGCCCGTCATCGAAGAGACAATCGCCGTAGTCGAGCCGCCGGTCATCGAAGAAGCACCCGCGCCCGTCCTCGAACCGCTCCCCGTCTTCGACGATCAGCCTGTCACCGAAGAGGCAGCCGTCGCCGACGCCCTCGTCCTTCAGCACCCACCCGTTGGCGAGCCCGCCGTCGAAGCCGAGCCGATCGCCGAGCCTGCCGCCGAGATCACCCAGCCCGAACCCGAGCACGTAGCCAAGCGCAAGCCCGCACCCTGGGCCCCCAAGCGCCGCTGGGCCACCCGCGAAGCACGCCAGCGCGCCGAAGCAGAGCAGCAGCCCGAAGTCGTGGGCCAGACCTCCACCGAAGTGGTCATCGAGATGCCCGAAATCGTCGCCGAAGAGCCCGCGCTCCTCGCCGAAGAGCCACAGGTTACTCCGCCAGAGCCGATGATCGTCGACCAGGCTCCCGTTGCCGAGGTTCTCCTTCCACAGGCCGAAACCGCGCTTGAGCCCCGGGTCCTCGCCGAAGAGCCAACCGTCCTCGCTGAAGAGGCTCATGCCACCAACGGCCACGCTCCGCAAAGCGTCCTCGAAGTGCAGGAGTCCGAAGCCCTCCAGGTCATCGCCGATCGCGTCACGACCTACGCCGGCGACGAAGAAGCCGAGGCTGATACCCAACTCGACTCCGAGGAGATTGAGATGCGCGGCCCAGCCATCGACCCCGCGAACGGCCTGCCCCAGTCCGAAAAGTACAGCGAGTTCGACATCGCGCTCGAAGTCGAGCGCCTGCTCAAAAACCGCAAGTGGGAATCAAAAGAAGGTCCGTTCCGCGGCTTCAAGTCGCCGCCGGGCAGATTTTAGGAGAGACACATGACACAGGCACCAAATACCAACGCCCGGCTGCTTCCGTTCTTTGTCGGCATCATCGGCGCCCTCGTCGGCGCAGCCTTCTTCTTCGGAATCACCATGGACATCGCCGTCGCCCTCATCCTCGGCGCCCCCATCGGCCTCCTCTTCGGCATCATCGGCATGCGCGCCTTCCCCCGCCTCATGCAGCGCAACGTCTCCCGCACCGCCCAGCTCAACGGCGCGGCGCCCGCACCGCCGACGATTGAGGAGCAGGCGAAGCCGTCCTTCCGCATGAAAATCAAAAACTAGCGCCGGTTCCGCTGATCGCGCCGCCCTCCGTTCGTCCTGCTCGCCCGCCGCGGAGGGAGGAATCAAAGGGTCGCCTCACCCCAGCGGAGACTGAGGAATCGAAGTCGCGCGCTACCAGCCCGAACGTCTACGAAACCAAGTCACCACGCTCGATCAAAATAATCTGCGCAAATCTGCGCCCATCTGCGTCATCCGCGGTTAAATCACACCCCGTCCTCGTGCCCAATCCTCCGCCCCGGCGAAACCCTATCCCGGATCGCCCGCTTCACATCCCCCGGCTCCGGTATGGGCGCGTGATCCCTGTTCGTCGCCACCACCTCACCGTCCAGCGCCACCTCGAAAATCCCGCCTGACCCCGGCACAATCGCCACCTCACCCAGCTCCGCCCCAAACGTCGTCAGCAACTCCTGCGCCATCCACGACGCGCGCAGCAAGAACTTGCACTTCGTGCAATAAGTAATCTCAACGCGTGGCCCGCTCATCTCACCTCACGATAAACGAATAGTCGTGGTCTGCCAGCAGAACGCCCATGTAAACCGCGCCGATGCTCGCCAGCAACGCGAGTGAGCTCAGCCCGATCGAAGCCCGACGCAGCTTCCGAGTCTCCTCTGGATCAGCGTCCATCTGCTCCGCCAATCGCAGCTGGCGCGGCCCCACGAATAGCGTGTGTACCGCCGTCAGCGTGATCGCCAGCGCCACCAGCGTCATCTTCTCGATGAAGATTCGCCACCACCGGTAGTCCGAATCCCAGAGGTCGAACCAGGCCTCATCGCTCACCACAAGCAGATTCCCGATCCCGCTCGCGATAATCACCGCCATCGCGCCCCATGCCATCCACCCGAAGCGCGTCACTATCGTCCGCATCAGCTGCGCCCGCACTCGCGCATCCTCCACCGTCCGCAGCGCCGGTATCGCCACGATGAACATGAAGAACTGCGGCCCAACCCAAACAGACACAGCGATAACGTGAATCCATAGAGAAATCGTCTCAGTCATGGCTCACTCATTCGCTGACTGCTGACTGCTGAGTGCTGAGTGCTGAGTGCTGAGTGCTGAGTGCCTAAAGCTATCAAACGATGTGCTTGATCGTGATCGCCTGGTCGCGCTCCGGCCCCACCGACACCAGGCACAGCTGAGTCTCCACGATCTCCTGGATGAAGTGCACGTACTCCTGCGCCCGCTTCGGCAGGTCCGCGAACTTTCGCACGCCCGACGTGTCTTCCTGCCAGCCCGCCAGCTCTTCGTAGACCGGCTCCACCCGCGCGAGATCGTGCCCGCTCGCCGGCATCGTCTGCACCGTGCGCCCGCCCACCGTGTACGACGTGCACACCTTGATCGACTCAAACTTGTCGAGGACGTCCAGCCTCGTCAACACCGCGCTCGTCAGCCCGTTCAGCCGCGACGTATAGCGCGCCGCCACGCCGTCGAACCAGCCGCACCTTCGCGGCCGCCCGGTCGTCGAGCCGTACTCCGGCTTCGGGCCGCTCTCTCGCAGCAGGTCTCCCGTCGCGTCCAGCAGCTCCGTCGGGAACGGCCCGTTCCCGACGCGAGTGTTGTACGCCTTGTACACACCAACAACATGCTCGATCTGGCTCGGGCCGATGCCGATGCCGATCGCCGCGCCCGCCGCCACCGAAGACGGTACCGACGAGGTCACGTACGGGTACGTCCCCGTATCAAGGTCGAGCAGCGAGCCCTGCGCGCCTTCCAGCAGCACCGTCTCGCCCGCCAGAACCGCCCGCTGCACGAGATCGCAGGTGTCCGCCACGTACGGAGCGAGCCTCTCACCATAGTCCGCGTACTCCGCCCGCACGTCAGCCATCTTCACCGGCGGGGCGCCGTACAGCTTCTCCAGCACCGCGTTCTTGTACGGCACGAGGAACGCCAGCTCTTCGTCCAGCGCTTCCTTGTCCAGCAGCGATGCGACACGTACGCCCGCGCGCCCAACCTTGTCCATAAACGCCGGCCCGACGCCGCGCCCCGTCGTCCCGATCGCTCCCTTGCCGCGCAGCCTCTCATCGTACTCGTCGATCAGCCGGTGCCACGGCATCAGCACGTTCGCACGGTCGCTCAGGAAGAGCCGTCCGCGCACCTCCACGCCGCGCTCCTCGAGGTGCTCGATCTCCTTCAGCATCTCGTTCGGGTCGACGACGCAGCCGTTGCCGATAATGCACATCTTGTCTCGGTAAAAGATGCCCGCCGGGACCAGGTGGAGCTTGAACTCCCCCAGCTCATTGATAATCGTGTGCCCCGCGTTGTTCCCCGCCGAGTAACGGGCCACGATATGCGCTTTCTGCGCGAGAAGGTCGACTATTCGTCCCTTCCCCTCATCTCCCCACTGGGCGCCTATGACAACTATTGCGGACATAATCGTACGACTTCAGCGTGGGCTGGAAGTCCTGCGAGAGTATACGGGAGCCCCCGCGGACAAGCAATAACTAACAGTCAGCGCCTAGCGGAGCCACCGCCTCCGCACGTACCAGCCGCCAACCGCAAGCACAGCCATCACGGCGGCAGCACCCGCGGCCAGCGGTGCCCAGGGGACGGGTGAGCCGGAGCCAGAAACCGAGAGCGCCACCGTGCCACCGATCGGCGGGCAATCAGTGGTGACTTTTCCTTTCACGAGTAACCCCGTCGGATAGTCACTATGGAAATTCACTGTGAACGTTAAGTGGTTCATACCGTTGACAAAATCCGTTGTGATGGTAGCTGGGACCGCCGGGTACAGCGCCTGGTAGGAAGGTGGTGCAGAACCCGGCTGACCGAGCGCCTGCGTGATGCCATTTAGTTGGACCAGCGTCTCGTCTGCCGAGGCGAATTGTAGCGCCAGCTGAGGATTCGGGCAGTCGTTCAACTTCACGCAGAACGCGGTGTCGTACGTGTAGGTGTCGGGCAGGGGAGGGCTGGGAAATTGGCCCGACGGGTTGCCAGTCGAGGAGGAAGTGTAGGTGATCCACTGCGTCACTCCACCGAACGGGCCAACCGGTGGATGGACCCAAAAACCGGAAAAGTTCGCGCCATATGTTGAGACAACATAGGCGGGAAAGGGAGGCAGGGCGATAGTGTTGCCGTTTGGGGGGCCGGCAATCATGTGCCACTTTGGATCGACGTCTCCGGGGACGCCAGCGGTACCGGTGGAGATGTCCAATCCGCTCGTTGTGGCGCAAGGCATAGCGGAGTTGGTGAAGTAGCAGGTGACGTTCTCGCCCGCCGCCAGGTTGATGGCGACACCAATGTCGCCTTGAATGAAGGAGGGAATGGAGAATCCACCTGGAGAAGCGAAAAAGCCAATAGAACTGCCGCCTACGCAGACGATATTTGTCAGTTGCCATCCCGCCGGGGGCGCCTCCGTGACCGAATAGGTGCCGAGGCTGGGGACGGGGATCGTGGAGCATTCGTTGTCGGCTAGGACGAAGGGCTCCAAGACAAACGACGGAGTGCTCCCACCGAACCCGAACCCCGTGCCGCCCGACGGGTCCGTCTGTTTGCAGATGGTGATGGAGCCGGGCTGGTTCGCGATCGTCGCGAGGCGCATGCCGCCGGGATAGCCGTAAGCGTCAAGGCCCGCAAACCCGTACACGTAGATTCCGAACGCGACGATAGGTGATGTATGGGAGACCGTGTGGGTGCCGATAGCGACTGGCACCTGAGTCCCAGAATACCCACTTGTCCCGATCGCCGTCCACGCGCTGGAAACGGCGGCACCGTCAAGACGAATGCCAGCGAGCTGAGCGGAGGGCGCGACGATGTTGACGAAGTTTGTGAAGGTCTCCGGATTGCTAGCGGGTGTGCTGAAGATGTATTCGGACGCGAACTGTCCAATCGGCGGGATCATCATCATGAACGGATCGGATGTCTGGTTGCCGTCAGAGGTGGCGCCCTTCGAATATTGCACGACAAGCACTGGCTTGTCCGACGTAATTCGCGCGAATGTGGTCGACGGGATGTCCGTCTCGATGAACTGGCCGCGATTGATTGTCCCGCCGAGCGGTGCGCCGTTGAGCTTGACGTTCGTCCCAGCCTGCGACGCTAGAATGCGAAAGACGTCGCCACCCGTTCGGGTCGCGAGTGGCACTGTCAGGAATTCAGTGCCCCAAGTTGAGGTCGGCGGGATCTGCTCGACGAGGTGATCGGCCAGGAAGACGCCGACAGGCACATTCGCGTCAGCGTGGGCGCCGAAGACCGAGATCGGCTTGTCCGATGTGATCACCGAGCCCGTAAGATCGGCAATAGAAGCAGGGGGAATACCGGCATCTTTGAGCTGGAACGTCTGGAGCCGATTCAGGGTGATGGAGAACGGCGTTCCGGCCGGAAGAGTGCCTGGCGTATTCGCGCCGGGCTGCGCTGCGAAAGAAGGTGTGATCGTCACCGTGGTATTGTCTTGGATACCTACCACACCAAATTCAGATGGTGCACCCCCAACCCGGTTGAAGTAGCTTGGGATCAGATAATCCGTGCCCTGAACGTCTACAGGCAATCCAAGGTAGCCGTCTGTCGTTGCGCCCTCGGGATTCAGCCCATAGACGACGATTTCCTCGGGCGCGGTCACGAGAATGCCCTTGTCTTCGATGGACCCGCTGCCCACCATCCTCGACGAAGGCGGGAGGTCGATCGTGGTGATCGCACCCGGCACTACGGGAAAGGGCGTCGGTCCAAAACCAATGCCGGGGATAGACACCGTTACCGTGGTCGCTGCATCCGCGCCCACGAACAGCTCTGTCGAGAAGAAGCCGCCGTCACTGACGTTCGTATTGAAGCCCAGCACAAACTCGGTGCCACGGTTGTCCGGTTCAGACGCCAGCGCCGTGGGCGTGCTATAGAAGCCTGCCTGGAGCGCGACTAGCACGAGTAGGCCCAACGCCAACAGAAACAATCGACCGTTAGCAAAAATTCGAACTGGCGCGGCTAGATTCAGATGCCGCAAGTACTTCATGACTAATCCCCCTCTTTTCCTTGACGCGTTCTGCTATGGACGTGGTGAGACGCTAAGACTGGCGTGGACATGGGCGACCTTCCTCGCCGGGCATGGCACACGCCCGGGCAGACAACAAATGAGCAGAGGGGGACTAAGCCCGCAGAACCACGAGCCAAAGAAAGAATGCGCGAAAACCGTGGCAGCACGCGCCGCACCCCCTATATCGTGCGGCGAGCATGCGCTCAGAGTCGCATGATGTCAAGCGCCTAACGCTTGTTCCCTACGTGATCGGCGACCCAATCGCCACGCATTCCTGCGGCCGTTCCAGCTCGATCGCCACCGTGTGCGCCAGCACGTACAGCGCATCCAGCACATTCAGACCGTTCACGCAGTCCACGTCGCCCCAGAGGAAGGCGACCGACGTGGGCAGCGCCTGGCCGAGGTCGGGGCAGGGGTCCGGCGTCGTCCCATCGTTCAGCCCCGCAAAGTACTCGATCATGAACGAGAAGTCTGCCTCGTCCACGATGCCGTCGCAGGTCACGTCCCCCTGGATGAGACCGGCCGCGTGCGTCCCCGTAGGTGTCGGGCTCTGCGTTGGCGAGGGCGTGGGTGATGAGGTTGGCGTCGGCGACGCGCTTGGCGTCGGCGATGGGGTTGGTGACGGCGTCGGGGTCGGGGCGGTAAACGGCGATTCGTAGGCGCCGATATCGCAGGCGCCGCCCTGGGCACGGACCGCGCCCCGCTGGTCAGTAGCTGGCGGCGGGCAATCAAGGCTGCCGGCGTCGATAGCGGGGCTGCCCGCTAGAAGTGCATGCGTCTCGGTCGTGCCGGGGGAATTAAGGGCGAGTGGGCCAAGGCCCGCCTGCTGCCCGGTGACGTTGCCAGCCGTCGCGCCGGTAACGATACACCCGGGTGACACTGTTTCAATGAGGTTGTGACCCTGAGAGCTCAGCGTGCCCAGGCAGTCGGGCTCGTCGGTCGCGCTGCTGAGGTCGGCGTTGCCGGCCACGATCGTGTTCTTCACGCTGACTGTATCCCCGCTCGATGCGATGCCGCCGCCATCACCGATTTCGTCGCCTTCGCGATCGGCGGTGTTGTTTGTGATGGTGCTGTTCGTGATAGTCACGGTGCCCAGGGTCGAGTTTTGGATACCGCCGCCGTCGGTGGCGGCCAGGTTGCCGCTGACGGTGCTGTTGGTGATGGTCAGGCTGCTTTCGTTGTAAATGCCGGCGCCGCCGGAATAGGTGGTCAGATTGTCGCTGACGGTGCTCCTGGTGATCGTCGCGGTGCCCTGGGTGAAGACGCCGCCGCCGCTGCCGCCGGCGAAATTGCCGCTGACAGTGCTGTCGGTCATAGTCAGGGTGCCATCGTTGAGGATGCCGCCGCCGTTGGTGCCAACGTTCTCGTCGGATACGGAGCTGTCGGTGAGATTTAGCGTGCCATTGCTTGAGATGCCGCCGCCGTAAGCAGCGTTGTTAGCTTTGACGACGCTGCCGGTGATCGTCAACACGCCGGCGAGCTCGTTGTAGATGCCGCCGCCGTTTTCGTAGCTGGGAGTTCTGCCGTTCTAGATGGTCACGCCAGAGATGCTGACCGTCCCCGACGCCAGGCGTACATGGAACACGCGGTCGCTGCCAGAGCATGGGCCACCACTGCTGTCGCATGCGTCGATGATGGTCGTGGCAGACCCGGCGCCGTTGATGGTCAGGTCGTCCGTGATGTCGAGGTCACCGGTGGCGCCGAGGTCCTCATCGGCACCGGGGATCGTCAGCGTATACGGGACGCCCAAAGCGGGGAGCGTTATCGTGTCAGCGCCGGCGTTGAGATTGGTAGCAACGATCGCCTCGCGCAGTGAGCAGTCGTTCACGTCGCAAGAGCCGTCGTTGGTGTCCAACGTTTTCGTGACGAGAAACGGCGCGTCGGCGTCCGTGTTGGGTGCGAGAGCGAAGCCCAGCACAAGGATGCCCGCCAGCAGAGCAGCCGCGGCCGCTGAGAAACCTGCCCTTCGCTGGCCGGTCCTCACGCAACTTCCACTTTCACGCGCACATCCGCTGGCAACATGACCGCAGTGTAGTTTCAGCCCATGAAGGCGTCAACGCCCAACGCGGTCGCCCTGCTGCGAACTTGCGCCTGGTATACGAACGCGCTTCTCGCGCTTTCGACGGAACGCCGATGCTAAAATCAGCCCAACCTACGCACATGACCACTCCCGCCGATCGCGTCCGCTCCCTCCTCCCCCGCTTCTCCCGCCGCGACATCGTCGAAGGCGCCATCATCGCTGCCGCCTTCCTCGCCTACTTCTGGGTCCGCGGCGCCGTTGTCGACAACCCGGAGAAAGCCTACTGGCACGCCCGCCACATCATCGACGCCGAGCGCTCAATGCACATCTTCGTCGAAGGCGACATGAACCGCTGGGTCACACACCACCACTGGCTTGCCCAGGTCCTCAACTACACCTACTTCTACCTCCACTTCCCCCTCATCATCGTCTTCGGCATCTGGGCCTACTACTATCGCCGCGAAAAATACACCTTCATCCGCGACTCCTTCCTCGCCTCCGGCGCCATCGCCCTCGTCATCTACTTCCTCTACCCTGTCGCCCCCCCGCGCGACCTCCCCGACCTCGCCGCCCAGTACGACGCTGCCTCACCCGCCTACGTTCACCAGTTCGTAGACACGATGAAGCAATACCTCGGCTACGCCTACGACTCGCAGTCCACCCACGCCTTCGTCAACCCCTACGCCGCCATGCCCAGCCTCCACTTTGGCTGGGACCTCCTCCTCGGCATCGCCATCATCAACTGCTTCCGCGGCATGCGGTTCGGCTGGATCGCCATCATCATCGGCGCTGGCCTACCCCTCACCCAGATACTCGCCATCACCATGACCGCCAACCACTTCTTCCTCGACGCCCTCGCCGGCGGCATCGTCGCCCTCACCGGCCTCGCCATCTCTTACGCAATGCAGCGCTGGACGTACCCCTGGGCGCACGCACAGCTACGGCAGTTCAGGCGCGCGGAGGCGCAGTCTCCGTAAGCGGAAAGCCCTCGCTGTTTGGCTGGATCCTTCGTGCCTCAGGACGACCGTTGCGCCCTCAATTCCAGTGATGAAACCCCGAAAGCGGCGCCAGCGGCGCATACACCTCCACCGACAAATCCGCCACATACGGCAACCACCGCTCCCAGTCCCGGCGCGCCCGGTCCGCCTCACTGCTCGACATCACCTTCTGCACCGACGTGTCGTCCGCCAGCTCGTAGAGCGCCGTCCAGTTAATCCCCCGCCGACGGCAGTTCGTCCGATACGCCCGCACAACCCCCGGTATCGCCATCACGTGCGGCAGGTGCTCCGCCACGTACCACGCGACAAAGTCCTCCATCATCGTATCTTCGATATTCGCCCGCACGACCAGGTACGGCTTGGCCACTAGCAGAAGTGCTCGGGGTCGAACTTGCACTCAAACGTATCGATAAACTTCGTCACCCTCGCCGCGTCGAACTCGCTGAACTTGTCGAGGTACCCCCACGCCGTCAAAGCGATCCGAGAGTCCATGCTCGAGTAAGGCGTCATCAGCACATACTTCCCTGACTGCACCGCCGGCGCCACAACAGACGACAGATCAGCGCGAAGCCTCGCACAATCATCCGTACCGAGCGGGCCCGCCGCCGCAGGAGCAGGCGCCGACGCGTTGCAGTTGTACCAGACCACCACCCCGCCATGCTCCATGTTGTGTACAGGCTCTTCCTTCGGCAGCGCGAGGTCGGAGATGCCCCACGGCGCCGGTATATAAAGGTGTGGCCCGGACGTCGGCGGATCGCTCGTGTAGTCGCTGTAGACCACGCCGGCCGCCAAGTGACTGCGGTCATTGATACGCGTAATCGCCTGCACCGGGTACGGGTAACCAGCCGGAACGCCTGTATCCCCCGAGTCGTCGCCGCCGCCGCACGCCGCCAGCAAAAGCGCAACAGCCACAATCCCGATCAAGACGAGGACAGCGCGGCCGCAGAAGTTCACATCCCTTAGCTTTGCAGGAGCGCGACGACTCTGTCTACCGCCGCCGAAATGTCTCGCGACGTGTCGACACTCACGTGCTTCTTCCGCAGACGCTCCGCGCCCGAGCGCATCCTCTCGTACACCTCCATCGTCGCCGTCGAGTTGTCATCCACATCCCGCGCCTGCCCGCCAAGGAGGGCCTCGTTACGATCGAGCAGCCGCTTCTTGATCACCGGCCCCGGCGCCCACGTCCTCACAAGCACCACCGGCGCCCCGTGCTTCTCGGCGATCTGGTAATACGGCCGCCGGTTCGCCTCCTTCAGATTCGTCGCATCGACGATGATCGAGTTCCCGCGCTCCAGCAGCCGCTCCATCAGCACATGCAGCGCCGGAAACAGCCGAGCGTGCTCCTCCTTCGTATGCATCGGCTCAACGAACAACACGCCGCGCAGCTTATCGCTGTCCAGTACCACCGCCGGCGTCCGCTTCGCCACCGCCCGCGCCAGGAACGACTTCCCGCTCCCCGGCAACCCCACCATCACCACCACGACCGGCCGTTTAGCGCGAGCCGGCAGCCTCCCCAGTGACACAAGCAGCGTCTCCGCATCCCGATCGCGCACAAAGCCGTGCCGTTTCATCATCCTACCGTCGCTCACTCCGTTCGGCATGACGAGTGGAGCCACGCTCGCACAGCCATCACGCAAATCCGTTTATCAGCGCTAATCCGCTGTTACCCACGCTACCCCCACGAACCCCGGCCCCGTATGCGCCGCCATCACACTCGTAAACTCCGTCACGATCACCCCCTCCACTCCAAACCGCTCCCCTACCTCCAGCGCCAGCTCCCGAGCCCGCTCCTCCGCATCCACATGCATCACCGCCATCCGCAACCCACTTCCCTCTTCACTCTTCACTCTTCTCAATTCCGCCAAAATCCGCTCCTTCGCCGCCGCCCACGTCCGAGGCCGCCCAATCGACCGCGCGCGGCCGTCCTCAAACGAAAGCACTGGCTTGATCCTCAACAGCGACGCCGCCCAACCAACCACCCACGGCACCCGCCCCCCCTTCACCAAATATCGCAGCGTCTCCAGAGATCCCACCAAGCGCCCTGCCCGGCCAATCGTCGCCGCCGCCGATGCCGCCTCATCCAAACACCCACTCTCCTCAGCGACCCGGGCCGCCTCCAGCACCGCAAACCCGTGCGCCATCGCCAGCCCGCCCGTATCGACCACCCGCACCTCAAACCCCGGCCACCTCTCCGACGCAATTCGCGCCCCCTCCACCGCCGCCCCATACGTCCCGCTAAACTTCGCAGACAAAGTCAGACACAACACCGCGCTCGCCCCCGCCTCTCGTTCCCGTTCCCGTTCAAACGCCTTCAGGAACGCCCCCGGCGCCGCACTCGCCGTCTTCGGCCCCCCGTGCGACGCCTCAATCGTCCGAAACAACTCCGAATTAGTAAGCGCCCCGTCCGCATACAAGGCCCCATCAATGGTCAGGCCAAGCGGGACGATGCCGATGCGGTGTTGTGCGATGAGATCTGGCGGCAGGCAAGCAGAGCTATCAGCAACGATGGCGATGCGGCCCATGCCGCGAATTGTGGCACAGCGCCAACGCGAGCGGCATCGCCCCGGCCGGACCGATCCGAAGTAGAATAACGCCACCAACAACCGATTGCGTATAAGAAGGAGCAACACCTTGGGATCCCCGAGACCAGAGGACATCTTCCCAGCCCTTGCGGCCGCTCTCAACGCCGGAGACATTGACTCGGCGTTAGCCCTCTACGAGCCCGGCGCCGTCTTTATCACTTCAACCGGCGAATCCGCCGTCACACCCGAGGCCATGCGGGCGGAGTTTCAGGCGATCGTCGACAGCAAGACGACGATATCGGGCGAAGCCGTCAAAGTCATTTCAGCAGGCGATCTCGCCCTCGTGTTCGTGGCCTTTCAGACATCTTCACCGGGCCCATCGGGCACCCCGATTGAGCTTGAGGGCATCAGCACAGACGTCCTGCGACGACAGGCCGACGCAACCTGGCTTAGCGTGGTAGACAACCCCATCGGCACGGGGCTCGTCAGTGATACGCTAGCCGACATGTTCGCCAGGGCCATGGCAACTACTGCCGCCGGGACTTAGCCGCCCAACCCCCCGTCTATCCGCCTCTGTCTATGCCCGTGCCCATTCGCGAAATCCTCGGCTCTGCACAAATCCCAAATCTGCGCAAAATCTGTGTTAATCTGCGGCTATTCCCCCTCGCTGCCGCACCCTGCTATACTGGCCTCGAAGCAAGAAAGAGAGCGAAAAGCCTAGCGCATGCTCACAAAAGAAAGTACAGCTGAAATCGCGGCCGCCCACGGGACGCACCCCACAGACGTCGGTTCCACCAACGTCCAGGTTGCCCTCCTCACTGAGCGTATCCGCCAGCTTACAGAGCATCTGCGAGTCCACCGCAAGGACCACCACTCGCAGCGCGGGCTCATGATGCTCGTCGGACAGCGCCGCGGCCTCCTCCGATACCTCAACCGCGAGGATCCCGCTCGATACAAGGCGCTCATCGCATCGCTCGGCCTGCGCAAGTAATAGCGCAGGTCTTTTCTCTTTCCGGCCTACTGTCCGCAGGGGCGGACCAGTCCGCGAGGGCGGACCAAAGGCATAGCCGCGAGCGAATTGTGTATTCGCCCGCCGGAACAGAAGGGCAACAGGCCCATCACACACATCGCGCCTACAACTAGACGAGGCTCCAAAGCCTCGGGGGTTCGCGAAGCCGCACGGAGGCAGACGGCTGTATCCCCACGCCAAAACCCAACCCACGGTAGCCGAGGCTTTCCAGCCTCGGACCAATCGATCCTACCAACACCAACAATCACCCCGATCAGCAACCCTCATCCCCCTCAAGCTCCCCTCGCCCTCGCAAGGGAGAGGGGCCGGCGGTGAGGGCATCAACCACACGCCTACACAAATAACCCACGGAGGTTAAGCACCACATGTCCGAAACATTCGAACGCGAAATCGGCGGCCGAAAACTCACCATCGAGACCGGCAAAGTCGCCCAGCTCGCCAACGGCGCCGTCCTCATCCGCTACGGCGACACAGTACTCCTCGTCACCGCCGTCATGAGCGACACGCAACGGGAAGGCGTTGACTTCTTCCCCCTCACCATCGACTTCGAAGAGCGCCTCTACGCCGCGGGCAAGATCCCCGGCGGCTGGTTCCGCCGCGAAGGCCGCCCCAGCTCCGCCGGCATCCTCACCGCCCGCCTCACCGACAGGCCCCTGCGCCCGCTCTTCCCCAAGGGTATGCGCAACGACGTCCAGATCGTTGTCACCACCCTCTCCGTCGACCAGGAGAACGACCCCGACATCCTCTCCATCATCGGCGCTTCCACGGCGCTCACGATCTCCAGCATCCCCTTCGGCGGCCCCGTCTCCGGCACCCGCATGGGCTACCGCGACGGCGAGTTCCTCATCAACCCAACCTTCGCTGACCTCGAGAACAGCTCGCTCGACATCGTCGTCGCGGGGACGAAGGACGCGATCGTCATGGTCGAGGCCGGCGCCACCGAAGTCTCCGAGGAGATCATCCTCGAAGCCATGCGCCGCGCCCAGGAAGTGAACGCGCAGGTCATCGATCTGCAAGAGGAAATCCAGCGACGCATCGGCAAGCCCAAGTGGGACTACGTCCCCGCCGAGCTGTCCGACGCCGTTGCCAGAACGGTCGTCGACTTCGCCAACAGCAAGAACTGGGACCTCGTTGGCGCTGCCAAGGACGAGCGTTCCGCTGCCATGAATGAAGTCCGCAAAGAGCTCGTCGAGACCCTCGGTGAGGAGCACGAGAAGAAAGTCCTCCTCGCCGCCCTCGAAGAGCACATGTCCAAGACGATCCGCGACCGCATCCTCAACGATGCCATTCGCCCCGACGGCCGCAAGACCGACGAGATCCGCCCTATCACGACCGAGGTCGGCCTTCTCCCGCGCACGCACGGCTCCGGACTCTTCACCCGCGGCGAGACGCAGGCCCT
>JBGPBZ010000014.1:0-34275 GCA_041481535.1 Dehalococcoidia bacterium | reverse complement strand
GGGCTCAGGCCGATGTCGGTGACAGCGAAGCGATCGCCCTCGCGCGCGAAGCGATCGGTCACACGGAAGTGATGCTCGGCGCCGGTAACGCGCCGACGGGCGAATCGCCGGGCCGGCCGGGGCGCTGGATCCGCATCGTCTCACCGCAGCGCCGGCCGGGCTCCCCACGGCGCAGCGAACGCGTGCACACCGTGCCGGTCCGCGTGAGCGGCGTGCACGTCGGCTCGATCGTCCTCGTGCACGAGCGCCAGGGTGACCCTTTCAGCGCGGCGGATGACCGGCTTCTCTCGACCGTCGCCAATCAGCTCGCCCAAACAATCGAACGCTTGCGACTCCAGGCCGCTGCGAACGAGGCGGAAGTGCTCCGCCGCACCGATGAGCTGCGGACAGCGCTTCTCAACGCCGTCTCGCACGACTTTCGTACCCCACTTTCGTCCATTATCGCGTCTGCCGGCAGCCTCCTGCAGGACGACGTACACTGGACGGACGCCGAGCGGGCCGAGTTCGCGCAGGCGATCGAGGACGAGGCGCAACGCATGAACCGGCTCGTCGGCAACCTGCTCGACCTCTCGCGCATCGAGGCGGGCAGCCTGAAGCCGGACAAAGGCTGGTACGACCTCGGCTCGCTCGTCGAGGAGGTTGTCGGGCGGCTGCAGTTCCTGGCGTCGGCGCACCGCGTCGTACTGGACGTGCCGGACAACCTGCCGCCCCTCAACTTCGACTACGTGGAGATCGATCAGGTCATCTCGAACCTGCTTGAGAACGCTATCAAGCACACGCCACCCGGCTCGGAGATCCGCATCGAAGTCTCCATGGCGGGCCAGCAAGTTCGCGTTGAAGTCGAGGACAGCGGCGCAGGTGTCGCGCCGGACGTTGCCGCGCGCGTCTTCGAGCCGTTCTACCGTGCGCCAAGTGATGGCAAGCACGCGACGGGCGCCGGTCTCGGTCTCGCCGTCGCGAAGGGGCTGGTGGAGGCGCACGGCGGCCGTATCTGGGCGGAGAACCGGCAGAAGGGCGGGGCGCGCTTCGTGTTCACGCTTCCGGTAGTGGCAGTGGTTGGATCGCAGGAGGTGCCGGCATGAGCGCAGACGGGGCGCGCGTACTCGTCGTCGATGACGAGCCGGCGATCTGCCGCACTCTGAAGACGAACCTGGTGCGCCACGGCTTCCAGGTGAGCACCGAGGCTAACGGCACCGCCGCCGTCGAGGCGCTGGACAGTTGGCGGCCGGACATAATCCTCCTGGACCTGGGCTTACCTGACATGGACGGTGTCGACGTGATCCGCGAAGTACGCAAGCGCGGCAATACGCCGGTTATTGTGCTCTCCGTCCGCGAAACCGAGCACGACAAGGTCGCAGCGCTCGACGTCGGGGCGGACGACTACCTCACGAAGCCGTTCGGCGTGGACGAACTGCTGGCGCGCATCCGCGTCGGCCTGCGCCACGCAGCGGGCCCGGCCGCCGGTGCTGAGCCTGTGTTCCGCGCCGGCGAGCTCGAAGTCGATCTCGAACGACGCCGGGTTACTGTCGCCGGCAAGCAGGTCCACCTGACGCCAACCGAATACGAGCTACTCAAGGTCTTCCTCGCGCATCCGGACAGAGTGGTGACCGATCGCATGCTGCTGCATCAGGTGTGGGGGCCCGAATACGGCGAAGAAGCGCACTACCTGCACGTCTACACGGCCCGCTTACGCCGGAAGATCGAGGCCGATCCGCAGCGGCCGAAACACATCGTCACCGAACCCGGCGTTGGCTACCGCTTTGTGACGGAGTAGCGCTCCGCCGCGCATTCGGGTACAACTCGGGCGTGACCATCGGGATCGGCATCATCGGCGCCGGCGGCATCGCTGAAGCGCACATCTACGCCTACTCCCGCGTCCCTGAGCGCGCGAGAGTCGTGGCGCTGGCGGACGTGGACAAGGATCGCGCCTCGCGCCTCGCCGCAAAGCTCGCGATCGACGCCGAAGTCGTCGCCGACTACCGCGAACTTTTCTCCCGCGACGACGTGCAGGCCGTCAGCGTCTGCACACCGCCGTTCCTCCACGCCGAGATCAGCGCGGCCGCGCTTCGAGCGGGCCGGCACGTGTTGTGCGAAAAGCCCGTCGCGGCGACGCTGGCGGAGCTCGACGAGATCGAGCGGGCGCAGGCGGAGAGCGGTCGCGTGTTCTCGGGCGTCTTCCAGTGGCGCTTCGGGCGCGGCGCTAAGCAGGTCCGCTGGCTGGTGGACCAGGGCAAGTTCGGGCGGCTGCATCTCGGGCTGGCCGAGACGCTCTGGTTCCGCGATCACCCCTACTACGACCATGTGCCGTGGCGCGGCTCCTGGCGCGACGAGTGCGGCGGTGTCACAGTCAGCCAGGCGATCCACGCCATCGATTGCCTGGTGTGGTTTCTGGGCGAGCCGGTCAGTGTCTACGCTCAGGCCGGCACCTTCCGCGCCCGCATCGAAGCCGACGACACCGCTGCTGCGATCATCCGCTTCGCGAACGGCGCTATCGGGCAGATCACGTCCACCGTGAACACGCACGGCAAGGAGTGCACCCGCCTCGAGCTGTACGGGAGTGATCTGAGCGCAGTGGGCGGCGGCGAACCATACGACACAACGAAAGACCTCTTCGCTCTTGCCGCTGGGACACCCCAGAGCAGACCGAAGCGCTCGCCGCTGAAATCGAAGCGAACGTCGGCAAAGCGCCGAACATGCTCCACCGCGGCTCCATCGGCGACTTTCTCGACGCGATCGAGCACGGCACCCCGCCGCTCGCTAGCATTGAGGCCTGTCGGACGGCGCTGCAGGTGACGGCGGCGATCTACAAGTCCGCGATGACCGGCGGAGTCGTCCGCCTGCCTATCCAGCGCGACGATCCCTGGTACCGCGCCCTCCCACCAGAGGGCTTCTCGCTGCCCAAGCCTTGACCCGCCGGACGCCCGCCATATAGTAGGGAAGCACATGGAACTTGATCTCGCCGGGCTGATCCCCGCCGTCGTCACGCCGATGCACAAAGACGGCCGCGTTGACGACGAAGCGCTGCGCCTCTACGCGCGCTGGCTGTTCGGATTCGAGGGGTTGAAGGCGGTCGCCGTAAACATGGATACCGGCGAAGGAGCCCAGCTCTTCACCCACGAACGCCGCCGCACCCTGGCGATCTGGCTAGAAGAGGCGAAGGGCCGCGTGCCGGTGCTGGTCGGTGTGGGCGGGCACACTGACCTCGCCTGCGACATCGCCCGCGACGCCATGCACACCGGCGTCGACGGGCAGGTGATCTTCCCGCACTCCGTATTCGCGGGCGAGCCGTTCTCATCTGACATTGTTTACGAGTACAACGCCGCGATCGCCGAGGCGACCGGCCTACCGACAGTCGTCTTCCAACTACAGCCGTCGCTCGGCGGCGTGCTGTTCGATCGCGAGACGCTGCTGCGGCTCGCTTCGATTCCGAACGTCGTCGCGATCAAGGAAGCGTCCTTCGATGCGGTGCGCTTCGTGGAGACCGTGCGCGTGCTGCAAGACGCGCCGCGCCGCATCCAGATCCTCACCGGGAACGACAATTTCATCCTCGAATCGTTCCTCCTCGGCGCAGACGGGGCGCTTATCGGCTTCGGCACGCTCGCCGTGGCCGAGCAGATCGAGATGATCCGCCTCGTCAAGGCCGGCAAGCTCGACGAAGCGCGCGCAATCTACAACACCGTCATCCAACCGCTCGTCTCGACGATCTTCGCGCCGCCCGTGCGAGACTACCGCGCCCGCACAAAGGAAGCGCTGGTCGAGCTCGGCGTCATCGAATGCGCGTCCGTCCGCCGCCCGTTGCTAGACCTGAGCGATTCTGAGCGCCAGCGTGTGAAGCAGGCGGTTCGCCGAGCGCAAACTGCATCGCCCCTCGCCCGCGGAGCGGGAGAAGGGAAGGGGGTGAGGGTTTGAGGCTCCGCATCACCGCAAACGGCGGAGTAACGAATACCGTCGCCACCGCCGAATTAGACGCACTCTCGGAGGGCGCGTACGAATCGATGACGGACGATGGGCGATCGCTGCCCGCACAAGTGACATCGCTAGCAGACGGGAAGTCGCTCGTCGGCGTGCTCGTGCCGGAGCTTGCGGCGGGGCAATCGCTGGAAGTGACGCTGCGTGAGGCCGAGCCGACGGCGAAGGGAATCGAACTCCTCGACCAGCCGGAGAACGGGCGCGTCGTCGTCAACTACAGCGGCTTCATGCAGACGATGTACCACTACGCTGCGCAGGACTTTAAGCCGCGCTTCTACCCGATCACCGTCCCCTGCGCAAGGATGGGCGATATGCAGGACTTCGAGACGCAGTACCCGAAGTCGATCACGGACGACTCGCCGCCGGATCACATCTGGCACCGTTCCCTGTGGTACGCGTGCGGCGACCTGAACGGCGTCGACTTCTACCTCGAGAACGGCGGCGAGGGTCGGACCGTGCACGAGCGCTTCCCGGTCGTCTTCTCCGGGCCGGTCTTCGGCGGCTTTCGCCAGCAGCTGTCGTGGATCGCCCCGAACGGCAAGCGCATGCTGAAGGACGAGCGCCGGTTTACGATGTACCGCCGCAAGGGCGTCGAGCGCGTGTTCGACATCGAGGCGACGTTCACCGCTCTCGATGAGCCGGCCACGTTCGGACAGACTAACGAGAACGCGCTACCGCTGATCCGCGTCGCCGACTTGATCGACGAATGGGACGGTGGCCAGATCACGCTGGAAGGTGGCATCATCGGCGGCACAGACGGCGTCGGCAAGCGCGCGAAGTGGGCGGACTGCAGCGGCCCGCTCATCCGCAAGCCAGGCAAGGAGCCGGAGTGGTGGGGCATCGCCATGCTCGACCATCCGTCCAATCGCAATCACCCGAACGCCTGGTTCGCGCGCAGCTACGGTCCGCTCGGCACGAACCTCCCCTTCTTCGACGGCCCGCTCACGCTGCAGCCGGGCGACTCGTGGCGCCTGCGACACCGCATCGTCGTCCACGACGGCCGCGCGGACGTATCGAAGCTTGAATCACACTGGCGGACGTACGCCGAGCCGCCGAACATCGAGGTGATCTGATGGCAACCGAAAAACTCGCGCGCGGCAGCATTATCCGCAACGTGATGGACGTGGACCAGGAGCGCGGCGTCTGCGGCTTCCGGCGCCGCCTCATCACGAACGACGACACGCCGATCGCCAACGTCACGCATCTCGTGATCGACGACTCGAAGGAGCACTGGCACGAGCGCATGACCGAGTTCTACTACGTGCTCAGCGGCGGCGGCGACATGTTCCTCGACGGCGAGAAGCACCCGATCAAGGCCGGCGACATCGTCGTCATCCCGCCCGGCGTCCGCCACACCTCCGAGGGCGAGATGGAAGTGCTGATCGTCGGCGCGCCCGCCCTCGAAACCGAAGACATCCGCTTCGACTAGCTGGCGACGCGATGTCGCGCCACTTCACCTACCGCTCGCTCGAAGACCTGCGCAACGACATCGCCTCACGCAATCTCGACATCCGCCTCGAAGACAACATTGAAGCGTTGTTCGAGCCGGTCGCGATCGGCGCCCTACGGTCCGGCAACCGTCTCGCCGTGCATCCGATGGAAGGCTGCGACGGCACGCTCGACGGCCGCCCGGACGAGCTCACATTCCGCCGTTGGGAGCGCTTCGGTGCGGGCGGCGCCAAGCTCATCTGGGGCGAGGCAACCGCCGTTGTCCCCGAAGCACGCGCCAATCCCAGACAACTGCTGCTCACGGACGAGACCGCGCCCGACTTCAAACGCCTGCAGGCAACCGCGCGCCAAGCGCACCGCGAGCGCTTCGGGCGAGACGACGATCTCGTGATCGGACTGCAACTCACCCACTCCGGGCGCTGGAGTTACCCGCAGCCTCTCATCGCGCGCCACTCACCGACGCTTGACCCGCTGAAGTACATCGAGCCGAATGCGCACCTGCTCGACGACGCGTACCTGCAGGGGCTTGAAGACGCTTACGTGCGCGCCGCTGTTCTCGCCCGCAACGCCGGCTTCGACTTCGTCGACATCAAGCGGTGCCACACGTACCTCCTGAACGAACTGCTCGCCGCGCGCGACCGTCCCGGCCCATACGGTGGCTCCTTCGAGACCGCACTCGCTTTATCCGCAACGTCGCCGCGAAGATCCGCAGCGCCGTCCGCGACGATCTCGTGCTCGCGACGCGTCTCAACGTCTACGACGGCCCGCGTTTCTCCGACGCCGGCGAACCCGTCCTCGATACGGGCGAGCGCGGCTGGGGTGTCGGCGCGGACGGCGTCTCACCTGACCTGAGCGAGCCGCTGCGGCTCATCGGCCTGCTGCGCGAGGCGGGCGTGGCGATGGTGAACGTCACGCTGGGCAGCCCGTACTTCAATCCGCACATCGGCCGCCCGTTCGAGCGCCAGCCCATCGACGGCTACACGCCGCCGGAGCACCCGATGGAGGGCGTCGCGCGGCACTTTGCCCTGACGGCGGAGGTGCAGCGCGTGTACCCCGACCTCGTCGTCGTCGGGACGGGGTACAGCTGGCTGCGCCACTACGCCGCTGCTGCCGGCGAGGCCAACGTCCGCGACGGCCGCGTTTCGATCCTGGGGCTCGGTCGCGGCGCGCTTGCGTATCCGGACTTCGCGGCGGACCTGGCGTCACACGGCGCGATGACCGACCGCAAGTCGTGCATCGGCGTCAGCTACTGCACCGCCCTCATGCGCGCCAAGAACCACGAGCTCGGCCAGTTCCCCGCCGGCTGCGTCCCCCGCGACCACCTCTACGCCGAGCTGTTCAAGCTCGCGACTGGGCGTTAGACCCGCGCGGGCGTCCGCTGTCAACGAATGCAGAACGAATTAACGAGTCAGCGCTCGGCTTTCGTCAAACGCATTCGTTAATTCGTTCTGCCGCAGGCAATTCGTTGACAGTAAGGCGGCAAGCGTTAAAGCCGCACCGGGGCGCCCGTCCGCAGCGATTCCAGCGCTGCGAACGCCGCGACCTGCGCGGCCCGAGCCTCGCTCGCCCCTATCGCCGGCGTCGTCCCGTCGATCACACACTTTGTGAACGCCGCCAGCTCCGCGATGTACGCATCCTCGTACCGCTCGGCGAAGAAGTTCTGCGGTGGCGCGTGGAGTTCGCCCTCCGCGCCGGTGATTGACGCCTGGTGCGCGGGTACGTTCGCGACCGAAGCTACAGCCTGCGTGCCGAACACCTCAACGCGCTGATCGTAACCGTACGCCGACGCAATGTGGTTGTCGATAGTTGCCGCCGCGCCGTTCTTCAGCCGTAGCGAGACGACCACTCCTTCCAGCCGTCCGGGTTCCGCCGCCGGTATGCCCGCCGCATATACTTCGGCGAGTTCGCTTCCCGACATGTAGCGCACCATGTCGAAGTCGTGGATCGTGGTTTCGAGCAGAAGGTCGTCAGGCAAGCGTGAGGACGTGCCCCACACGGGATCGCGGCTGATGCTGTGCACGATCCGCGGCTCCCCGATTTCGCCTCGCGCGATCGCCTCCCGGACGTGGCGAAAGCTCGCGTCGAAGCGGCGGTGGAAGCCGACCTGCAACGCAACGCCTGTCTTCTCGACCGCAGCCGTCGCCGCGTCGATCTCCTCGATCGAGTTTGCCAGCGGCTTCTCCGAGAAGACGTGCTTTCCCGCCTCCGCTGCCTCGATGATCGAGCCGGAGTGCGTGCGCCGCGGCGAGGCGACTACGATCGCGTCGACCGCCACGGCCGTGAGTAGCTCCGTCAGCGTCGCGCAAACGTTCTCCACGCCGAGTCGCCCCGCGACCGTATGCGCGGCGGCGATATCGACGTCCGCAATCGCTACGAGCGTTGCGTTTGGGACGCGCTTTGCGAGGTATTCCGCGTGAAGGTGCCCCATCGAACCCACGCCGGCGACGCCGAACCGCACAACGTCCGCCATCGCTACAACCCCAGCCCCGCCAGGTACTTCCGGTCGCGCTGAGCCATCAAGAGCGGCGGCACGCGGCCCGGCGGCGCCTCGTTCTCGCACACGATCCAACCGTCGTAGCCAGTGCGCTCCAGCTCGCGCAGGACGCTCGGATGATCGACTTCGCCCTCGCCCAGCCCGCAGAAGATTCCGTTGCGGATCGCCGTCACATAGTCCCAACCCTCGGCCTTCGCGAACGCAGACGTCTCCGCGTCGCAGTCCTTGAAATGCACGAGCCACACGCGCTCGCGGTGGTTGCGCAGCAATTCGAGTGGATCGCCCCCCGCGTAAACGTAGTGCCCGGTGTCGAGACAGAGGCCGACCAGGTCGCCCGCCGTCATATCGAGCAAACGCGCCGTCTCCTCCGGCGTCTCTACGAACGTCCCGCAGTGGTGGTGGAAGACAGTCCTTAGCCCCGTCTCGTCCCGCACAGCACGGGCGATCAGTTCTGCGCCGGACGTGAGCGCACGCCACCCGTCATCGTCCAGGCCGTGCTCAGGCTGGATGCGACCCGCGAACTCTCGGCGATGCGTTGTCGGCGACGGATCGTCCGCCAGGATGACGAACGGCGCACCCGCATCCGTTGAGCCAAGCCAGCATTCCGCGAGCAAGCGGGCCGTGCGCAGCGCGACCGCCTCCGCGTCGGCGTGGTTGCGCGCGTCCGAGAGCCGCACCGGCGTGAAGGCGCCGATCATCGCGAGATTGCGGCGCGTGAGCTCATCTCGTAGGAGCGCGGGGTCGTTCGGCATGAAGCCCCAGTCGCCCAGCTCGCTGCCCGCATAGCCCGCCTCCGCGATCTCGTCCAGGACGCAGCGCCAGTCGTAAGACTCGCCCTCGACGCCCTGCACGACGCCCCACGAGCAAGGTGCATTGCCGACCCGGATCCTGTTGCCCATGACGAGCGCGAAGCATACCCGACAACAACCGCAGGGGCGAGCCACTCCGTCAGTCTATGATCAAGTGCACGTCGCCGAACTCGTGCCAGAGGTAGCGCCCTTCGAGCGCCGCAGCGTAGGCCATGCGTACGTGCTCTGGCCCCGCGATCGCTTCCAGCATCGCGAGGTGCGTCGCGCGCGGCTCGTGGAAGCCCGTTAGCAGGCCGTCCGCCGCCCGCACGCCACGCTCCGCCGTGATCACCCGGTCCGTCCACCCGCGGAACGGCCGCACGTGCGCGCTCGTGTCCGCCGCCGACTCCAGGGTCCGCACCACCGTCGTCCCGACCGCGACCACGCGCCCACCGTTCGCGCGCGTCGCTTCGATGGCGTCCGCCGTCTCAGGGGAGACCTCGCACCACTCTTCGCACGGCGCTTCGTCCTTCTCCAGGCTGGCCACGCCCGTGTGCAGCGTGATCGCCGCGATCCGCACACCCGAGCGCTCTAGCGCTGCGACGACGTCCGCGCTGAACGGCCGTCCCGCCGACGGCATCTCTACCGAGCCCTGCTTCGTCGCGAAGATCGTCTGGTACATCTCGATCGGCCACGCGCCGTCGAGGTAGTCGTACGTGATCGGCTTGCCGTGCCGCTGCAGGTACGCGATGACGCCGCCCGTGATCGAAACGCCGGCCACCCACAGTCGCGGCGAGCCGTGGTGGCGCTGTAATAGCGTCACTCGTTCGCCGCCGGCCAGCCGCAGCATCTCGCCGGCCCACGCCTGAGTTCGGCGCGGCTCCACCACCCAGACGTTCTGGCCCAGCTGCGTCGAGAAGTGCAGCGCGATCTCACTGCCGTCTTCCCGCCGCGCCTTCGTCGCCGCCGGCAGCGTCGCCGAGTCGTTCACGACGAGCAGGTCCCCCGGCCGCAGAAATCGCGGCAGATCGCTGAACGTCGCGTGTTCGATGTCGATCGACCCGGCCAGGCCGGGCCGCTCCAATTCGACTTCACACGCTTGGACTCGGTTCGACGCCGGCCAGTGCGTGTCCGATTGGAATGGGCCGCAAGCGGGGAGTGCAGAGGGGGCGCAGCCCTCTTCTGCCGGGGGTCTGGGGGTGTCCCCCAGTTCTTCTTCTTCTCCTTTTGGTAGGGGAGGGGCGTGGTGGGGAGCCAGCTCGCCCACAGTCCGGTGGCTGACCATCAGCCGCACCTCATCGCGACGCAGGCCGCGCGCCTCCGGCGGAACTCGCGCCTCGAGCTCCAGCGGCAGCACGAAGTCCAGCGTGTGCAGTCGGACCGCGGTCACCACTACGCCGCGCTCCCGGAGGCGACCAGCTCCTGCGCCTTCACTCGCGCGAAGGATGCCGTCGCGCGCTCCACCAGGTAAACGAACGCCGGCGCTGCCACTGAAGGATGTGGCAACCCCGAGAGATCGACGCCCGGCTCCGCGAGCTGGTGCATCTCCGTGTTCATATCGCCCGGGTCGACGCAGTACACGCGCACACCCGTGCCCTCAAGCGCCGCGCCCAGCGTCCGCGATAGGTGCTCCAGCGCGGCCTTGCTCGCGCCGTAGCCGCCCCAGCTGGGGTACGCCTCGACACCGGCATCCGACGAGACGTTGATGATCACGCCTTCGCCGCGCTCCTTCATGCCTGGCAGAACGAGTTGCGCCAGGTGCAGCGGCGCGAGCACGTTCACCCGTAGCACGCGCTCCAGCGACTGCCACGGATACTCCTCCAGCGCCGGCATCGGGCTTGGCCCCAGCTCAGAGGCGTTGTTCACGAGCACGTCAATCTGCCCGAACGCCCCGGTCGCTCGCTGTACTAGCGTTTCGGCGTCCTCCGAGACGTCCATCGCAACGGCGACGACGTTCGTCCGGTCGCGTAGCCCAGCCTCCGCTTCGTCGAGCGCCTTCTGTCCCCGCGCCGTGATCACGAGCTTCGCGCCGCGGTTTGCGTACGCCTTCGCGATCTCCAGCCCCAACCCCTTCGAGGCACCGGTGATCAGTGCCACTTTGCCGTTGAGTTCCATGACTGGCCTCCTGTTCTGTCCCCTAGCATCGTCCTGAACCGGCACCCCCACACGAGGCGCGGGGCGCAGGAGGCGTGAGCAATTAGTCCTAGGCCCTCGGGTTGATGTCCGCTTCCGGCGCCCGCCATACAATGACCTCACGAATGGCAGCCGCGAAGAAACCGGCCGATACCCCGCTCCTGCGCGCGATGAGCGACGCCGTCCTCGCGATGACGGCGGCACACCAGGTCGAGCGCGTGCTGCAACTGCTTGCGGAGAGCGCCCGGACCCTCGTTAGCGCCCGCTACGCCGCGATCGGCATCCCGGACGGCGAAGGCGGTTTCGCGGCGTTCATCCACACCGGCATGAGCGACGAGCTGGTCGCCCGCATCGGCCCGCTGCCGCGCACGCACGGCCTCCTCGCCGCGATGCTCTTGGAGACGAAGCCCTATCGGACGACCGACATCCGCAAAGACCCGCGCTTCGAGTGGTGGCCGGACGCACACCCGCGTATGAAGTCGTTCCTCGGCGTGCCGGTCATCTCGCACGGCGAAGTGATCGCTGCGTTCTACCTCACCGACAAGAAGGGCGCGAAAGAGTTCACGAAAGCCGACCAGTCGACGATCGAGATGCTTGCCGCGCACGCCGCCATTGCCATCGAGAACGCGCGCCTCTACGAACGCAGCCGTGAGCTAACTGTCACGGAGGAACGCAACCGCCTCGCCCGCGAGCTCCACGACTCCGTGATCCAGATGCTGTTCTCGATCTCGCTCACAGCGGAGGCCGTCACAGGCCTCATCGAACGGGACCCCGACGCCGCGAAGGCGCAGGCCGAGACGCTGCGAGACCTCGCCCGCGAAGCCTCGCAGGAGATGCGCTCTCTCATCTTCGAGCTGAGACCGGCAGAGCTGGAGTCGGACGGCCTCGTGCCGACGCTGCGCAAGCACATCGACGTCGTCCGCCGCATCTCCCACAAGCGCATCGACCTGAGCGAGGACGGCTACGAACGCCAGCCGCTGCCGCTGGAGAAGGAGCTGTTCCGCATTATCCAGGAGGCGCTCAACAACGCTGTCAAGCACTCGGACGCTGAGCGCATCGCCGTATCGCTCGCGACGAAGAACGGCAACGTCGCGATCGTTGTGGAAGATGACGGCGTCGGCTTCGACCCGGCCGATCCGCTGATCCGCACGCGCCGTCTCGGCATGACCTCGATGGAGGAGCGGGCGGAAGCTCTTGGCGGAGAGATGCGCATCAAGTCGAAGCGCGGTAACGGCACGCGCGTGCAGGTGAAGGTGCCGCTTGCCCGATAAGATCCGCGTCCTCATCGCCGATGACCACGGCGTCGTGCGCCAGGGACTCAGCGTCTTCCTCGGCACGCAGGACGACATCGAAGTCGTCGGCGAGGCGGCGGACGGAGAGCAGGCCGTCGCCCGGGTGCGAGAACTAGCGCCGGACGTCGTCCTCCTCGACCTCGTGATGCCGAAGCTCGACGGCATCGGCGTCATCCGTGCGCTGCAATCGCTCCCTCGTAAGCCGGCGGTGATCGTGCTCACCAGTTTCACCGACGACGAGAAGGTGTTCGCCGCGCTGCAGTCGGGCGCCGCCGGCTACCTGCTCAAGGACGTGCAGCCGAAGGAGCTAACCGAAGCGATCCGCCGCGTCAGCGAAGGCGAGTCGCTTCTCGCGCCGAGCGTCGCCGCCAAGCTCGTCCGCGATCTCCAGCGTCGCGAACCCCGCCCTGCCGCCAACGACCTAACAGACCGCGAGACGCAAGTCCTCACGGAAATCGCCCGTGGCCGCTCGAACAAAGAGATCGCCCAGACGCTCGGCATCGCCGAGAAGACCGTCAAGACGCACGTCGGCAACATCCTGCAGAAGCTGAACCTCGCCGACCGCACGCAGGCGGCGCTCTATGCGGTGCGGGAGCGGATCGTCGACGTCTAACCGGCGATAAACGCCCATACCCGCTCGTCCTCCAGCGAGATCACTACAAGGTCCGCGCCCGTCTCCACCAGCCGCTCCGCCGGCCGCGTAGTCGCCACTCCAATCGTTCGCATGCCCGCTCGCTTGCCCGCCTCGATCCCCTCCGGCGCGTCTTCGATGACGACGCAGCGGTCGTACGCCATGCTCAGCCGCTCGGCCGCCGTCGTGAACGGCTGCGGGTCCGGCTTCCCGCGCTCCGAGTCCTCCTCGCCGACGATCGCGTCCAGCCACTCGCGCACACCGAGCGTCTCCACGATCAGCTCGATGTTCTCCCGCGGCGTCGACGACACGATTGACTGCTTGAGGCCGGCCTCGTGAGCGCGTTGGAGCAGGTCCTTCGCGCCGGGCAGCGGCTCTATGTGGCCGCGCACCAGTTCTCGGAACGTGCGCTCCTTCTCCTCCGCCACCGCGCGGATCTCGTCGTCCGGCAGGTCGCCCAGTACGTCCCGCAGGATGTCCCAGTTCCGCCGCCCGAACAGCGAGCCGTAGTACCGCTGGCGCGTCAGCTCCACACCGCGCTTCCCCAGCACCTTCACATAGGCCGCGTAGTGCCATTCCCCGCTATTAACGATCACGCCGTCTAGGTCCCAGAGGATGGCTTCGGTTTCGGGCATGAGTCTCCAATCAGAGGGGCAGTTGCGATAAGGTTACGCCATGCCACCGATATTCGACTTCACTGAGTTCCCGACGCTGACGACAGAACGCCTGCGACTCCGCCGGATGACCCACGACGACGCGGACCAGATCGTCGCGCTCATGGGCGACCCGGAGGTGCTGCGGTACCTGAAGGACCCGCCAAGGGACACGCGCGAGAAGGCGATCAAATTCGTCGACTGGCTGAACAGCTTCTTCGAAACGAAGGAGGCCGTGCAGTGGGCGGTCACCCATCGGGACGACGACAAGCTCATCGGCATGTGCAACTGGCACACGTGGAGCCGCGAAGACCGCCGCGTTGACATCGGCTACCACTTCCTGCGCCAGCTGTGGGGCCACGGTTACGCCACCGAAGTCTCACATGCGATCATCCGGTGGTGCTTCGATAACCTGGACATCCACCGCATCGCCGCCGATTGCACTGACGGCAACATCGCCTCGGAGCGCGTGTTGTTGAAGTGCGGCTTCACCTTCGAGGGCATCTCGCGCGAAAGCTGCTGGGAACACGAACGCTTCGTGAGCCTCAAGCTCTTCGGGCTCCTGCGAAGCGAGTACGAAAAGCGTTAGCGCGCGCTACTCCTGGCACCCGCGGCAGAAGTTCGTTTCCTTGCCGCCGCTCGTGATCGAGCTGATCCGGTGCTGATCGCGCGGACAGACGGCGTCTTCGGGACGGGCGTGGACGCGCAGGTGGTCGCGGTACATCTTCGCTGGCAGACCCTTCTCCTCCGTCAGCTGCGTGACGATCGGCGTCGCCCACTCCATCACCCGCCGGATCGAGCGGTACAGCTCGCGCAGGTTCTCCTCCGGGATGTCCGCGCGCTTGCGGAACGGGTGCAGACGCGCCTCCCACAGCACTTCGTCCGAGTACGCGTTCCCGATGCCGGCGATCGTCCGTTCGTTCGTGATGATGTTCTTGATCATGCCGCGCGACTTCATCATGATCGCCAGGAAGGCGTCCTCCGTGAGGTCCGCGCTCATCACGTCCGGGCCCATCTCGGTCCAGCGCGGCACTTTCTCCGCGAACTCCTCTTCGCGCGCGACGAACGTGCGGCCCATCCGCCGCTCGTCGAAGTAGCGCAACTGCATCCCGTTGTCGAGGCCGAGTACCCACGCCGTCGCCGCCCGCAACTTCTTCTCCGGCTCGACGTACTGGTAGCGGCCCGTCAGCATCGCGTGCACGACGATGTAGTCGCCGCTTTCGAGCGGAAAGAACAGCATCTTCGCGTGCCGGTACACCTCGCCGAACTTCTGACCCGGCAGCCGCCCCTCGAAGTCCTCCGGCTGCGCGCGCACGATCCAGGGCAGCGGCCGCTCCGCCGTCGTGATCGTCAGGCCCGGCAGGCGCTTGTTGAAGTAGGCAACGTAGCCCTCAAGGTCGGGGATCTCCGGCATCGCGCTACTCGGCCGGACGGAAGCGTGGGTACGAGCCGAGCACCCGGAAGAACGAGCAGTTCGCTTCGACGGCGGCGAGCGCTTCCGTCAGCGGCTCCTGCGTCCGATGCCCCGCCACGTCCACGAGGAAGATGTACGTGCCTAGCCGCTCCTTGCTCGGGCGCGATTCGATCTTCGTCAGGTTGATCCGCCTCGTCGAGAATTCGTTCAGCGCGCTCACCAGCTGCCCCGGACGGTCTTCGCTCTCAAAGGCAAAGGCAACGGACGTGCGGTCGTTCCCGGTCGGCGCGTGGTCCTCGCGGGCGATGACGACGAAGCGCGTGTGGTTTGGGCTGCGGTCCTGGATCCCCTCGGCGAGAACGTGCGCGCCGTACAATTCGCCGGCGCGCTTGTTGGCGATCGCCGCCGCGTCGTCGCGGGACATAACATCTTCGACGGCGGCAGCGGTCGAAAGCGCGGCCTCGATCGTCGCCTTCGGAAAGCAGCGCTCGATGAACCCGCGGCACTGCGCCACAGCGATCGGGATCGAGCGGATCGCCTTGATGTCTTCCGTCCGCACGCCCGGCCTCGCGAGCAGGTACATCTCGATCGTCCGCACGACTTCGTTGCGGATGAACAGCGGCTTCGCCGTGTGGATCAGCAGGTCGAGCGTCTCCGGCACCGCACCCTCGAGGCTGTTCTCGATCGGGACGATGCCTTGCTCTGCCATTCCGGACTCGACGGAGAGCCCGATACCCGTGATCGTCGGCATCGCGACCAGGTCAAACGTTTCGCCCTCCGAAGCGCTGTAGGCGATCGCCGCTTCTTCGGTGTTCGTCCCGGGCGGGCCGAAGTATGCGAGGCGCAACGTCATCTCTGCCCTCACGCCGTAAGAATCGTGCGCAGAGCCTCTTCGTTCTCGCTGTTGGTGATCGCCACGACCTCATCCTCGGCGTTGACAACGGAATCACCCGTCGTTATTCGCGGAGTGCCGTCCTTGCCAACCATCAGCACGAGCAGAGATCCGTGCGGCAGCAGCAGGTCCTTGACCGTCTTGCCGATGACGCTCGCCGTGGGTGGCACCTTCACACCCACCAACTCGAGGCCGCTCTTGAGCTGTAGCAGCGGGATCAGCGAGTGCGTCGGCAGCTCCTGCTCGATCTGCGCGAGGATCGCCGCCGTCGCACTGACCGTCGTGTCGATGCCGAGCTTGCGGAAGATGTTCTGGTTCTTCGGATTGTTGAGACGAGCGACTATGCGCGGCACGTTGAACTTGTGCTTAGCGCCCTGGCAAGAGATGAGGTTGTCTTCGTCGTCGCCGGTTACCGCGATCACCATATCCGCGCGCCCGAAGCCGGCGATCTCCATCGTCGTTGCTTCGCACCCGTCGCCGCGCAGGACGATGTCGCCCAGCTCTTCGGCGATGCGCTCGCACTTCGCCGCATCCTTCTCGATTACGAGCACTTCGTGGTTCTCGGCCGTGAGCTCCTTCGCCAGGTAGTAGCCGACCTTCCCGCCGCCAACGATGATCACGTACATCTAGACGCTCGCAGCCTTCGCCGGTTCGCGGTCCAGCGTTTCCTTGAGCAGCTTGGCCCCGACAATCGTCGGGCTGATCGTCTCCAGGCCGAGCTGCCGGTACATCTCCTCGCGGATCGGATCGTAGATGCGGCAGAGCGCGCGCTTCACGCCGAAGATGTGCTTCGCGATCTGCGTCGCCATCACGTTGCGGTTGTCGCCCTGCGTGACGGCGATGAACGCGTCCGCCTCGCCCACGCCGATGCGCGCCAGCACGTCCTGGTCGATCCCGTTGCCGGTGTGGTGCTTGCCCTTGTAGTCGGGCGGCAGCCGGCGGAAGGCGTCCGCGCGGATGTCCAGCACCATCACCTCGTGCCCATCGTTCGATAACATTCCGGCCAGCGCTGCACCGACGCGGCCGCATCCCATAATCACGACTTTCATCTCTTACTGCTCCTGCCCCGCCGACCTGAGCGCGATCACCTGGCAGAGCGCGTGCTCAAGTACGTAGCGGGCCGTGTGTCCAATATCTAGTTCGCTGCGCTCGCTCCCGAAGCCGAGCACGATCGCGCTTACGTCGCGCTCGATCGCTTCGTCTACGATAGCGTGTCCGGCGTCGCGGGCCTGGAGGATCTCACCTTCCACCTTGCAGTCCAACTCTTCCCCGATCTCCTCAGCGCGGACGAGCACCGCTTCGGCTTGCTGGGCCTCGTCTCCCATCTCCGCATCGAGGGCGAGCGTCCTCGCCACCTCGATCACGTAGACCGCGTAAACCTTGCCCTTGCTGCGCCGCATGAGGTTGCAGGCGAGAGCCAGCGCCTCGTCAGCAACACGGGTACCGTTAACCGGCACCAGTATGTCGTTGTATCGCTGTGTAGTACCGTCCAAAGGTGAGTGACCCGCGTCTGTGAACGCCCCAATTATAGAGACGGTCGATAGGCGCGGGCAACGGGAGGGCATTGTCGGTCAGAGCCCATGCCGATTTGTATCTAGCCCAGCGCCAGTTCTCAGATTCAGGCTCTCTGAATCATCAGTCTCCAGGGCTCTGACTGCTGAGATCTAGCGATACTAGCCTAGGCACGCCCGATCTTACCCGAAAGAATATCCCGGATCAGTGCCTCTGTTTCCTCCGAAGGCGCGGCTCCGATTTCGCGGAGAAGCGCGTCCCGGAAAGACTCATACTGACGGTGGGCCTTCTGGCGACTGCCGGTCTCAGCGTAGACGCGCATCATCAGCCGATTAGCATCCTCATTAAGAGGATCAACCTGGAGCAAACGCTCGAGGCGCTCCGCCGCCAGCTCGAGTTTTCCTGCAGAGGCGTATAGCTGGCTGAGCTCGATCAGTAGATCGTTGTGTAGATCCCGGAGCTCCTGCCGTGGCCCCGCGGTCCATTCCGCATAGCGGTCCTCGACGAGCAAGTCGCCCTTGTATAAGGCGATAGCTTCCTCATACAGATCGAGTCTGTTTTGAGCGAAGCGGGCCGCTCGCGCACATGCGCGGAAATCGTCGATATCCAGCGAGATTTCAGGCGAAAGCGCGACCATATCCTCGGCGAGGGTGACCACCTGGGCTTTGACCTGTCGCGCCGTGAACTCGGCTCGCAGGTCAAAGAGGATCTTGCGCAGGTTCGCGGCTGCCGCTGACGGGTCGAGGGTGGCCCAAAAGGCTTCGAGAACCTGTTCGCGGTGGAGAGCCCGGTCCCTCTGCACGGCCAGGAGTTTAAGCAAGGCCTTGGCGTTACGGTGGTGCCACACCTCGTCGATGATCACATCGTCACCGGCGCGCACCTCGAAGCGCCCCAATAGATACATGCGCAGTCGGGCGTCGTCCGCTTGCACGGTCACTCTGTCTCGCCCTTAGGTCCGACGCTCAAGGATACGTTAGCCGACTGCTTGGTGGGTCGCATTGTAAGAACAATCGTATAGCGACATCACTGAAAACTTCAAGAACTGAGTCGCATGGCGACGACGGCACAGAAACTTCAAGGATGAAGTTCGTATGCCGCGGTCACTGAAAAACTAGGGGAACGAAGTCGACGTCACAGGAAAGTACAAGAACGAAAAGAACGTCAAAAGAACGCCCCCGCAACGCATACGGAACGCCTAAAGAACATCCCCGGAACACCCCCCTCTTACAGTGAAGTACATGAAGGTGCTCACCGTTAAGGAAGCGGCCGATCAGCTCAAGGTCAAGCCACAGTGGATCTACAGGATGATGCACGGCGGTGGCCTGCCTTTTGTCCGTCTCGGCCGCCTCATCCGGATCGACGAGGATTCCCTGGAGACATGGCTGGCAGAACACCGTTCGGTGGCGTGACTCGATGACGCTGAGAGAAGGGAACCCCGGAGGATCAGCAGAACGAAAGTTCGTGTGCCACGACTGCCTGGACCTGGTGGAGAGAACGGCGGAATCAATGGATTCTCACCGATGTCCAGCGCGAGGATTCTTCCTCGCTGCGCTGAGGGGAACGGTAAGTGCATTCAGTCCGTTCAGCCAATCCTGAGCAGATTTAGAGTCGCCGCCTGGACACATTAACTTCGACATATTGCGGCAAATAGAGGACGCGTCCGATAGATCCGGCGCAGTCGATGAGGCTCGTCAGCGATCGGTGACAGCAAGGAGGACAACGATGACTATCCAGAGACAGGATGAACAGATAGCGGCCGACGGCGGACAGCGAACGGTCGTCGCAGACCTGCCCGTCGCCAGGGACGAGAGCGTAGTCCAGGAGCAGGTCGTGCAGTCGTCAGCCGGCGGCCTGGACATGGCACGCGGCTGGGTCCGCAGCCTGGGCGGCGTAATTCTGGTCGCTCTCGCAGTAGTGGAGACGCTGCTGGTAGGGCGGCTGGGATTTCTCCTGGCCGAAGCCAATTCAAGCAACGGCTTCGTCAACTTCATCTACGACGTCAGCAAGCCACTCGCCGAGCCGTTCCAGGGCATCGTCGCCAACACAGGCAACCTCGAATACGCTTCCGCCATCGCCATGGGCGTCTACGCGGTCGCGGCGCTGCTACTGATTGCCGCCCTGCATGCGATTACGGGTGGCCCCTCAACAGCCGGCGAGACACTCGTTAGCAGCCGCACGCAACAGAGCGAGCGGGTCATTCGATAGGTTGAAGCGCGGTTGAAGTTCTTGAAGGGCAAGCTGAGCATGAACGCTTACGGCAATACCTGTCCCATGTGCTGTGGCGACCTGGATGATGTTGCCTATCTCAGGATCGGGGCAAACGTCTGTCTGTCCTGCGGCTGCAAAGCCGAAGCTGCGGCATCCACGCCGTTCACGGCGCGCCAGCCAGATGCGATGGCATTCAACATGAGCACGATCGCCATGAGCGGTCCCGCCATACCACAAGCACCGTCCGGCTGAATATCGCCTTCGCCGGACATCCAGCTTCAGACGGCCGGAGGCACGGCGCTTCCCCAATAGAAGACATCCTAAGCCTTTCCAGGGTTGGGTCGGAGATCACCCCCCTCCGGCCCTTCCCCGGCAGGTTCAGAGAATCAAGAGGAGTAACAGGTGGCCATCCATCATCACGTAAGCAGACTGAAGGGCGCACTGGGCTGGTCCCTGGCGGGCGTAGCACTCACATACGTTCTTGTGGTCGCTGCCGTTGGCGTCATCGCTAGATAAGTGCCGGCACGTCGACATCACGCCGCAAGATAACGCCCGATAGTTTTGTATCAAAGAGTCAAGTTCAGAACAAGAAAGGAATTAGCGACATGCTCATAACAATACTGGTGATCCTGCTGATCGTTTTCCTCCTGGGGGGATTTGGCTACTCCAGAAGGGGGCGCTAGTAACGAGTGAAGGGAACAGGAATTCGTTAGTACAAGCTAGGGAGAGAAACCATGACACTTGCAATCATCATCATCGTCGCGGTCATCGCAGCCGCAATCATTGGATACGTCGTGTACACCACCAACCAGAAGAAGCACACCGGCCAGTTGAAGGGACGCTTTGGCCCGGAGTACGACCGCACAATCGCGGAATCCAATGGCCGTAAACAAGCCGAGCAAGACCTCGCGGCGAGGCAGAGGCGGGTCGAGAAGCTGGATATCCAGCCACTGGGCGAGACGCAGCGGCGGGATTACGGGGAGCGATGGAGGGTCACCCAGTTGCGCTTCGTCGACGATCCCACCGCAAGCTTGCGAGACCCGGATCAGCTCGTCGGAAGCGTGATGACGGCTCGCGGCTATCCGATGGCGACGTGGGATCAGCGCGCCTCTGACGTCTCAGTCGATCACCCGGAAGTGGTCGCGAACTACCGGTCGGGACATGAGATATCGCAGGCGATGGAAGCCGGCAAGGCGACCACCGAGCAGCTGCGCCAGGCAATGGTGCACTATCTCACGCTCTTCGAAGACCTGCTCGCGCCAGAAGCGGTCGGCGCCCGCGCCTAATCCTGTGCCGGAAGCTCAAACAGAAAGGAAACTAATGTCATGATCGGTCTATTGCTAGTGTGCCTGCTACTGGTCCTGCTCTTCGGAGGGCTGGGAATAGCAGTGTCTCCACTGTTCTTCCTCCTGGTCGTCGTCTTGATACTGGCGTTCGGGTATGGTGGGTACTACAGGCGGGGTCGCTAACGTTGTTAATTGCGCCTCGTCTCCGCCGGCTCACGGCGCTAGTCGCCGTCATCATCCCTGTCGCCGTGCTTCTTTTCGCGGTGGGCTCCCCCACGAATGCAGGCGCCGCAACCGCGCCCGGGCTGGGTAACGCGTCGAGCTATGCGGTTCTCGGTGGCCAGACGGTGACAAACACCGGCCCATCGACGATCGACGGAGATCTTGGCGTCTGGCCAGGGACCTCGGTTACCAACTTTCCGCCTGGCATAGTGACCGGGGGAACGATCCACTCGGGGGATTCGCACGCGCAACAGGCCCAGAGTGCTGTGACTACTGCGTACGACGCGCTCTCAGCCGAGCCTTGCACCGACGATCTCACCGGCCAGGACCTGGGTGGAATGACGCTCACGGCAGGCGTCTATTGCTTCACCTCGTCCGCTCAGCTCACGGGGCTATTGACGTTGGACGCCGAGGGTAGCGCCAATGCCGTCTTCATTTTCAAAACGGTCAGCACGCTTACGACCGCAAGCAGCTCGGTCGTGGACGTGATCAACGGTGGAGTCGACTGCAACGTGTTCTGGCGAGTGGGCAGCTCTGCGCCAATTGGGACAGGCACGGTCTTCGCGGGCAATATCCTCGCCCTGACGACGATTACACTGGCCACTGGTGCAAGCGTGTCCGGTAGGGCGCTGGCGCGAAACGGCGAGGTGACGCTGCAGACGAACCACATCGGTTTCCTGGGCTGTGGCGCGTCTACCGCTACCGCCTCTCCAACAGCTTCACCAATCGCCAGCGCTGCACCAACAGGCACAGCGACGGCTTCCGCTGCACCGACGGCAACACCTGTGGGCCAAACGCCCACACCTACAGCAACACCTGTGGGGCAGACGCCCACACCTGTTGGCCAAACGCCGACACCTACAGCCACGCCGGTTGGTCAGACGCCGACGCCTGTTGGCCAAACACCAACGCCCCACATCACTGCCTGCTGTCTGCCGCGCACCGGCGGGCCTTCTCTGGAGACCAATGGCTTCTGGTGGCCACTGTTGCCGGTTGCCTTAGTCATGGGGAGCTTCGGCGCCATGGTTTTGGTCTTGAGCCTCCTGAGCCCGACCCTCACGGGCGCGACGGTCGCAGCGAGTCGCAAACGAGACAACGAATAGCGTCGCAGTGTAGCAAGGAGCATTCAAATGGTAGGTAAGAAGATCGAAGGCAAGATCGCTCAAGCCAGGGGCAGAGCGCAGGTCGAAGTCGGGAAGGCAACTGGGAAGAAGTCGACAGAGTTGAAAGGCAGGGCGCAGCAAGCAAAGGGAAAATTCACGGAGAAGCTCGGCTAGCGCGAAATGGCCGGCCGCACCCGACTACAGAATCTTATTGGAAGGGAAGGACTTTCATCATCTTTGGTCAAAACATATGGCTGGTGCTTATCGTCATATTCATCGTCCTCGTACTCTTGGGCGTCGTGACCATCACAACGCGTTAATTCGGACCACGGGAGGAGCAGAACACGCATGTCAGAGAAGAGCCTTTACGAACGGTTGGGGGGTGTCAATGCGATCGCCCTCGTCGTTGACCGGTTCAGCGACGCGATCGTCGCCAATCCGAAACTCAATGTGAATTCGAAGCTGAAGGAATGGAACACTAAGGGTGAGCTGGAGGGCCTCAAGTTTATGCGGACGCTCTGGATCTGCCAGGCGGCCGGCGGGCCTTTTCAGTACACCGGTAAGGATATGCACGAAGCGCTCAAGGATTTGTACATCACGCCGGAAGAGTTCGACGAGGTCGGCGTGGAAATTGGCCGCGCGCTCGATCATTTCGGCGTGCCTGAGCGCGAGAAGAAGGAACTCCTGGCCGCCGTCGTCGCACACAAGGCGGAAGTGGCCGCTGCCAGTTAGCGGGCGCGAGGGACAGCGGTCGAGTACAAGCTTCATCGAGAGGAGGTGAGTTTCATGATTTTGGGTCAAAACATATGGCTGGTGCTCATAGTTATCTTCATCGGTCTCGTACTTCTGGGCGTGATAACTGTCGCGACTTAAACGAGCACACCCGTTCCAGGGACCGGCCCGGCTTTCCCGGCTGACATGGACGTTAGCAATCCGCCGGAGAGTCCGGCTGGCTCCAGACCAAAGAGAGGAAGAGAGAGACCACGTCTAATCAGCGACACGTTGTACACCATCCTGACGGTGGCTGGGCGGTCAGGAAGCCGCACTCGACGCGCCCTAGCTCGCGGCATGAGACGCAGGCCGAAGCCCAGACGCGGGCGAAGGAGATTCTCTCGCACGGTGGTGGCGGGGAGGCGGTGACGCACGGGCGAGATGGAAGTATCCGTCAGTCGGAAACCGTTCCCGCCGCAGTTGTCGACTGGTCGCTACTGTCTCCCCAGGGGCACGTTCTCTTCTACATCGCCCTATGCCCGGACAGCACGACCAAAGACATCGCCCGTGCCATAGGCCATTCGGAGCGGCAAATCTGGAGCATGATTCGAAATCTTGAAGACGGTGGCATGCTTCGCCGACGAAGGAACAAGCGCCGTCATCACTTCGTGGTTAATTTCGACGCCCCGCTCTTGCATCCGACGATTGAGGACCTGAGCCTGCGATCTGTGATGGAAGGCGCCCTCGAGCAGGTGCGCAGCGAGGCTCCGGATATCTGCGAGCAGCTCCAAGCCTGACGGGCGTAGACTCCGACTGTCAGGCCTAGGTTGACGGCGCCGCAGGCTTGCGCCCACCTCCGAACAGCCGCCAACCGACAACGATGGCTGCCAGCGGGATCAGGAGCCAGGCGGCCACAACGGCGGCCGTGATTCCCGCCACGCCCATGTATCGCAGCATGTCCTTCGAAGCATCCCAGGCGTTCGTCCACGCTTCCGAAGCCCAGTTCGGCTCGGAGACTGGCACCGGCTCGGCCTTCGGCAAAGGCGAGGCCACCGGCAGCACGACCGGCGGAGGGCTGAGGTTCACGGTGATCGTCGCCATCGCCGTTAGGTTGTCGATCAACTGCAACTGTCCTTGCACCTGCTCGATCTGGCCCTGGATGCTCGTCAGGCGGTCTTGCACCGTAAGGATATCGTTCACCGTGCTCGCCTGCGTCAGCAGCGTCAGGTACTGTCCCTCGGTCGCCTGCAGGTTGCGCAACTGGGCCTGGAGGTCGGTGTACTGGCCCGTGACCTCACTCGTCGTCGTGTTCTCGGACGTGACGTCTTTGGCCAGGCCGCGTAGCTGGTTGATGACCGTGCCGTAACTCTCCGCCGGCACGCGGATCTGCACCGTCGCGTGGTGGTGGTCCGACTTGTCGTCCTCGTTTGCCGCCGGTGACTGCGTGATCGTTTCCTGCGAGACGAAGCCACCCACAGCGCCGGCCGCCGCTTCGATCTTCGCCACCGTGCTCGGCACGTCGTCGGCCGTGATCTCGAGCGTCGCATCACGCTCGATCTTTCGGTCGACCAGTGAGTTCGAGAGGACGCTGCTGCCTGAGGCGGGTCCTCCTCCCGAGGCTGGAGTGCTGCCGACACCTCCTCCTCCCGCGGACGGCCCGCCACCTACGCCGCCTGAAGAAATGCCGCCGCTCGACGGATTAGTCGTCGAGCCCGGTAAGAACGTAGGCGCCGGCGCGAACGCGTTGTTGGTGTTCGATGTCGGCGCCACAGTGGCGTTGCGGAGGACAACCGGGTTGGCGTCGCTCCCACTCTGGTCGCCGTTCGACCCAGAACAGGCAGCGATGGCGATGAGCGCCACCGAGGCTACCAGGGCAGATACCAGGAATACGGTCTTGTTTCGCATGACTCGCCTCCTATGACTGGTACTGCGCAGACGGTAGCGTGAACGAAAAAGTTCCGCGTTTTGCGGCAATTCTGAAATAACCGAGCGCCCGCTCTACGTGAGCGCCGCTACACGTCCGCCAGGTCGAGGATGCTCGGCGTCACCCGCCCGGCGTCGTCGATGTCGAGGAAACCCACCGTGCCCAGCCGCGTGTTCGCGTGGTTCGGAAACGTCGGGCTGCCCGGACAGACGATCAGCACGCCCTTCACGGTCGTGATCTCTGCGCGGTGGGTGCTTCCCCGCACGATCACGCCTACCGGCCCGCCGAAGAAGTGCTGCATCTGCCCCTCCAGCGTACGCAGCGGCGGGTGCTCCGGCATCTGGAAATCGTGCACCAGCCCGATCCGCAGTCCCGACTCGTGTGACAGCACCTTTGCCTCGGACAGGCGTGGGTCGCTCGGGGGAATGGAGCGCTCGAAGCCGGTATAGTCGCCGTTGCCCTCCACGGCCAGCACTGGCGCGATCTCCTCCAGCCAGTCGAGCACGTCCGTGATTAGCAGGTCGCCGCCGTGCATGATCAAGTCGACATTGCGGAACGCCTCGTACACTTGCGGCCACAGCTCCGTCATCGCCACCGGGATATGCGTGTCCGAAATCAAGCCGATGCGCATCGGCCCAATCGTATCAGGCGCCTTCGTCAGTGTTCAGACCCCGATCGGTGGGCACTCCGTACCCTGCGGTATCGGCGCACCGGCCACGTAGTCCAGGATGCGGATCGCATCGAACGCGTCCACGCCCCCGGAGCAGTCCACATTCCCGTTCTCGGCGCAAGGCGCCCCGGGCTCGACGCCGGCCGTCTCGGTCAGGGCCGCGATCACGTCGTCCAGGTCGACGTCTCCGTCACAGTCTCCGTCGCCGCTGATCGCCGCGACCGAAGGAGTTGGCGTGGGTGTCGGTGTCGGCGTCGAGTGCTCGATCGGCGTCGGACTGAGCGTCGGCGTTGGTGTCGGAATGGGTGACGGCGTCGGCGCTGGCCCCGCCATCGTCACGCAGTTCGAGAACTCGGACGTATTGCCCTGTGGATCGGTCGCTGTCGCCGTGACTGCTTGTCCAGGGGGCGTGATTGGAGACAACGTAACGTTGATCGCCGCGTTCCCGGAGCCGTCCGTCATCACGTTTGCAGAGTCGATGAACGTGCGCCCCTCGCCAAAACCCGATGGGTCGCAGGCCGGACTGTGGAAGAACTCGATCTTGACCTGAGCGTTTGGCGTGCTCCCCGTAAGCGTGCCGGTTACATGCGTGCTGCCCGCCGTAGCCGCGGTCAAAACAGGCGCTGGCTTTTCGCCGTTCCCGCCGTTCGTGAGGTCGATCCCTATCTGCACATTGTTGTCGATCGAGTTCTCCGAGATCGTATTGCGCACCGCCAGGCTGCTGTTCACATTCACGGCGGTCTGGCCATTCCCGAGCCCGCCTGCCCCGCTCGCGTTCGTGCCGATGATGTTGTTCGTTATCGTGTTGTCGATCGCGTTCTCGAGTATGGCGAACCCATCATGCCCATTGCCCGATACGATGTTCGGGTCTTCTCCGCTCACCCCGAAGTTGTTGTGCTCCACCGTGGCCACCAGGCTTTGCACCTTAATGCCGTCCTGCCCGTTGCCCATCACGGCCGTGCCCGCCGCATTGAGACCGATGATGTTCCCGAAGAAGCTGTTGTTCGCGACTTTTGTGTTCGCAACGTCGCCGAGAAGATAAATGCCGGAGAACATATTGCCCGAGATCACGTTGTCGTTCACCGTGTTGCCCGTGCTGTCGTTGCCTGCGCTCGGGCGAATCAGGATACCGCCGACGAGGTTCCCGATCGCTGACGTACCCGCCGCGTTGAGGCCGACGTAGTTGCCGGTCACCTGCGTGCCAGTGAGCCCGGTTCCGGTGAGCGTCACTCCGCGCCCCAGGTTCCCGGAGATAACGTTTCGCGCCGACGCCTGCGCGCCGCCGATCACCGTTGCACTCGATCGATTGACCTCAATGCCCGTGGCGTTCGCGAGCGCGGCGGTGCCGCTCGCATTCAGCCCGATGTAGTTCCCCGCGATCGTCACGTCGGTCGCGGTGCTCACGTAGATACCGGTACCGGTGTTCCCGGAGATGATGTTTCGCCCGGCCGGGTCGGTGCTCCCAATCGTGTTCTGGGACGAGGTCATAACAACGACGCCCGTTGTGTTCGGGATAGCCTGCGTGCCGGACGCGTTCGTTCCGATGAAATTGCCCAGAGCCTGGTTTCCGTTGCCCTCGATGTGGATGCCCTCCGAGGAGCCGGCCCCCGAATTTCCAGAGATAACGTTCCCCGCTCCTGCGCCCGTCCCGCCGATCGTGTTGTCGCTCCCGTTAACGAAGAGCCCGGTTGCGTTGCCCAATCCGGCCGTCCCGTCAAGCGTCGTCCCGACGAGGTTCCCCTCCACCACGTTGTGGCTGCCGCTCACCGTCAGGCCGATAGCGGTGTTGCCCGAGATCACGTTCCCCTCGGTCGGTCCTGTCCCTCCGATCGTGTTGTTGTCGCCGTCACCGGTTATGCCGTAGTAGTTCGCAAGCGCGGCATCCCCCTGCCAGCTTGTCCCGATGAAGTTCCCCTGGACGACGTTGTTATCGCCGGCGATCTCGATGCCGGATGACGTGTTGCCTGAAATCACGTTGCCTTCGATGCCGGCGCCCCCGATGTGCACGCGCGACGCACTTGCGCTGATCAAGACCCCCTGCAAGTTCGGTGCGGCGCTCGTTCCGGTGAGCGTACCGAGGTAGTTCTCCGTGATCGACACGCCGTCGATCGTTCCCTGGACTTTGATCCCGGGCGCGCTGGCGAAGTTATAGATGGCAACGCCGCGGATCGTCACGTTGTTTGAGTTGATGTTGAACCCGGGCGATGCCGGCGCCCCCGCTCCGTTGATCCGGATACACGGCGTGGCGCCCGCAAAGCCAATGCACGCAAACGGCGGGTTCAACCCCGGCTGTGAGTCGCCGTCTATGAGCACGCTATCTATGATTCCCGGCAGCGGCGTCGTCGGCGATATCGTCTTGGGCCCGCTTCCAATGCTGAAGTCGATGATATCCGGCGTGTCCGTGCTGAGGTGCGTATTCGCCTCGAGGATCGCCTCTCGCAAACTGCAATCGCCGACAGGTCCGTTAGTGCAACCGTTCGCGGTAACCGTGTCTAGATTCGTGTCCACGGCGTACGTCGCCGCGCCTAGAGCGTGGCCTTCGCGAGCGGACAAGAGCGAGGCAGCGAGACCGGCCATGACCAGTGCAATCAGCGTGGGCGTGCGAAATCTCGCGGGGAGGCTCATGATATGGCTGTCATTGTAGCGCCAGGCGTGCATGAGTCCACCTTGCGCCGGGTTGAAAAAGCGAGTGGCCACAAGCCTGATCCTTGTCGCCTCGTCCTCCTCAACTTATACTGGGATTACCCCCACCGCTCCCCGGCGGTGTAACTGCATCGGAGGACGACATGGCCATCCAGACCGGAACGAACACCGTCAAGCGCGGACTCGCCCAGATGCTCAAGGGCGGCGTCATCATGGACGTCGTCACCCCGGAGCACGCCGTCATCGCCCAGGAAGCCGGCGCCTGCGCTGTCATGGCCCTCGAGCGCGTCCCCTCCGACATTCGGCTCCACGGCGGCGTCGCCCGCATGTCCGACCCCGACATGATCGCCGGCATCATCAAGTCCGTCAGCATCCCCGTCATGGCCAAAGCCCGCATCGGCCACTTCGTCGAGGCGCAGGTCCTGCAGGCGCTCGGCGTCGATTACATCGACGAGTCCGAAGTCCTCACCCCCGCCGACGAGGCGCACCACGTCAACAAGTGGGAGTTCAACGTCCCCTTCGTCTGCGGCTGCCGCGATCTCGGCGAGGCGCTCCGCCGCATCGGTGAGGGTGCAGCCATGATCCGCACCAAGGGCGAAGCCGGCACCGGCAACATCGTCGAGGCAGTCCGCCACATGCGCGCCGTCTGGTCGGGCATCCGCCGCGTCAAGAACATGCCCGACGACGAGCTCATGGCCGAAGCCAAGAATCTGGCGGCCCCTTACGAGCTCCTCAAAGAAACGAAAGAGCTCGGGCGCCTGCCCGTCGTCAACTTCGCCGCCGGCGGCGTCGCCACCCCTTCAGACGCCGCACTCATGATGCAGCTCGGCGCCGACGGCGTCTTCGTGGGCTCCGGCATCTTCAAGTCCAGCGACCCCGCCAGGACGGCCCACGCCATCGTCCAAGCCGTAACCCATTACAACGACGCGAACATCATCGCCGAACTCTCCCGCGGCCTGGGCGAAGCAATGCCCGGGCTTGACGTGCGCTCCATGACGGACGAGCAGAGGCTCTCGCTCAGGGGCTGGTAGGTGGGGCCGGCATTGAGACGACCCGTGCGCGTCGAGTCGTAGACGCCGGAAGCGGAGATTCTACAAAGCAGGACCGCTGTATCGCTCGTACTTCGGCCGATAGCCGAGTAGCCTGCCGATCGCCGCAAGCACTGTTACTGCCGGTTGCTGGAGCGCCGACGGCGGACCCGGAAGATAGATTCCGTACTCCTTAGCGAGGATCACACTCTGCAGGAGGTTCGGCTGCCCATGTTTATTCGATTTCCCGTCTCGGTACAGCCCAAAAATCGTCTCGAAACAGCTCTCCATCTCTCCGGGGATTATCTCGCAGCGGAAGTGCAACATCTCTTCCCCAACTGCCTGAAACGTATGCCCTACACCGGCTGGGAAGATCACCGTCTCGCCCGGTCCTGCTGTCCAATCCTTTCCGCCCACATGCACGCGCGCACTCCCCGAAATGACCTCCACTCTCTCCTCCACACGCGTGTGAACGTGACGAGGCGGCGAGAACTCCTTCACATGGAACTCGATCTCCAGCAGTTCTCCGTTTGTCTCCTTCGCACGCTTTCGAAACTCAAACCGCTCACCCGTGCTCGGGATCTCGATCACGTCGCCAAGTTGTGACAAGACACGCCTCCGTCAATAGCGAGCCAGGCAGCCTGGAGCAAAATTGTCGCCAGACCGCGTCGTGAGTATAGGCTCCCCGGAGCTAAGCAGTCGATGACTCCACTTCCCGAGATTCTCGAAGGGCGCGGCTACTTCAGCTCGAACCCCTCATATCCGTTGGCCGCAACGTCTTCGCAGCGCTGCCGGTAGTTCGGCGCCCCGCCGGCGTAGGCCATGAACGTCCGCTTCGTGCGCGTGGTGACGTTCTTGTTGATGCCCGTCATCCACGAATCGACCTGCGTCAGCAACAGAAACTGGCTCGTGTCGTAAACGTGCTGCGTCCAGGCGTCTTCCGCTTCGGCCGTCGGGTCAATGCTCTTGTAGCCGTGCTCTCGCATGTACGCGATCAGATCGGCCACCCACTCGACGTTCTGCTCGGAGCAGCGAGGGATGTTGCAGAACGTCGCGGCGTTGTGCGGCCCGATGATCGTGAAGAAGTTCGGGAAGTTGTGGCTCATCAGCCCAAGGTACGTGTGCGGCCCGTCCGCCCACTTCTCCTTCAGCCGCTGTCCGCCGATGCCGCGGATGTCGACCCGATCGTACGCGCCCGTGATCGCATCGAACCCCGTCGCGTAGATAATCATGTCGAACTCGTATTCGGTATCGCTCGTCTTGAGGCCGGTCGGCGTGATGCACTCGATCGGCGTCTCGTTGACGTCGACGAGATGCACGTTGTCCTGGTTGTACACCTCGTAGTAGCCGCTCTCCAGCGGCACCCGTCGCGTCCCGAACCCGTGGTTCTTCGGGATCAGCTTCTCGGCGATAACCGGGTCGTTAACACGCTCGCGGATCTTGCGAGCCAGGAACTCCGAGACCATCGCGTTCGCCTGCGGGACAATCATCAAGTCCGAGAAGTTGGACATCCAGAAGCTGAATCCAGGTTCCGCATACAGCTTCTCAAACAACGCCTCGCGCTCCTCCTCGCTAACGGAAACCGCCATCCGCTGGTCCGCCGCGTGGATAAAGCCGCCCCACGTCTCCTTGCACTTGGCAAAGATCTCCGGGTAACTCGACTTGATCTTGCGATGCGTTTCGGCGTCTATCTTGCTGTTGCGCAACGGCTTGCACCAGTTCGGCGTGCGCTGAAACACGGTCATATCGCCCACGGTCTTCGCGATCTCCGTGATCGCTTGCACGCCCGTTGCGCCGGTTCCGATCACAGCCACCCGCTTGCCCGCGAACGTCACCGGCTCCTTCGGCCAGCGAGCGGTGTGGTACGCCTCGCCCTTGAAGCTGTCGATCCCCGGAATGTTTGGCATCGTATACGCTGACAGCGGTCCCATAGCGCTGATCAGGAACTCCGTGCGCACACGCCTGCCGTCATCGGTCGCGAGCTCCCAGCAGGTCTCCGCCTCGTCGAACGTCGCAGACAGGACTCGGCTGTTGAAGGTAATATCGCGGCGGAGGTCCAGCTTGTCCGCCACGAAGTTGCAGTAGCTCAACGTCTCCGGCTGAGCCGAGAAGTTCTCGCTCCACTCCCACTCCTGGAGGATCTCCTCGCTAAACGAATACCCGTACGTCCAGCTTTCCGAATCGAAGCGCGCGCCCGGGTACCGGTTCCAGTACCACGTCCCGCCGACGCCGCTGCCGGCCTCGATCACCCGCACCGATAGCCCAAGCTCGCGCAGGCGGTGGAGTTGATACATGCCGGAAATCCCGGCACCGATGACGACGGCGTCGTAGTGCTCGACCGGCGCCTGAGCGCTGGCCGTTACGTTCGTCTGGCGCTTGGATGTAGTGTTTGCTGACACTGGCTTTCTCCTCCGCCTAGGCTACCAGAATCTCATCGAATGCAGCATGACCGAAGGGCGGAAGCTGTCGCTCCGCGGTTGGTGACATCAGGCTGCCGCTCGCTGTGAGGCTACTGGCAGACGGGTTGCGGGCTGCCCGTGCAGCTGGCGGCGTGCCGATTCCACTCGTGATGTGAATTGGCGCCGAAAACGCCGACTGGATCTTCACGAGTGCCGGAGAACGTCTGGAGGTCGCTGGGCAGCCGGCCATATCGCCGCTGCAGTTGACGTCGCCGGCGACCGGGCTAGCACCCACTACGGTCAGCTTCGCAAATCATACTTCGTACGTGAGCACGAGGCCGGCGATTCGTCCAGGCTTATCGAATCCAAGAACAGGGGCGAGCCATCGCCCGCCCCTGCGTTCGAGTTGCGTATGTTGAGCCCTAGACGCCCATCAACTGGGCAACCTTCTCGCGGTGGTAGTCACCGTCGCCCCACATCAGCTCCATCCACTTCTGGCGCCGGAAGTACAGCTGGATCTTGTACTCCTTCGTGAAGCCGATGCCGCCGTGAATCTGCTGCCCGTGCGCCACCACCCGCCTCGACGCGTCCGAAGCCCAGGCCTTCGCCATCGAGATCATCAGGTCCGCGTCCGCCTCGCCCTCGGCCAGGCTCCACGCCGCCTTGTACGTGATGAACCGCGATCCATCGACGTCGATCACCGCGTCCGCGAGCTTGTGCTGGATCGCCTGGAACGACCCGATCGGCCGCCCGAACTGGACGCGCTCTTTGGCGTAGTTCAGCGTCACGTCAAAGTCCATCTGCGAAAGACCGACCAGGTACGCACAGGCGGCGACCGTCGCCACCTTCGACGTCTTCTCGACGATCGGCCAGCCCTTGCCCTCTTTGCCGAGGATGCTGGCCGCCGGCACCTTCACGTTCTCGAAAGTGACCTCGCACTGCTTGTCCGCGGCGATCGTCTTCAGCACCTCGTACTTAATGCCGGCCGACTTCGAGTCGACGATGAAGAGCGTGATGCCGCTGTCGCCCTTACCGCCCGTCCGCGCCACCACGACCATGTAGTCGCTAACGTGTGCGTCCGGCACGAACAGCTTCGTGCCGTTGAGGACGTAGTCGTTGCCTTCCTTCTTGGCGCTGAGCGTGACGCCATCGGAACTCCATTTGGCGGACGGCTCGGTGAGAGCCATCGTCATGATCGCCTCCCCGGCGGCGATCTTCGGCAGGAACTGCTTCTTCTGCTCTTCCGTGCCCGCTTCCATGATCGGCGTGGCGCCGAGGACAACCGTCGAGATGTACGGACCCGGCACCAGCGCCCGCCCAAACTCCTCGAGAAGCACCACCTGCTCGCACAGCGAGAGGCCGGAGCCGCCGTAAGCGTCGGGGATGGTCAGGCCCATCCAACCCTGCTCCGCCATCTTCTTCCAGAGCTCGGGGGAGTAGCCCTTCTCGTCCTCTTCCATGTTCCGCACGAGACTCTCCGGGCACTCCTTCTCCAGGAAGTCGCGCGCGAAAGTCTTGAGCATCTCCTGCTGTTCGTCTAGACCCAGGTCCATCTGTCCCTCCCGTTAGGTATCTGTCTCTATTTGAGTAGTTTCAAAATGCGTTCAGTCGCGCCACCGGCACGAGGCGCTCATTCACCGGATCAGCGGCGAGCGATAAGCCTTCCAGCGCGTAAGCGCCAAGGAGCGTCTGGCCTTGCTTTTCACCAAACACGATGATTGTCGGAGTCGTCCGGTCTTCGACCGTTATCCAGGCATGGCCGATCGGAAGCTCCACGTCTTTGCCGCTTGCGAGCGTAAACGTGCGTGTGTCATGTCGACGAATGCCCCGCCGTTCGAGAATGTCGCTTGGCATCCAGGAATAGAGCGATCCAGTATCAACCCAAGCCTCTGGTCGTTCTTTGGGACTATCCTCGGAAGCACTGACGGTAATCGGAACGGTGAAGGTGCTCACTCGAGGCCTCGCAACGCGATGCGTTCTCGAGCGGCTACTTCTCGTCCGTCGAACTGACACAGCATCGCTCCTATTGCCGCGGCAGCCCGAGGCCCCGCATGGCGATGATGTTCTTCTGGATTTCCGTCGTTCCGCCGCCGACCGCGAGCCCCGTCTGCCAGAGGTACTGGCGCTCGAAGCGGCCCTGCAGCGGCGACTTCTTGTCTTTGTGATCGAGCTGGCCGTACAGCCCCATGATCTCCATGCCACTCTTCGCCATTCGCAGCTGCATATCGGTGTTGAACAGCTTGGCGATGGACGACTCGTAGTTCGGCACTTGTCCGCGCGACTGCAACGTGACGACCCGGTACGAAAGCAACCGCCCGAGCTCCGCCTCGACGGCCGCTTCGCCGAGGCGCCAGCGTACCGGTGCTTCGTCGTAGACGAAGTGGCCGTTCGACCGAGTCTCGCGCGTCCACGTCACGAGGTCGTCCAGCATGCGTTTCGCGCCAACGGCTCCGCCGATCGACGAGCGCTCGAAGTCGAGCGTGGTCGTCGCCATGTACCAGCCGCGGTTCTCTTCGCCGAGGAGGTTGGCTCGAGGTACCCGCGCGTTTTCGAAGAAGATCTCGTTGAAGCCGTGGTTGTTCATCATGTCGATCAGCGGCCGGGTCGTAATGCCTGGCGTCTTCATGTCGACCAGGAAGTAGGAGATGCCTTTGTGCTTCGGCGCGTCCTGATCCGTTCGTGCGATCAGGATCATCCAGTCGGCGTAGTGGGCGCCGGACGTCCATATCTTCTGGCCGTTGATGACGTAGTCATCGCCGTCCCGCACGGCTCTGGTCGAGAGGTTGGCGAGGTCAGAGCCCGCGTTCGGCTCCGAGAAGCCCTGGCACCACATCGCGGTACCGCCGGTGATCGG